>DASXZC010000534.1:0-5145 GCA_036502165.1 Bryobacteraceae bacterium
TGCGGACCGATCTGACGGAATTTCGCGCTCAGGCCTCCCAGATCGGCGCCTGGCATCACGATCGGCGGCAGGATGTGCATGGGAATTCCCGCGTCCTCGATGATCGGCGACCAGCAGCGCCGGTGGCAATCGATCATTTGCGTCGTCGTCGCGTTCGAGTATTCACAAACGGCGACTCCGCCGGTGAGCCAATAATTCATGAGGTCCGGCATGGTCAGGAACAGCGCCGCGCGCTCATCGACCGTCGTTGAGTGCAGTTGATAGAGCGTGTTGATCTGCATGAACTGTATGCCGGTCGCCTGGTACAGGCGCGAGCGGCCGAGCTTCTCAATGAGCGGCTGCATGACGCCATCCGTGCGTGAGTCGCGATAGCAATACGGCTCGCCAATCAGATCGCCGTTCGCATCGAGCAGCGCGTAGTCGACGCCCCACGTATCGACTCCGACGGAGTCGAGCCGCGAGGTGTGTTGGCCCGCGTTCCGCAATCCTTCTTCGAGAGCCGCGCGAAGGAGCGCAGTGTTCCAGCGGAGTCCGCCCGCAGTTTGGACCGGTTCATTGCGAAAGCGATGGATCTCGTGGATCGAAAGACGTCCGTCTGAAAGGGTGCCGAGGATAGCGCGGCCGCTGGTCGCACCGAGGTCGAGGGCCAACGACGTGGTTGCTGAAATGCCCACTTACAGCCCAAGATAGCAGGCTTCCCTGTACGATGGGATGGTGACTTCGCGCAGAGCTTTACTGGCGGCGGCGCTGAGTTTTGGATGCCGGCGTGGGATCGGCCAAGAGGGCGCGCGACTGCACGCTTCGCCGAAGAAAGGCAGGCGTTCCGCGCCTGCCGCAGGCTGCGTTCGTTGCACATCCGCAAGACGCGCGATGCGCAGTTGTATGTTCCGAAGGCGGCTGCGACCGGCGATGCCGCACCGCTGCTGATGTATTTGCATGGCGCCACCGGATCGGAGGAAGAAGGCATCCGCCGGCTGCGTGAGTTTTCGGACGACTTCGGGTTCATCCTGCTCTCGCCGGGCTCGACCGGCCAGCGTTGGGATGCGATCCGCGGCGAGTACGGTCCGGATGTGCGGATGCTCAATGCGGCTCTAGAGCGGACGTTCGACTTCTGCAATATCGATCCGAAGCGAGTCTGCGTTTGCGGATTCTCGGACGGAGGATCCTACGCACTCGGAATCGGTCTTGCGAATGGAGATTTATTCCGCTCGTTGATCGCGTTCTCGCCCGGGTTCGTGCCCGCTGGTTTTGAGCCGGACGGCCATCCGCGAATATTTATTTCGCACGGCACTGAGGACCGCATCCTGCCGATCGATGAGTGCAGCCGGAGGATGGTTCCCGAGTTCAAACGCCGCGGTTATGAGGTTACGTTCCGCGAGTTCAAAGGCCCGCACACCGTGCCGCACGACATCTGTGAAGAGGCGCTGCGCTGGTTCCTCAATTCTTAGTGATGCAGGATCTGCTCTGCGGTGACGTCCACAGGAAGGATGTCCACTGGAACTCCAGATAGTCCTTCGATCGCCTTCGCCACCGGAGGACGTACGACCGCGAGCGAATCGAGCATCTTCTTCGCCGCCGCATAGTTGCCTTGCGCCTCGATCGTGAGGATCTCGTGCGACAGGTCCCGCACGACGCTCGCGATGCGATCGAAATTGATAGAGAACCGGCCATCCGCGCCGAGGCGGACTGCATCGTGATCCATTAGATAGTTCAACTGCATAGCCGTGCCGCGGCCGTGCGCTTCGACTGTGCCAAAGCGGAGGGAACGGAACATTGACGCCAGGTACGTCGTGTACAGCTTGTGTTCGTTGTGCGGGAGTTGGCCGTGATCGAACATGTATTGCAGCAAATAGAGGCCCGTCACGTCGGCCTTGGCCTCCTCGAGCGCGCTGTACAGTTCCTTCAGCGACTGCCGCACATTCTCGTGCGGACCAATTCCGTGCGACAGCTCGTGCGCCAGAATGTGCGTGAAGAACCACTCAAAGCTGAGATCCTCCTGGTCCTTCGCGCCGAGGACGCGGCGGGAGATCGGCACGAGTGCCTGGGCGAACTTCGCTTCCTGCACGTTCTTCATGAGGACTTGCTTGGTGCCTCGCTCGCGTACGATGCGTTCGTCGTTCGGAAGATTGTAGGCGGCAGTCATGACGCCGTGTGCCGCATCTCCAGCGGACAGAATCTGATTGACCACCGTGATCGGCGAAGCCGCGCCAATCTTGGGATTGCGGTACTTCGGATCCATCGGGAGATTGTTCTCGATCTCCTGCAGATGGCCCGCGAAGAACTTCAGCTTCTTGGTTTCCACATCATCGCGGATGCTGACGTATGCTTCGAACGCGGCCTTGTAGCCGAACAGTTCGTCCGTGTACGTTTCATAGGGGCCGATGGTAACGTCGATGGTCGAGTCGAGATCCATCCAGGCGACATCGCTCGCGTAGTAGTTGTCGTCGAGGAAAGCGGCGGCGCGCAACGAGAGGAACTTCTTTAGAGATGCATTGGTCGTCAGCGCGGCGGCATCCTTCAATAACTGCGAAGCCTTGGGGAGTTCGACTCCATACTCGCGGCTATACGGAACGCTCACGAGCTTCTTCGACGCCGGATCGCGGCGGATCACGCTGAAGAATCCGATGTCCTTGGCGGGCCACGCTTCGAATTCGGCTCGCGTCATGTCCTCGGGATAGAAGTTCGCGCCGAGCGGTTTTCGCGCCGGCACTCCGGGCATGAAAGCGGTGTGGCCGTCGAGGTCCGACCAGGGTCCTTTATTGATCCAAAAATAGTTGAGGCGGGCTTTGCCGAGCGGCGAATGGTCTTTCTGCAGCTTGTCGTAGAGCGCGATGTCGCCGCTCCAGAGTTGCTTCATATAAATGGTGTCGAGGAGCTTCGCGGCGTCCAGCAGTTTCGCGAGCGCCTGCCGGTCCGTCGCCGACAGCGACGAGACGTCGGCCTTGATGTCGGCCGGTTGAAAGCGGGCGGACATCCGGGCGAGATCGGGTTCGGCGGCATGTATGGACGTCATCAATACCAGGGTAAGGGCAAACGGCAACCGGGCTGTAATTTGCATGAGGCGGCCTTTTCCGTACAGTATAGTCATAGCGTCGCACTTACATTATGGCGAAGAAACTGATCATGGCGGCGGGCGGTATCCTCGAGCGTAGGGGAGAGATCCTGCTGGTCCAGCGTCCGCGTTATCAGGACTGGAGCCTGCCGAAGGGGAAGCTCGACCGCGGGGAGACTCCGTTGCAGGCTGCGCTCAGGGAAGTGCATGAGGAGACCGGCTATCGTGCGAAGGCGCTCGGCTTCGCGGGGGCGTTCGGTTATGAAGTGAAGGGTGCGCCGAAGGTCGTCCTGTATTGGTTGATGAAGCCGATGAAGCAAGGGCCCATCCTCGATCCAGGAGAGGTTTGCGAATTGCGCTGGGTCAGCTTGCGTTCCGCGATGCGACTGATGACGTACGAGCGGGAACGGGATCTGGTCAAGCGAACGTTCGCGCCCACGCGCTGATCACAGCGACTGGTCGATGACTTCAATCGCGTTGAGCAGGGCCTTGTTGGCTTCGGCGTCGAAGCTGAAGACGAGCATGCCGTTGCGATCCGGCTCGAGATCGCGGAACGTTTTGATCTTCACCTGATCCGGTCCCGTGTCGGCGATCAGATCATAATGACGGAACAAGGGAACGGTGTTGCAGAAGACGCTGAAGACGCGCGTGCCGACTCCGCCCTCGCCAGGCCGACCGGGGCCAAGCCACGATTCCCACATATACAATGACGCCTGGTATTTCGCGCCGGCGACCACGGGGATCGCGTACGTGAATTTCCCATATCGCTCGCCGCGGAAGATCTCGCCGTCAGGAACGCCGGGAGTGGTCGGACGAATGATGGACGATCCGCCGCGGAAATAATGATCCGGCTCCCAGATGCGTCCCTTCGAATCGCGATAGCGATGCGTGCGGCAGATGATGCGGACCGGCAGCGCCTGCTTTCCAGTGGCGGGTCTGATGATGATGGCGTTCACGAACGGCTCGCCTGTGGAGATCGCCTGCAGCTCGATGTGCAGCAGGCCATCCGCGGCTGGTGAGAGGCCGGTGACGATGCGCGATGTGGCGAGGTTCGGCTGCACCGTCTCCGCGATGATGTCCAATTCCGGCAGGACCGGGTCGCCATTGACGAGCACGCGGAACGGGCGCGAGAGTTCGCCGCCTTCGAGCGGATTGCCATCGCCGTACTCGGTCTCGGCGAAGAGGAGCTCCATCTGATAGATGCCCTGCTTGAGCGGAATCTGATAGCTCTGGTGGCCGACGCGCATCCCTCTAAAGACGTTGCGGTCGAAGCCTGCCGAGATGACTGCCGTCTGCACCTGCACCGCCTCGCCGCCCTTCGAATAGCGATCCCCGTCCCAAGTCTGGCCATAGCGGTCGACGTAAAGGCCCGGAGGACGTCCACAGAGGATCCTCTTTTCGTCGCCACTGGGCAAACTGGGCACCGGGCTCGTCGCGGAGACGTTCGAAAGGGGAGCAGTTTCAGGGATCGCGCCGGCGGAGACGCTCACCGGCCGTTGTCTCACAGCTAAGAACAGGCCTCCGGCGGCGATAAGCAGGATTGCCGCGGCGATCCACTGCATCGATTTGGGACGCTGCGGTGGAGGAGCGACAACCACGTCGGGAACAATCGCCACCGATTGTTCAGGTTCAGCGGTTTTTTCTGCAACTTCCAGAGGTGTGGCTGCGTCTAAATATAGGAAGGTTGGACTGTATGATTTCTCAGGAATGAGAATCTGCATCCCAGCCTCGGTCCCTGTTCGATCGTTATATTGTTTGAGACGGCGCCGCAGGCGGTGCATTTCGACCCGTACGATCGAGTCCTTCTTCTGGTCGAAGTCCGCTGGCCTTCCCAGTGCCTCTAAGGCAATGTGGTACTCCTTGACTTGAGCTGATTCGCCGGCGAAGTACTTTTCGCACAGGTAACTCAGGATCCTGGTCAGGTTGGGTGAACGGCCGATTTCGGGGCTACCGACTGCCGCTCGCAGCGCTTCTCGTTCCCGTTCGTAGTTCGACGTACTCATGTTCGAAGCAAGTGGGAATAGTCTATCACACTCCTCGTAACGTGCTCGTAACGTCCTAAACGAATCCAATACATCAATGACTTACGGGTT
>DASXZC010000535.1:0-8848 GCA_036502165.1 Bryobacteraceae bacterium
ATTTGATTGAGGCGCGCAATGAGATCGTGCGCGCGGGCAAGCTCGGCAAGGTGGGTGTGGTCGAGATTTATTGCTATTACCACATGCGCAACAATTCGAATCCGCCGGATACGGCGCCGCCGGATTATCTTGATTACGACATGTGGGTTGGACCGGCGCCCAAGCTGCCGTTCAATCCGATCATGCATCCGCGAGGGTGGCGCGCGTTTATGGAATTCGGCAACGGGATCATCGGCGACATGTGCGTACACATGCTCGACATGGTGCGGTGGATGATGGGGCTCGGGTGGCCGAAGTCGGTCGAGTCGTCGGGCGGCATCCTCGTCGCGAAGAATACCAAGGCGAATATCACCGATACGCAGACGGCAACGTTCGATTTTGGCGACGTCAAGATCATCTGGCAGCACCGCACGTATGGCGAGGCGAACGATCCGAAATATCCGTGGGGCGCGACTTTGTACGGCGACAAAGGGACACTCAAGGCTGGGGTTTTCGGATACGATTTCAAGCCTGTGGAAGGTCCGGGGGCGATCCACAAGGACGTTACGTATGAGTTCGAACAGTATCCGGAGGATCGTACGGAAAAGGATCTCGAGCGGCACGTGGCGCCGGCGATCCGCGGGCACATGCGGAATTTTTTGAGCTGCATCGACGATCGTTCCAGGCCGGTTTCGGATATTGAAGAAGGCTACATTTCGACGTCGAGCTGCATCCTCGCGAATCTCGCTTTGAAGACGGGGCGGACGCTGTATTGGGATCCTGTGAAGCGCGAAGTCGTGGGCGACGCCGAGGCGAATCACCTGTTGCGGCGCCCGTACCGAGCTCCTTGGAAGCATCCGGAACCGGGCACGGTTTAGTCTACGCGCGGCCGGTGCGACGCAGCCATTCGCGGACCATTTGCGTCACTCGCATGGCGTCTGGATTCGAGTCGAGTTGCTCGAGCGCGTAGCGCATTTTCCGCCGCCAATTGGGATGTTCGAACGTCGTGCCCGGCAAATTCAACTGCTCTTCCGATTTGGTCAGATCCTCTTGATTCAAGCAGAAGAGCGTGCAGGGAGTCGACGCCATGAAGCCGATCACGGCGTCGAGGATCGAATCGTCGAGCGTCCACCGCTCGGCTGATTCCCAGGGAAGATGGAGAGCCTCGGCCATGCGCCGCTTCTCTTCGAGGCGCGTGGCGCGTTGGTGATTGTACGAAGCATCGTCCTTAATGAGGCCGACGGCGCGGCGGACGTCGATGTCGTGGCCGGACCAGAATCCAGCGAGGGTGGGGAGATCGTGAGTTGTCGTCGAGGCGAGGGCTTGGGCGGGGTACTCGCCGGGCTGCTTGTAACGTCCGTCGCCGTAGCGTTCGAAGAAGAAGAGCCGGTATGAGAGGATTCCGTAATTTTTCAACGCCGCGCGAGTTTCATCGCTGACTGTTCCGAGGTCCTCACCGACTACGAGCATCTGGCCGCGGACGCTTTCGAGGGCAAGGATCTTCATGAGATCCGCGGCGCGGTCGCGCACATAGGCTCCGGCTGTCGCCTTCTGGCCATCGGGGATCCAAAAGAGACGGAACAGGCGCATGACGTGATCGATCCGCAAGGCTCCGCCATGGCGTGCAGTTTTGCGGATGCCCTCGGCGAAGAGGCGGTAGCCGGTGTCGAAATGCTTGCGCGTGTTCGGAGGCGGGAAGGCCCAATCCTGGCCGTCGGGTGAAAAATCGTCGGGCGGCGATCCGACGCGGCAGCCCTTCATATAGAACTCAGGATGCGCCCAGACGTCCGCGCCGGTGCGGTCGGTGGCAAGGGCGAGATCGTGATAGAGGCCGATGGGCATGTGCAGTTCGCGGGTACGGGCCTGCACGCGGGCCAGTTGGAGATCGACCTGCCACTGCGCGTACTGATAAAACCGAATCATCCGCCAATGTTTGCGCGCGAATTCTTCCACTTCTGGCGAGCGGGGATTCTGAAAGCTTGATGGCCAGTCGGTCCACAGCCAGATGTTTGGATTTTCGCGGTGGATCCATTCGTCGAGCGCGCAATAGATTGCGAATCGGCGGAGGGAGTCGCCCTCGTTGTCGAGATACTGTTGGAACTCGCCGGCGCGCGTTGTTTTGTGGCGCCATTCGTTTGCGAGAAATCTACGAAACGCGGCTCGCAGGGCTTTTCTCTTGAGCTTGTAAACGCGCTCGTATTCGACGAACGGAGTCGCACGCAACTCGGCGGCGGCGTTGGGTTCGGCGATGTGCTTCGAATCTTCGACAGCGGCGACGTCGAGGTACAACAGATTGCGGTAGAGGATCGACGTCGGCAGGTACGGACTCGTGTTGTAGGGCTGCCGGTTGGGGATCGCGTGGAGGGGATTCAGCGCGACGAATCCTAATTCATTGCGAGCGGCCCACTCGACCAGCGTCTCGAGATCGGTGAAGTCTCCGCAGCCCCAGTTGCGTTCCGAGCGAAGCCCGTACAGGCTGATGGAGAGGCCCGACGATTTGCCGCCGTGCCGTAGGGCTTCCGGCGTGTAGGCACAGCGCGGACAGACGATGAGGTTGACGGTCGCTGTCGCCGCGGCGGTCCGAAGTTCGAGGCGATGATAGCCGAGCGGGAGTGCGGAGAATTCCAGTATCCGGCGCTCGTAGTGGATTCCGTCGATGTCCGCGGTTGCCTCGAGTTCAATAGCATTTGCACTCAACGTCTTCGACGATCCGTCCTCGAGGTGAACGATCGCCTCGACGTCGTGCTGACCGCCCGCGCGAATGTGCAACGGTACTTTGACGCTGTCCTCGAACACGACGATCGTCGCGGGAGCGAGGGTCCCCCACTCCGCAATCATCCGATGCACAATCTCGTGTTGGAGTTCCTCAAGCGAGCCACTCCAAACGCCCAGCGTTGCGAGAATCGAGGCGATCACCTCGTCGCTGACAACGTGATGGCGGCCCCAGATGTCGTAATATTCAGCCTCGATCCCCCACAGTCCGGCAGCTTGGCGGAGCGCGGCGCTCAGGTCGCGGGGAAGAGTGAGGGAGATGTGCATGAAGAGGGGAGAGGCGGCAGCACTTTCAGGATAAGCGATCCCGGCGATCCATTTATAATCAAACGAGCGACGCTTGAAAGCGTCCAAATCAACAGCACACCGATTTTCCAAAATGAAGCCATTATTTGCTCTCGCCATTGCGGCTGCCTCAACCTTGTCGGCCTACGCCGCTGAAGCTCCTGCGCACGTCATGGGCGCTCCGAATGCGCCGATTACGATCGAGTTGTTTTCGGACTTCCAATGCCCAGGGTGCAAGTTCCTGCACGAGACGACGATAAAGGAGTTGCGGCAGAGTTACGTCAGTTCGGGGAAAGTGCGCCTCGTTTATAGGGACATCCATCTGCCCATGCACCGGTATGCGCGAATCGCCGGCACGTATGCGGATGCGGCCGAGAAGCTCGGGTTGTATGACACGGTCGCCGACCGGTTATTCGCAACGCAGGCTCAATGGGAACAGACCGGCGACGTGGATAAAGCGGTGTCCGCGGTCGTACCTCCGCCGCAGATGCTGAAGCTGCGGGCGATGGCGGCGGATCCGTCGGTCGGACGCGCGCTCGATGAGGAAACGCAGCAGGCGCTCGAGCAGATCAGGATCCCGGGCACCCCGACGCTGATCATTCATCACGGCACGCAGTCGGAGCGCATCGGGCAGGTGAGCATGCCGATCCTGAGCAAATATCTCGACACGCTGCTGGCCGGCAAGTGATGCGCCGACGGGTGATTCTAGTTCTGCGTCTGCTGCTGGGCGCGATCTTTCTTTATGCGGCGTACACGAAGCTCAGGGAGTCTTACCTGATCTTCGCGATGTCGATCGATTCCTATCAGATCCTGCCGCCCGACGCCGTCCTCGGAGTTGCGCGGACGCTGCCATGGGTGGAATTGGCGGTCGGGATTTGGCTGCTCGCCGGATGGCGGATCGCACCGGCGGCAACGGCGGCGACGCTCATTCTCGCAGTGTTCTTCGGCGTGATGGTGTTCACGTACGGCAAGGGATTGCAGATCGACTGCGGATGCTTCGGACTCGGCGAAGCGCTGACGTGGAAGACGCTCGTGCGGGACGGGTCACTGGTAGCCGCGGCGGGGGCGTTGGCAGTGCTCGCGTGGGGTCCGCGCAACCCGTAACCTTTTCATCGGCAAGCCGTACCTGTTCCCATGAGGACACTATGGCAGGATCTCGTCTACGCGTTTCGGGTCTTTCGAAAGGCGCGTGGATTTACGATAACGGCGACGCTCGCGCTCGCTGTGGGGATCGGCGCTAGCTGCGCGATCTTCAGTCTGCTGGATGCGGCGATCCTGCGTCCGCTGCCGTTTCGGGATGCTCAACAACTGGTCATGTTGTGGGAGCGGCCTCCGCAATTCCCTAAGAATACGGTTTCGCCTCTGACGTTCCTCGATTGGAAGGAGCGGGCGAGATCGTTTTCGAGCATGGCGGCGATGGCCGTGATCGATCGCACGCTGACGGGACCGAACGTCGCGCCCGAGCGGGTCTTGTCGCAATATGTCACGCCATCCTACTTTCAATTGCTAGGGACGAACGCGCTCACGGGCCGTACGTTCGCGGACAATGAGGAGCGCGATCATGTCGCGGTCATCAGCGAGGGGTTGTGGAAGCGCCGCTTTGGCGCGGACCCTGGCGTTGCCGGCAAGACCGTTGTCCTGAACGGCGTGCAGTTCACGGTGATCGGCGTGATGCCTGCTACGTTCCGGATCATCGGCGAAGTAGACGTGTGGACTCCGCTGGCGCTCGATCCTAAGACGAGCGTGCGAAATTCGCACTTCCTGCGGGTGTTGGGCCGGCTGAAGCCCGGCGTCTCGATCGAACAGGCTCGCGCGGAGATGGCGGTGATCGGCGAGCAGATCGCGCAAGCGGCTCCGGAGACGAATAAGGATTGGGGAGTCGCCGTGTTCCCGTTGCAAGAGGACTTGACGGGATCCGATCTGCGGACGACATCGGTCGCACTGTTCGGCGCGACTGGCCTGTTGTTGCTGCTCGCGTGCGCGAATGTGGCGAACCTGGTGCTCGCGCGAGGATCGATGAGGAACCTCGAATTCGCGTTGCGGGCTTCGCTGGGCGCGACGCGGCGGCGGTTGCTGCGGCAATTGTTGACGGAGAGCCTGCTGTTGGCAGCGGTCGGGGGCGTTCTCGGCTTGTGGTTCGCCTCCGGATTGTTGGCAGCGGCGTCGGCGTTGCTACCGCATGGCATTCTGCCGGCCGCGATCGTCCTCCAGTTGGACTGGAGAGTGGCTGCGTTCGCGGTCTTCGCGTCTTTGTTCACGGGCGTGGTGTTCGGCCTGCTGCCGTCGTGGCGGGCGTCGAATGCGGACCTGAATTCTTCCATGCGCGCAGGAGGACGGACGGCGACTGAAGGCGGACGAGTGCGGCGGATCCTCGCGTCTGGCGAGATCGCGTTGGCGCTCATTGTGATCTCCGGCGCGGGACTGCTGGCGCGCACGTTGCTGCAACTCGAGCATGTCGATCGGGGCTATGAGCCGGGGAACGTCCTCACGATGCATTTCTCGTTGCCGCGGGCCCAATATGGGAAGCCCGAGCAAGTCCAGCGATTTTACAGGGCTGCGTTGCAGGAGCTCGAGAACGTCCAGGGAGTGCGTTCGGCGGCGATCGCCATCGACTTTCCGCTCGAAGGATGGAGCATGGGGGAACCATTCGAAATCGTCGGAAAGCCCATTGAGGCAGCGCGGCGGACGTCCGCGCACTATCAGCCGGTCAGCGAGCGCTACTTCGAAACTTTGGGAATTTCGATCGTCCAAGGACGTGCGTTTTCAGAGCGCGATACGGCTAGTTCATCACCGGTGTGCATCATCAACCAGGCGTTTGTGGCGCGATTCTTCGCGGGCGAGAATCCCATCGGCAAGCGTCTGAAGTTGGATGAATCCGCGGCGGTCGAGATCGTGGGCGTGAGCCATCAGGTGAAGGTCGAGGGTCCGGATGAGGCGAATGCGCTCGAGTTGTATGTGCCGCTCGCGCAAACTCCGCCGGGGATTCCACAGAACGGACTGGCGGTTCGCACGACGGGCGATCCTGTCGCAATGATCAAGTCGGTGCAGATGGCGATGGGGCGAGTGGATAAGGATCTTGCGCTTTCGTTCGTCCGCACGCTCGATGAGATCGCGTCGGAGTCGGTGGCGCGTCCGCGATTCCGGGCGGTGCTAGCGGCGGCCTTCGCAGCAGCGGCGATGGCGCTAGCGGCTCTTGGGATCTACGGAGTGATCGCTTATGCGGTGAGCCTGCGGCTGCGGGAGTTTGGGATCCGCATGGCGCTCGGCGCAACGTCTGGAGACGTGCTGAACCTGGTCTTGAAAGAAGGCTTGTGGATCGCGGGGGCCGGCATCGGAGTCGGACTTGTGGGGGCGGCCATCGTTACAAGGGGACTCGGGACGTTGCTATTTCATGTGCAGCCGCTCGATCCGTTGACGTTCCTGACGGTTCCGGTTTTGCTGGCTCTGGTCGCCCTGGCAGCGTCGACGATTCCGGCTCGGCGCGCCGCTCGAGTGCAACCGGCCGCGGCGTTGCACGAGTGAACTACTGAACCGCTATGATGTCCATTCCGAATGTGGCGTCGAGCGATGGCAATCCTTCGAACGGCAGCAGCGTGCTGGCAGGCGGATGGGCCTTGTCGAGGTAGTTGAAGCGCAAATTGCGGACCTGTTCCATCGCCTTTTCCGTCAACGCGTAGGTGTGGGTGAAGAAGACGTTCGAGTACTTGACGGGTACCGTTTCAAGAGTCTTGGCCATCCGCTCGAAGGCCAGTTTCGTATCTGCTTCCTGATCGTGGAATGCGAGCTGCATTCCTGTGAAGACGAGCTTGGGAGCGTTGACGAGCGCGATCTCGGAGTAGTTGGGGGACTTCGCGAGTCCGTCGGGATTGAGGAAGACGACGGGCGAGGCGGGGGCGGTTTGGAGCCGCGCGATGGCTTCGCATTCGGCGGCGGGGGGCGAGGTCTCGCGGCGCATCTGAACGACTACGGCAGTGGTCAAGCCGGTTGGCAAGGCCGTCGAGGCGCGTTCGGCCGCGGTTTCTTCGAGCGATCCGACGAAGCAGGTCATCGACAGTGTCTCTGAAGCTCCCGCGGCGGCGACGGCTGTCTTGACGCGGCCGACCGCTTCCTGATATGTCTTGCCGGACTGTCCGGCGATGAATGCCAAGCCTTCCGGATTGACGGGGCGGCGATCGACGGCGACCGCTTCAAACACGACTTGCGCACCTTCGACGCCCAGGGATCCGACTTGCACGGTCGTCAGCACGGGCAACGGCAGCTTGCGTTCGGTCATCGCTTCGCTCACAAGAGTCTGGATGCGGCGGGTGTCGCCGCTGCCGGCGACGAAGGCGCGTAGCTTGACGATGGTCGCGGATTTGCTGACTCCGGCGAGGTAATGCAAGGCCTCGTGGGTCTGCGCGGTCAACAATCCTTTGGTCGTTGGAGGCGAGACGAAGAACGCGAGGCGGGCGGTTTCCGCGGTGATCGCCGAAGGAAGTTCTTTGGGCAACGGCAGGACTTGCGTCACCAGTTCTTCGTCACTCTTCTTTTTCTTGGACTTTTTGCGGGGCTTCTCGTTGGGCTCGTCGGAGGATTGCCCCGCCACCACGTTCAGGATCAGGCCGAAGCAGAGGGTGAGAGCGGTCAGGAAACGGCGCATCTTCATTCGACAGGGCTCGAAACCGTGAGTGTATCAAAGTGCGAGTCAATCGCTGTGCAGCAGGGTCAGTACAGGCGACCGGCCGGCGCGGGTCGCGGGCGCGATCGAGGCTATGACTACGGCGATCCACACGGCGGCGGCTACTTGAGCGAGCAACATGGGATCGCCGGGGGCGACTGCAAACAGGAACGGCTGGGCGAAGGTTCGTAGTGCGAAGGCGGCTCCGGCTCCGATCAGGCATCCCGCGGCGCCCATGGCGGCGCCCTCGAGCGTGATCATCCGCACGACCTGTGAAGGACTGGCGCCGACGGCCATCCGCACCGCGATTTCATGGCGGCGCATTTCGACGAGGTAGGCGATCACGGAGTAGAGGCCGCTTAAAGCGATCAGCAGCGCGACCGTCGAGAACGTCCCCATGAGGGACGTTTCAAAGTAGCGGGAGGCGGTCGATTCGTTGAGCCGTTCCGACATCATTCGGACTTTGTCGATGGCGACTCCGGGGGCGGCGGCGGCGATGGTGTGGCGCAGAGTTGACTCGGCGATGGGTTGCGTGGCGGACTCGACTAGGAGGTCCAGGGTGGTCAGTTTTCCGAAGGTCCACTGGGCGAGAGGAAAGTACATTTCGGGATAGGCGTCCTGGTCGAGGCCGAGTTGGCGGATGTCGTCGACGATTCCGACGACGGTCCACGGTTGCGCGTCGAAGGGCGTGATCATTGCGCGGCCGAGGACGTCTTGACCGGGGAAGTAGCGGGCGGCGAGGGTCCGGCTGACGATCATCACGCGGGTCGACGTGAGGGAATCTGCGTCGGCGAATTCCCTCCCCTCGATGATTCGAATCCCGGCGGTCCGCATGAAGGCGGGGGTCGTAATTCGGAAGAACGCTTTCTTCGCCGCCTCGATCGTCTGCGCAGGCGGATCGGTCGCAAGCCGGATCCCGGTTCTCGGGCCTCCAATTGTTCCTGGGGCGATGCTCGCCATGGCTGCGGACTTTATGCCGAGCATTGCGGAGACTGCGTTGAGGATCGTTGACGTGTTATTGTTCGCTGTCAGCGAGAGGGAGGCAACCTGCCGGTGAGCGACTCCGAATCCGGGCTCGATTTTCATGAGGCGGCCGTAGCTCATCAGTAGCGCTACGCCGCCGGTTGATAGAGCGCAGGCGATCGCGATCTGCGC
>DASXZC010000536.1:0-5265 GCA_036502165.1 Bryobacteraceae bacterium
ATTCTGCTGGAGCGGACGAAGCTGCATGCGATTCCTCCGGATGAGTTCGCGGTTGAAGCGTATGTCAGGAAGTAACCGCCGGGGGGCGTGAGTGTTCACCGGAATTGTTGAAGAGATCGGGACCGTCGGCACGCTCGCGAAACACGAGAGCGGCGCGCGGTTGTCCCTGTGGTGCTCGCTCGTCCTCGCGGACCTGACAGTTGGGTCGAGCATTGCCGTCAATGGCGTTTGCTTAACGGCGGTCGATCTGCGTCCGGATGGATTTTCAGCCGATCTGTCGCCGGAGACTTTAGACCGCACGACCCTCGGAGATCTGCGCGCAAACGACCAGGTAAATCTGGAGCGGCCTCTGAGTCTCCAGACCCGGTTGAGCGGACACATCGTGCAGGGGCATGTCGACGGAACGGGTACGATCAAGTCCCTTCGCGAACTGGGTGACGGAAATTGGGAATTGCTGGTGCGGATTCCGCGCGATCTCGACAGGTACCTGGTCTACAAGGGCTCGATCACGATAGACGGCATCAGTCTGACGATCGCCGCGCTGGCGGATGGCGCTGTCAGGGTCGCCATCATTCCCCACACGTATGCCGCGACGAATCTGCGGCAGCGGAAAGCCGGCGATCGCCTCAACATCGAATGTGATGTGTTGGCAAAACATGTAGCCCGCCTGCTCGAAGAGCTAACTCTCCCGGGCCGGATATGATGGGCTCATGAGCGCCCTCGCGGCAAAGCAGGACAATCTGCTCGAATCACTGCGCGCGATGGAACGCGTCATCGTGGCGTACTCGGGCGGCGCCGATTCCGCCTATCTTGCGTGGGCGGCGCGGCAGGCGCTGGGAGACAACGCGGTCGCGATCACCGCCGATTCGGCGTCGATTCCGGAATCCCACAAGCGGGACGCGGAGGCGTTCGCGCGCCAGGTCGGCATCCGGCATGAGTATGTTGCGACGCACGAATTCGAGAATCCCGATTACGTGAAGAATGACACGAACCGGTGTTTTCACTGCAAGGACGAATTGTTCCGCGTGCTGGGCGAAGTGGCCCACGCGCGTGGGCTCGCGACGATCGTCTACGGTGTGAATAAAGACGATCTGGGGGATTATCGTCCCGGCCAGAGAGCGGCGGCGCTGCACGAGGTGAAGGCGCCGCTGGTCGATGCGGATTTGACGAAAGCGGAGATCCGGGAACTGTCGCGGCTGGCGGGCCTGCCGACGTGGGATCGTCCGGCGGCGGCGTGCCTGAGCTCGCGAATTCCTTACGGGACCCCGGTCACTATTCAGAACATCAAGACTGTCGAGGCCGGGGAAGAAGAGGTTAAGGCGCTGGGTTTCCGGCAGTTCCGCACGCGGTTCCATGGGGAGATGGTGCGAATCGAGATTGCGCCGGAGGAAATGCCGCGCGCGCTCGATATGGAGATGGCGCGGCGGCTGACCGCGATTTTCAAGCGGCTTGGATATAAATACGTCGCGCTCGATCTCGAAGGCTACCGGCAGGGGTCTTTGAATGAGGTGCTGACGAGGCCTTAAACCAAGACCCATCCCGCAGGCCACGAAAAACGATGGCCCGCGTTACAGGTGCTTTCGCTTGAAGAGCGCGATGGCGCCGGCGCCCAAAAGCAGACTCAGCAAAGTTCCGGGCTCGGGCGTGTCGCTCACGACATCCACCGAGGCGACTGCGGTTCCGACGACGCTGCCATCGGAGAATGCCACGGCCGTCAATGATCCTCCGTCGGCATTTCCTAACAGGCTCAAGTTGGATTGGAAAAACCCGTCCAGGTCATAGACCGAGTTAAAGTAGTCCGGGTCCGTGTCCGGGTCCTGCTCGTCGACAACCTGCAGGTCCGAGAGAATGGTCGACTCATCGTAGCCTCCGAATCCGGGATCGCTGTTGAAAACGCTGTCCCAGCTTTCTCCCACGATGCCGCTTGCCGCAGTGGAATCAACCCAAAGGACCACGTGGTCGGTCGGCGTGTCGCCATCGCTCGGCAGGTAATCGAGCCGCCCCGCCATCATGATTCCCGTCGGTTGGAACCCGGACACTACGGCGCCGTGGAAAGTCGGCGGCACTGGCCCGCTGTATTCGCCGTCGGTGAAGAAATTAAAACTTTCACCCGAAAATACACCGTCCGGCGGGAAGTGCCCGGGCGCTGCGAGCCCCGCTACAAAAATAGCTGGGTCGAAGATGGTGGGGTCGTTACCGCCCGGGTAGCAACCGCCCTCGCCTTGGTTATTACACACGTCGAGGTTGACTGAAAGGGAGGGGTAATAATACTCGTCCGCCCGACTTGGCAACGCTCCCACGGCCAATACCAAAACGCCCAAGACGATCGGCATCAGTAATTTACGAGCCAACACGCAGTATTCCTCCTGTGGTCCCTGTGGATCCTGATATTAGCAGGCTCCGATGAATTCTTAGCTTAGTTTTGGAAAATTGTGAGTACCATAACTACTCGGCTGGCAGCCTCGCCTCTACGCCGTCCAAACGTAAGGCGGGCATCGAGTGTAACGCTGGTAGAAATAAATGAGCAGTGCCGCGAGCACAACCCCGCTCCCCGTCAAAACCGCAAGCGGCGCCCGAGAAGACGGTCTACAGCAGCGCTCGATCTCGAAGGCTACCGGCAGGGGTCTTTGAATGAGGTGCTGACGAGGCTTTAACAAAGACCCCGCAGGCTACGAAAAACGATGGCCCGCGTTACAGGTGCTTTCGCTTGAAGAGCGCGATGGCGCCAGCGCCCAAAAGCAGGCTCAGGAACGTCGCTGGCTCCGGCGTATCGCTCACCACGTCTACCGACGCGACCGCGGTCCCGACGGCTGTAATTCCTCCTTTGCGGTCAATAAAGGAAGAACTATAGCATAGTATCAAAGACCTCGCCCGCTGCGGCCGCGCGGCCCGTTTCTATCAGTTGTTCAATGTTTTACTGGTCTTCCGCCGGATTTCCATTCACTCGCCCTGCGGCAATCATTATGATTACACTCTGCCTCTATGTTGTAATATTATTGTTGGGCGGCTGCTTAGTCCGATATTTCCAGTCGCCCGCAGCCGGTTGATGCGAACCGGCAGGGACGTTGTTTGCAAAACTCGCGAATCCGCCCACGGCCAGCGCCTGCAGTCTGGAGTTCGGCTCGGCAAGCAGTTGGGCAAGGAGCGGCAGGGTCTCCCTCGAGTGCAGTCTCGCCAGTGCGGAAGCGGCGGCGATACGAAGCTCCACGCGAGAGTCCGGGTTTGCAGTAACGGTTCCCAATACGTTGATGTCGGCGATATTGCCTGGGAGATACCAGGTTCGCAGTTCATCTATGACACTGGCCCAGGACGAACTTGTCGCTAATGCGCTCTGTTGCTGAATCAGTAACTGCACAGTCCCCGCGTCTCCGGCGGACAGCCGTCCCCGGATGCCGAGGGCCGATACGCGAGCGTCCGTTTTTCCCGAAAGGCGCCTGAACGCTGCCAGCAGAACCGGCGCTTTTGTTTGCCGGAAGACCGGGAGGAGGTCCCAGTTGAGTGGGGCACCGCCCTCCAGAAGAGCAGTCAACTCAACCAGGACACGATCCAGAGATGTGGGATTGGCCAACAGATCCCGCGAAGTATTCGTGCTGTCCGGCGAGATCGTTGTCGGAGTCGCAACGTATGCCTCTCGCCAACTAATGTCGCCGGAAGCGACAGGCAGTATTTGCCATGATCCACCGGTGTGTCCCAGAAAGAACACGCCGTGATTGGTTCCTTGTATCGGGCCTGTAAACGGGTCCTGAAGTGATCCATTGCGCCGTGACAAGACTGCCCGAAGTCAATGAACCCTTCAATACCCTCTCGACATCAATCGTTGCCCAAATCGTTCCCGAGGCGGCGTTCACGGTAGCGGTTCCGACCACAATGCTTTTCGCTTTCGCGGTGAGATCCGGTATGGGCACATGGGACGCGGGTCCGGCGTGACCGGAAATTGCCGCAAGGACCAGAAGGAGACACGGATGTAAGGCACGAATATTAAAATTACGCATTTGAATTCTTCACCTGATTGTCACTCTTTCTTACGAGTCTCACCGTACCGGCGTGACTATGGAATCATGCCAGCACACGTGTAGAAAATTGCTACGCGCACCGCCGCCCTGATCGAAGATGATGATGCTCCAAAGGAGTCTCGCTTTCCTCTTCCAAAAGCTTCACTTATATGACGCTCGTGCGGCGATTTTTCCAACACGCGAGGTGGCTTCCGAACTACGATTTGGCTCTCATTCTGCTTGCGGTACTCGCCGTCGAATCGCTCGCCCGCCTTCGATTGGGATTAAAGCCGTATCGCGCATACCAGGTCATTCGTTCCCGGTACGCGTCCATGATGATTCAACGACACTCGACCTCTCTCGAGACCCGAAGGCTGATCCGCAATGCCCTCGGAGGTGCGTGCGCGATCCCCCTCCCGGCAAATCGCGAATCGGGTTGAGGTGAAGAAGCGCATCCCGGCAGGGAATATGCGTCTGCCATTACCGTAACTACTCCCCTCGCGGGCGGTGTACCATCCAATTTCAAACGGTGCCCTGGCATCGAGTGTACGCTGGTAGCAATGAGCAGTGCCGCGAGCACAACCCCGCTCCCCGTCACACCGCAGGTGGTGCCCGAGAAGACCGTCTACAGCATCCTTCTCGCCATCAGTTTCTCGCACATGCTCAACGACATGATCCAGTCGTTGCTGCCCGCCATCTATCCCATCCTCAAGACGAGCTTCCATCTGGACTTCGCGAAAATAGGCCTCATCACTCTGACCACTCAACTGACGGCTTCTTTGCTGCAGCCGCTGATCGGCCTCTATACCGACCGCAAGCCGAAGCCTTACTCGCTGCCCTTCGGGATGGGCTTCACGCTCGTCGGGCTCGCGCTGCTCTCGATGGCGTCCAACTACGCGTTCATCCTAACGGCCGCCGGTCTGATCGGCATGGGCTCGGCGGTGTTCCATCCCGAGTCCTCGCGAGTCGCCCGCATGGCTTCGGGCGGACAGCACGGGCTCGCGCAGTCCGTCTTCCAGGTGGGCGGAAATTTCGGATCCTCGCTCGGACCGCTCCTCGCCGCTTTCATCGTGATCCCGCGCGGGCAGCACAGTATTGTCTGGTTCACGCTCGCAGCGCTGCTCGCCATCGTCCTGCTGAGCAATGTCGGCGCCTGGTATAAACGCCGCGGCCATACCGCCCGCGTGAAGAAGGCGCTCATGCATCCGGATCTTTCGGGGAAGCGGGTCGCCTTCTCGATCGGCATCCTGATCGCTCTGATGTTCTCGAAGTT
>DASXZC010000537.1:0-5606 GCA_036502165.1 Bryobacteraceae bacterium
CGGCGCAGCAGTTGATCGGGAAGCTGGCAGGCGCGTTCCCCAAATTCGCGGAGGATGTCGGGGACGCGTTTAGCATCCTGGTGTTGTTCGTGATCGCATCGGTGTATCCGATGGCTTGTGAATGGTTCTGGCGCGGACAGACTGTCGGAAAACGGCTGTTCCGTCTGCGCGTGATCGACGCGACGGGCCTGCGTCTCGAGCCATCGCAGGTCATCATCCGCAATCTGCTGCGCTATGTCGATGTGCTGCCCATCTGTTATCTGGTCGGCTGCGTGACGAGCCTGCTGACGCAGCGGATGCAGAGGCTCGGCGATCTGGCGGCGGGGACTGTCGTCGTGCGGTCGGTGCAACTGAAGCAGCCGGATCTCGATCAATTGCTGGGCGCGCGATTCAATTCGCTGCTCGAGTTGCGGCACCTGGCGGCGCGACTGCGGCAGCGCGTTCCTCCGGAGATTGCGTCGATCGCCCTCGATGCACTGATCAGGCGTGGGCAACTGGAGCCGGATGCTCGCGTGGCGCTGTTCCGCGATCTGGCGGCCTATTTCAGGAAGGCTGTCGAGTATCCGCCAGAGGTTGCCGAGCAGCTAGCAGATGAGCAGTACGTCCGCGACGTGGTCGAAATTCTGTTCCGCGCGAACCTGTAAGCGCGGTCGAAATTTGACTGGCGCGATACCATTGGATGTATGGCTGAACGCGCGACCTGCCGCATCTGCGAGATCCGAAAACCGAAGCGTTACTGTCCGGGGATCAGTGGTGAAATCTGTCCGCAATGCTGCGGACGCGAGCGTGAGGAGACGATCAAATGTCCGCTCGATTGCGAATATCTGATCGAGTCGCGCAAGCATGAGCGGCCCGGCTACGATCCGCACGATTTTCCGCATAAGGAGATCCGTGTCGATGAGGCGTTCATTGAAGAGAATCGCGAGATTTTCACGGTAGTTTCGCTGTCGGTGATCCGCGCGGCGCATCAGACGCCGGGCGTGGTCGACAACGACATGCGCGAGTGCCTGGAGGCGTGCATCAAGACGCATTTGACGCTCGATTCCGGAATCATTTATGAGAGTAAGCCATCAAATCTGGTGGCGGCGGCGATGCAGGTGCGTTTGACGGAATCGATCGCGGAGTTCAAGAAATTCGCGTACGAAAAGACGGGCGTCCATTCGATCAAAGATGGAGATTTGCTGAAGATTCTGGTGTTCCTGCAACGGCTCGAGCTGACGACTAACAATGGACGGCGATATGGGCGATCGTTCCTCTATTCGTTGCGGCAGGCGTTTTTCACGCCGGGTCCGGGTGAGGATGCGGCCGGCATCGAGGGCAACGCCGCTCAGGAACCGAATCCCTCATCATTGATCATTTGAAGATATGTCTCAAATCGGATTGATTGTCTTCGGGCACGGCTCGTCGATCGAGAGCGCGAATCAGGCGGTGCGCGAAGTGGCGGCCGCGATGGCGCGATCGGGCGGCTACACGCTGGTCGAGACGGCGTTCCTCGAAGGGGGACGGCCGGATCTCGGGAGTGCGGCACGGACGCTGGTTTCGCGTGGCGCCGAGCGATTGATTGTGCTGCCGTACTTTCTGACGCTGGGGCTGCATTTGCAGAGGGATTTGCCGAAATTGGTGAACGAAGTCCGCGAGATGGTGGGAGTGCCGGTCGAAGTGACGCCGCCGCTCGATGGGCATCCGGCACTCGAACAGATCCTGCTGACGCGGGCACGGGAAGCGGTGGGTGCCGGATCGTGAAAGCGCGGCTGATTCGATCGCGGGAGATCGCCCCATGGGTACGGCACTTTGAATTCGAGGTGCCGGAGGTTGAGAAGTTCGAGTTCGTTCCGGGGCAGTTCGTTTCGCTGTCGGCGGAGATCGGCGGCAAGGAAATTACGCGAGCATATTCGATCGCTTCGCGGCCCGACCGCAACAGGTTCGAGTTGTGTTTGAACCTCGTGAACGACGGCCATTTCTCGCCGCTGCTGTTCGGGATGGAGCCGGGCGAGACGGTGGAAGTTGCGCCGCCGCTCGGGTTTTTCGTGTGGCGCAGGCCGGAGAACGAGGCGATCCTGGTCGCGACTGGAACTGGGATCGCTCCGTTTCGCGGGATGCTCGCGCAACGGTTTCCTCCGGGTGTTGTGGAGGCGCCGGGTCCGGCAAAGGTACACTTGGTATTTGGGGTCCGCTTCGCCACACATCTCATGTACCGGGGCGAATTTGAGCAAATGGCCCGGGAGCATTCAGCGTTTGATTTTTGGCCGGTATTGAGCCGGCCGGATGCGGATTGGCGGGGGCGCACGGGCCATGTGCAGGAGCATGTGATGGAGTCGCTCGGCGAACGGCGCGACGTCGATATTTACATTTGCGGATTGAAGGCGATGGTCGATGATTTGCGCGGGCGGCTGAAGGCGGCGGGGATGGACCGGAAGCGGATCATTTACGAGAAATACGACTGATGCAGCAGTTGAACCGGCAAAATGTGATTGTGCTGACGATTTCAGCCGTCGCGGTATTCATTGTCATCGCGGCGCTGCTCGTGCGGTTTTTACCGCAGCCACGCAAGGATTCCGACTATCTGGTCATCGGCGCGGTGGCGACGCTGGCGGCTCTGGGCGTCGTGTTCGCGGTGCTGCTGCAGCGTAGCGGCGGCGTGCAGGATACGTTCTTTAAGCGGCGAAAATAAAATATGGCGCAACAAGAGATTGCAACCCTCGGCGGCGGCTGCTTCTGGTGTCTCGAGGCCGTGTATCTGGAGATGCGCGGAATTGAATCCGTGACGTCCGGATACATGGGCGGAGCCGTCGTCAATCCGACTTACGAAGCCGTCTGCAGCGGGCGCACGGGACACGCTGAAGTCGCGCAGATCGTCTTCGACCCAACGGTCGTGAGCTATCGCGACATCCTCGAGGTGTTCTTCGGCATACACGATCCGACGACGTTGAACCGGCAGGGCAACGATGTGGGAACGCAATACAGGTCGGTGATTTTCTACCATTCGCCGGAGCAGGAAAAGATCGCGCGTGAAGTGATCGCCGAGGCCGCGGCGGATTTCGACGATCCGATCGTGACGGAAGTGACCGAGGCGCCGGTGTTTTATCCGGCTGAGAATTATCATCAGAATTATTACGCCAATCACTCGTTCCAGCCGTATTGCATGTTCGTCGTCGGGCCGAAGGTGAAGAAGTTCAAGGCCAAGTTCGAGAGCCTCAAGAAGTAGAATGCTGAAGCAGATCTCGGTGCATGGCGCCCGCCAGCACAACCTCAAGAACAGCAGTGTCGAGATTCCGCGCAACACCTTTACGGTGATCACGGGCTTGAGCGGGTCGGGGAAATCCTCGCTCGCATTCGACACGATTTACGCCGAGGGACAAAGGCGCTATGTCGAGACGTTGTCGCCGTACGCGCGGCAGTTCCTCGATCAGATGGAACGTCCGGAGGTCGACTCGATCGACGGCTTGAGTCCGGCGATTTCGATCGAGCAGAAGACGACGAACCGCAGTCCGCGATCGACGGTGGGAACGATCACGGAGATCTACGATTACCTGCGTCTGCTCTATTCGTCGATCGGCGTGCCGCATTGTCCGAATTGCGGTACCGAGATTGCGAAGCAGAGTCTCGAACAGATCCTGCAGCAGGTGATGGAACTGCGCAAGGACGAGCGCGTGATGATCCTCTCGCCGATCGCGCGCGGGCGCAAGGGCGAGTATAAGAAGGAACTCGAAAAGCTCGTCAAACAAGGATATTTGAAGGCGCGCATCGATGGCGAGTTACGTAATCTCGAAGACGACATCGCGCTCGACAAGCGGAAGAATCACACGATCGAAGTCGTCATCGACCGGCTCGTCGTGAAGCCCGGCATCGAGCAGCGGCTCGAGGCTTCGCTGTCGACGGCCATGAAGATGGCCGACGGGCTTGTGATTGTCGCCGTGGTCGATGGCGAGGAGCATCTGTACTCGAAGAAGTCCGCTTGCCCGAATTGCGGGACGAGCGTGCCCGAGATTGAGCCGCGTTCGTTTTCCTTCAACAGTCCATATGGCGCGTGCGAGGCGTGTCATGGATTGGGCAGCAAATGGAACTTCGATGCGGCGAAGGTGATCGTCGACGCGACCAAGCCTTTGTTCGAAGGCGGTCTCGGGCCGGGAGCGAGTTCGGCGACGATGGGCGTGCAAGTGCAACTGGCGGCGAACAAGGCGAAGATCGATTGGAACAAGCCATTTGAGCTGTTGACAGCGAAGCAGCGGAACTTCCTGCTCGATGGCGGCGCGGGATTTCCGGGGATTCTTGGAATTCTTAAAGAGACGTTCGATACATCGAGCGAAGGCTATCGCGAATGGCTCATGGATTACATGTCGCCGGTCACGTGCGAAGTGTGCGGTGGTAAGCGGCTGCGTGCGGCGAGCCTTGCGGTGCGCGTCAAGGGGACGACGATCGCGGAGTTCACAGGCCGCTCGATCCTCGCGGCGCTGCCCATTGCGAAGGCGTGGAAGCTGACTGAGCGCGAGCGCAAGATCGCGGGGCGGCTCGTCGAAGAAATTACGAATCGCATTGAATTCCTGCGCGCGGTGGGGCTCGATTACTTAAGCCTGGCGCGATCGGCGGCAACGTTATCAGGTGGCGAAGCGCAGCGGATTCGGCTCGCGACGCAGATCGGTTCGAAGTTGCGCGGAGTGTTGTATGTGCTCGATGAACCGTCGATCGGATTGCATCCGCGAGATAACCAGCGGCTACTCGAGACGCTCGAACAGTTGCGCGATTTGGGAAACACCGTGCTCGTGGTCGAGCATGACGAGGAGACCATCGAGCGCGCTGATTACGTGATCGATCTCGGTCCTGGCGCGGGGCGGCTGGGTGGAGAGGTGATGGCGTCGGGGAGTCCAGCAGAGATTGCGGCTGCGGCGGAATCCGTGACGGGGCAGTACATGTCCGGGCGGAAGACGATCGCGATGCCGAGCGCGCGGAGGCCTGGAAATGGACAGAAACTCATCGTCCGAGGCGCGCGCGAACATAATCTGCGGGATATCGACGCCGAGTTTCCGTTGGGAACGTTGACTGTCGTGACGGGCGTGTCGGGAAGTGGGAAATCGACGCTCGTCAATGACATTCTGTATCGTGCGGTCGCGCAGCATGTGTATGGTTCGCACGCCGAGCCGGGGGCGCACAAATCGATCGAAGGGCTCGATTTCATTGACAAAGTCGTCGAGATTGACCAGTCGCCGATCGGACGTACGCCGCGCTCGAATCCGGCGACGTACACAGGAGTGTTCACGCCGATCCGCGAGCTGTACGCGATGCTTCCGGAATCGCGCGAGCGCGGCTACAAGATGGGCCGCTTCAGTTTCAACGTCAAGGGTGGACGCTGCGAGGCGTGCCAGGGCGACGGGCTGAGACGCATCGAAATGAACTTCCTGCCGGATGTTTATGTGACGTGCGATCAGTGCCGCGGGCGGCGCTACAATCATGAAACGCTGCAAGTGAAGTATCGCGGCAAGTCGATCGCGGATCTGCTCGAGACGACGGTCGAGGACGCGCTGCCGATGCTCGAGGCCGTTCCGTTTATTGCATCGAAGCTGCAAACGATCCACGATGTGGGGCTTGGATATTTGCACCTGGGGCAGTCG
>DASXZC010000538.1:0-6548 GCA_036502165.1 Bryobacteraceae bacterium
CAAACTCGTCCGCGAAGTCTCCAGCAAACCTAAAAAAGATCAGGGCGTCGAGGACGAAGACTTCGGTCCGCGCACCATACCCGTTCCTGCCAAAGAAGGCCTCAACCGCTACGTCTGGAATCTCCGCTACGACGATGCCGCCGGCTTCCCCGGCCTACTCATGTGGGATGGATCGCTCCGCGGTCCCATCGCCTCACCCGGCGATTACAGAGTCGAGGTGACGGTCAACGGAAAATCCCAGTCGCAGAATTTCACCGTCATCAAAGATCCGCGCGCCCCCACAACCCAGGACGACTTCGACAAGCAGCTCGCTTTCGCGCTCAAAATTCGCGACCGCGTTACCGAAGCCAATCAGAGCGTCATCGATATTCGCGCCGCCAAAGACCAGCTCAAACCGTACCTCGCCAGTTCCAATGACCAGGTGAAGAAGAGCGCCAAAGACCTCACCGACCAGATGACGACCATCGAAGAGGCGATTTACCAAACCAAGCTCAAGGCTGGCGAAGACGCGCTCAACTTCCCCATCAAACTCAATAACAAATTGGCCGCGGTAGAAAACACAGTCGAAGATACCGACGTCGCACCCACCGCACAGTCCTACGAGGTTTACGACCAGCTGAGTGCGCAGTTAAAAACTCAGCTCGACCAACTCCACCAGATCGAAACCACCGGCATCGACACCTTCAACAAATTAGTGCGCGACCAAAGCATCCCCGCTATCACCATCCCTACGCCAAAGAAAGAAACGCCCTGATCCAACAAGTTGTCAGTTAGGTGATGCCCGGGTCTCGAGTTCCAAGACCCGGGGTTTCCTCTACACCCTATCCGCCATACCCTATCCCCTGCTTTTTCCTCCACAACTTCACCGTAACCGCCCCAAAAATAAATCCACCTACGTGCGCCAGATACGCCACGCCCCCCGTCTGCACCGAGGCCACGGCGCCAGCATCCCATAGCTGGATCAGAAACCAGATTCCAATCAACAACGCGGCCGGAATAAACGTGATGCGTACGAAAATCAAAATAATCAGGATCGATTTGATCCGATCCCGCGGATAGGTCACGATGAACGCGCCCATCACCGCTGCAATCGCGCCGCTCGCTCCAATACACGGCACCGTCGAAGTCGGACTGCCCGCTACCTGCGCCAGCATCGCCACCACGCCGCCCACCAGGTAAAAGACGAGGTAGCGCCCGTTGCCCATGGCGTCCTCCATCTCCGGCCCAAACGCCCACAGGAAGACCATGTTTCCCAGGATGTGCATCCATCCGCCATGCATGAACATGGCCGTGAAGATCGTCACCCATCGGTGACCGCTCACAATCACAGCCGGAATCGCTGCCCAATGCGCTACGAACGCGTTGCCCCCGGACAGCTCTTCCAGGAAGACCAGCGAGTTCGCCACGATGATCAGCAGCGTCACCACCGCAAACGACCGCGTCCTTCGCGACGCATCCGACAAAGGAATGACTGTTCCCACGCGTCCTCACCCCGATGCCTCGGATTGTACCGGTAAGCTGTGGGTGCCCCATCCTGGCGGTAATTGCCATGGTCGGTCGTTCCAATCTGGATTTCAATCCGAGTGCCACCCTGGCGGCAGCAGCCAGAGCGGGTAGTTTCCGCTACTCCCCAGGCGCAGCAAGCATCGCCGTCCGTGCGTCTCTTCGCTCGAAAGTCAGATTGACGGAACGCCCGCCCATCGGCCGTGTGCGGTGACGGACCCCCGCTGAACGGTGATCATATGCCCGGGCGGCAGTTCCACGGTTCGGTCATCGAAATCAATCAACAGACCGCCCTCCACCGCGAGGAAGCTTTCATCGGAATCGGGATGAGAGTGCCAGGGATAGGCCTCGGTCATAACGCTGATCCGAACTTCGTGATCGTTGACCATGGCGATCGAGTGATTGTCGTAAAGCTTTGCCGTGGCCGATTCCGCCGCAAGATCGACGACTTCGAGAAATTTTGGCATGGGTGACTCCATTCTGACATTTCCAGCCGCGGCTAACGATCGGGCCCGACGCTCCCTCGCAGAATGAGAAACGATAGACTCAAGGTTTTGATACCAATTCCCGGCTCGCCCGCAACGCGGCAAACACATCCCCGCCTTGCCGTGGAAGAATAGAACCATGGCCGTCAACACAGACTCGCATGTCGAAACGCCCGAAATTCAAAGCACCCCCAATTTTCTCCGCGACAGGATCGCTGAAGATGTCCGCCTGAAAAAATATGGCGATGCGGTGGTGCAGACGCGGTTTCCACCCGAGCCGAACGGCTACCTCCATATCGGCCACGCCAAAGCCATCTGTCTCGACTTCGGCCTGGCCGACGAGTTTGGCGGCAGGACCAATCTGCGGTTCGACGACACCAATCCCGAGAAGGAAGAGCAGGAGTACGTTGATTCGATCCAGAAAGACGTCCGCTGGCTGGGCTTCGACTGGGAGCGCCTCTGCTATGCGTCGGATTACTTCGGCCAGCTGTACGAGTGGGCGATTCAGCTCGTCAAAACCGGCAAAGCCTACGTGGACGATCTCTCGCCCGACGAGATCCGCCAGCATCGCGGCACGCTGACCGAGCCGGGCAAAGATAGCCCGTATCGCAACCGTACACCCGAGGAAAACCTCGACCTCTTCACCCGCATGAAGGCCGGCGAGTTTCCCGACGGAAGCCGCGTGCTGCGCGCGAAGATCGATATGGCGTCGCCGAACATCAATCTGCGCGACCCGATCATGTACCGCATCCTGCATGCGCCGCACAACCGAACCGGCGACGCGTGGTGCATCTATCCGATGTACGACTATGCCCACGGACAGTCCGACTCGATCGAAAACGTCACCCACTCGATGTGCACCCTCGAGTTCGCCGATCATCAGCCACTCTACCGATGGTTCATCGATCAGCTGGGCATTTTTCCTTCGCAGCAAATCGAGTTCGACCGCCTGAACGTGACCTACACGTTGCTGTCGAAACGCAAGCTGCTGCAGTTGGTGCAGGAAGGCCGCGTCAACGGATGGGACGATCCGCGCATGCCGACCCTGTCGGGATTTCGCAGACGCGGGTTTACGCCGGAGGCCATTCGAGCGTTTGTGGCCGGCCTGGGAGCGACGCGAACCAACGGCGTCATCGATTTCGAGATGCTCGAGCACATTCAGCGCGACGACCTGAACAAGCGCGCGACGCGCGGCATGGCGGTGCTGCGGCCGCTGAAGCTGGTCATCGACAATTATCCGGAGGGGCAAACCGAGTACGTCCAGGTCGCGAACAATCCTGAGGATCCTACAGCGGGGACGCGCCAGGTGCCGTTTTCGCGCGAGCTCTATATTGAGCACGAGGATTTTCGCGAGGTCCCGCCGCCCAAGTATTACCGCCTGTCGCCAGGCAAGGAAGTGCGGCTGCGCAATGCCTATTTTGTAACCGCACAAAGCGTCGTGAAGGATGCGGACGGAAACGTGGTGGAAGTGCACGGCACGTACGATCCAGCGAGCCGCGGCGGCAATTCACCCGATGGCAGAAAAGTGAAGTCGACCATGCACTGGGTGTCGGCGGCGCATGTCATTTCTGCTGAGGTGCGGCTTTACGACAAGCTGTTTCTGAATCCCAATCCGCTGGACGTGCCGGAAGGCGGCAGCTTTCTCGACAATCTGAATCCCAGCTCACTCGAAGTAGTGGCGGACGCGAAGCTCGAGCCATCGCTGGCCGAAGCGAAGGTCGGCGCGCCCTACCAGTTCGAGCGCGTGGGATACTTCTGCCTCGATTCGGATTCAACGCCGGACAAGTTGGTGTTTAACCGGACGCTCGCGCTCAAGGACACGTGGGCGAAGATCGAGAAGAAGGCTGGAGCTTGATGTCCGCCCCCTCACCTCGCGTTCGCTTCGCCCCCTCGCCCACCGGCTACCTCCACGTCGGCGGCGCACGCACCGCGCTCTTCAACTGGCTCTTCGCCAGGCACACCGGCGGCACCTTCATCCTCCGCATCGAGGACACCGACTTCGAGCGTTCCTCTGAAGAGATGGTCGATGGCATCCTCGAGGGCATGCGCTGGATCGGCCTCGACTGGGACGAGGGGCCGTTCTTCCAGTCGCAGCGCCTCCCGCTCTACCAGGCCGCCGCGCAAAAGCTCATCGACTCCGGCCACGCTTATCCCTGCTTCTGCACGAAGGAAGAACTCGAAGCCAGCCGCGCAGAATCCACAGCCGCGATGTACGACCGCCGTTGCCGCAACCTCGATCCAGCCGAGTCGAAACAACGCCGCCTCGATGGCCAGGCCGCCGCGATCCGCTTCGCCGTCCCCGACGGTTCCACTTCCTGGAACGACGCCGTCTTCGGCAAGGTCGAGTTCGCCAACGCCGAGCTCGAAGACTTCGTTCTGCTCCGCTCCGATGGCATTCCCACTTACCACCTCAGCGTCGTCGTGGACGATATCGACATGCGTCTCACTCACATCATTCGCGGCGCCGACCACATCTCGAACACGCCCAAACAGATCCTCCAGTACCGCGCACTCGGAGTCGAGCTGCCGACCTTCGCCCACGTTCCGCTCATCCTCGGGCCCGACAAAACGCGCCTCTCCAAGCGACACGGCGCAACCTCGGTCATCGCTTATAAGGATATGGGCATCGTCCCGGAAGCCTTCCGCAACTTCCTCGCGCTGCTCGGCTGGTCGCCCGGCACCGCCAACAAGGACCGCGAGATCTTCACATCGGAGGACCTTACGCGGCTCTTCACCCTCGACGGCATCTCGAAATCCGACGCGGTTTTCGATAACGACAAGCTCGCCTGGTTCAACACCGAATACATCCGAGCCTACGACTCCGCCAAACTGCTGCCGTTGATCGAGGCCGAGTGGCGCGGCGCCGGTTTCATCCCCAACCGCGCCCCCGGTGAAATCCTGGCCGCCATCGATCTCATCAAGCCCCGCGCCCGCAGCCTGAAGGACTTTGGCGGTCTCTTCCGCGCGTACTTCAGCGACGACTTCGAATATGATCCAGCCGCTGTTACAAAATTCCTGGCCGACGCTTCCCTGCCCGCCCTGCTTCAGGAACTCGGCACCCGCTACGCCGCGGCGCCCGACTTCACCGAAACTTCAGCAGAGGAACTCCTCCGCGCATTCGCCGCCGAAAAAGGCGTCAAAGCCGGCGCGCTCATCAACGGCTCCCGAGTAGCCCTGACCGGCCAAGCCGTTGCCCCTTCGCTCTTTGCTGTGATGGCCCTGCTCGGTAAGGAGCGCGTCATCCAGCGCCTCTCCACCGTCGACAAAGTCCCGCAGGCGGGCTGACTCCGGATCTGCGCCCAGCCTCCGGGCTCCCGGCTCCCCGGCTCCCGGCTCTGGTGAACCTATACGCTCTCCGCTATCCCTTGCTACAATCCAAACAGCGGAATGGTGACAGTTTCGCGGGTTCGCACCGAGTCAAAAGCGAGCCGAATCGAAAGCGAAGTGCAACGCTTCGCCGCAGTTCCAAAAGGCGTAGGGGACGTAGTTCAGTTGGTTAGAACGCTGCCCTGTCACGGCAGAGGTCGCGGGTTCGAGCCCCGTCGTCCCCGCCATAAACCAAAGAAAATGAATGGTTTATGGCACAGTGACAATCAAGGTTTCAGCCCGCGAGGGTGCTGAAGGGTGCTGAAAGTTTTCAGCGCCTTTTTTGCTGCCCTCAAGCAGCAATGGCTCCCGTTGCGAGGGTGCTGGCGAGGGTGCTGAAATTTTTGGCTTTCCGGCTTCCAGAACCATCTCCATCACTTTGTTGTTGGCATCCCGCTTCGTCTCGGAGATCGCTCGCGTGTAGATGTCGAGCGTGATCCGAGAGTTTGCGTGACGCAGGAGTTCCTGGGCTGTCTTCAGGTCCGCACCAGCCGCTCTCAGGTTGGTTGCCAGAGAGTGCCGGAAACTGTGCCATCCGATCACCTTGCCGATGATCTTCGCCCGCAGTAGAGCCGGGCGGATGACTTTCTTAAGCACCATGTCGGGCGTAATCGGCTGCTTCCCCTCTTTCCGATTGGACGGAAAGAGAAAGTCGTCGTCGCCGTTATGCTTGGATTCCTTACGCCACTCATTCAGGCATTCGACCACGGATGAATGCAACGGGACGGGCCTGCGGCTGGCTTCGGTTTTCGTGTCTCCGAAGTGATTCCGAACACAGGAGCGAAGGACATCGACCTGAATCAACAGCGGGTCGATATCTCTCCATGTAAGCGCGATGAGTTCGGAGCGCCGTAGTCCTGTGCTGCCTGCCACCATCACCATCGCCTTTTCACGGAGCGGCAGCTCCGCAATCAACGCCGACAACTCAGCGGGCGAGAGCACGTCCGGTTCCCGTAGCCGTTTGGCAGAGGCCCGGACTTTGGTGATGGGATTCCGATGTATCCATTCATGCCGGATGCCATGATTGAACAACGCCGACATAATGTTGCGGATCTTGCTTCGTGTTGCTGGAGCATAAGGCAGAGAGTGTAACCACTGCTCGACTTCCACGGTACGAACATCCGATAACGAAGCATTACCCCATTTGGGAACAACGTGATTCGATAGATAGATCGACGTTGACTCAATCGTTGC
>DASXZC010000539.1:0-12614 GCA_036502165.1 Bryobacteraceae bacterium
TGGTCGCGCAGGCCCATGTCGCCATTTCCGCGCAGGGCACCAGTTTCGGACTCTTCGACATCCGCAACCGTGTCTTTCCTCCAGCTCTGAATGCGGTCGCGAAAGCAATCGGTTGGCGACGGGCCACCGAACTCGCGTTGACGAGCCGATCTTGTTCGACTCCGGAGGCGCTGCAGATGGGGCTGATCAGCGAAGTCGCGCCGGCCTTCGAGTACGAACAACGAGCCGAGGCGGCGGCGCAGTTGTTGTCGGAGGCGGACGCGCAAGTAGTCCGCAGGATCCTGGCTGCCGCGTCACGTTCCTGACTTCGCTGTCACTATGCGTTTGTGAGAATCCTTGGCCTCTTGTTCCTCAGCCTCCTTCCGCTCATCGCGCAGGAGCCGGGTCCTCCTCCATAAGTCAAGGCGATTAGCGGTCAGATCGGGACGCTGAACAAGCTCGACTAAGAGGCGCGGGCGCGAAAGATCAAAGAATTGTCGCCGCGCATTCTGCAGGCGCCGAAGACTTACGTCGTCTCACTCGCGATGAATCTACTCAACGCGGGTGCCGATGGCAGCGGACACGAGACGTTGCAGACCATCGCCACGACTCTCGCCGAAGCGCTACGCAAGGCGCCGGTCACGGATCAGGGCGATGATACCTACGCGATTCTTGCGTCACTCGTCCGATACAACAACCTCGAGGTCAAGCTCGACAGCCAGCGTTACAAAGCCGAGATGGCTCAACTCGTCGAGGATGATGACGCGCGATCGAAGGTCGACTTTACGCTGACCGACACTGAGGGACGCTCCTGGAATCTGAAAGCCCTTCGCGGCAGCGTCGTTCTCGTGAATGTCTGGCAGAGCCTGTGCGATCGCTGCCGCGGCGAGATTCCGGCCTTCGAGGAACTATACAAGCAATTCCACGAGCGCGGCCTTGTGATCCTCACACTCATCGGAGATCCTGGACGCGAGAAGCCGTTCGGGTTTCACCTGCTCGACGATCCGCGTGGTCAAGTCGCACAACAACTCCGCGTACAAACCTTCCCGCGAAGCTTCGTTTTCGACCGCGAAGGAAGGCTGGTGGCGCAAACGGACAACCTGCCCTCGCGATCGGGTTGGCTTGAAAAACTGAACCGGGCCGGCTTGTAACGTTACTTCTTGACCGGCGTGCCCATCGGCTTCGCGGGCTTGTATGGAGGCGAAGGATACTTGTCCGGCATCACCTTCACCTGCGTCGTGACCTTCAGCGGATACTTGCCGCCCGTCGCATATGTCAGTTCCACAAAGTACGCGGCGTAACCCTTCTCAATTGCCGGAGCCTTGGCGATCCACTCGCCTTTCTTGACCGGCTGCAGGACCGTATCTTTATAAATGCGTCCAACCTTCTCGACGCGGAAATCGCGGGCATCGGGATTGTAGGCCGTCCACACTTTGACCTCCAACGGCTCTTCTTTCGAGGTCACGTGAATGTCGCCGTCGGGCATCACTTTCCACGAATACTCGGGACGCTTGGCGTCGCGCAGGATCAAGTCCAGATAGGATGTGAGGCTCTTGTTCGCGTCCGAGCCGCGCATGCTGTGATCGGTGTTGGGAATGTAGCGCAGCAGCTTTTCGCCCTTCAGATCGTTCCAATAATACTGGGACGAATCGGGAACGAAGAACTGATCGCCGGCGGCATTCATGATGTACTTGGGCATCGTCAGGCGATCGCGATATTGATACGGCTCCTCGATCTTCATCAGCGCGCGGTATTCCTTGGTGCCATCCCAATCCATGAGGCCGCGCTCGACGTAATCCTTGACCGAGGGCGCGAAGAATCCGTAGACCTGATAGTGATGTTCGAAGTTCGGCTCGATGTTGAGCATGTCGATCACGATCGGAACGACGGCGTCGACGCGTTTGTCGACTGCGGCGGTGGTCCACGCGGTCCAGCCGCGCTTCGATCCGCCGGAGACGACGAACTTCCTGATGTTGTAGTTGCCAGGATTCGGAGAGGCGCCGAACGCGGTGATCGTGTCCATCGCTTTCACAGCGGCCTTCGTCATCGGCAGGCGCAAGGGCCAGTTTTCATCGCCGCCATTCAGGAATTTCTGCCAGGTGTAGGCGATGATGCCGTCCTCAGTGAGCGGCCTGCCGTCATCGGAAAACGTGAGCGGCTCATTAGGAACCTGCTTCAGTTCAGCGACGACCGCGCCGGTGTCGAGCGCCGTCTGCGTCAACATGACATCCGGCGTCTTCGGCGGACCGCCTTTGTTGCTGCCACCGGTGATGAAGAGGAATCCGGTTGAATATTTGACGGTTTCGGGCCGGATGATGGTCAGCCAATGCTTCCACAGAGTCCGGTCGACTTCCTTCTCGCTCCGCCACGATTGGGATGTGAGATCGAGGATGTAGGCCTTGAATCCTTTGCCTTCGATCGTGTCGACGAGTTCCCATTTATAAGCGGGATCCGGGGCGGCCACATAACGGTCGAGCGCGGTTTCGTGCTTGACGGAAGTGGCGGGCTGCGCCATCAGAGCGCAGCCGAGAGTCATCAAAACGAGGACGGGACGTTTCATGTCACCTGCCAGTTTACTTGTTTGTAAGAGCGGCCACGCCGGGGAGCTCGATTCCCGAAAGGAACTCGAGCGACGCGCCTCCGCCAGTGGATACATGCGTGATCTTCGCGCTCACGCCCGCCGTTTTGACGGCCTTTTCGGAATCGCCGCCACCGACTAATGAGATGGCTCCAGAATTGGCGACAGCGTGAGCCAGCGCCATGGTGCCCTTGTCGAAGGGCGGTTTCTCGAACACGCCCATCGGGCCATTCCAGATGATCGTCTTTGCGGATTTGATGATGCCTTCATAGGTGGCGATGGTCTCGGCTCCGATGTCGAGGCCCATCTTGCCGTCTGGAATCGTCGTGACCGTTTCGTTGTCCGCGCCTTCCTTGAACTCCGCCGAAACGACGTGATCAGAGGGAAGAACAAGTTTGTCACTAGCCGACGCCATCAACTGCCTCGCGAGGTCGAGCTTGTCATCTTCGACCAGAGATTTGCCGATCGGCTCGCCCTTGGCCTTGAGGAACGTGTACGCCATCGCTCCGCCGATCAGCATGCGATCGACGACTTTCAACAGGTTCTCGATGACTTCGATCTTGTCGGATACTTTCGCTCCACCGAGGATCGCGATGCACGGCCGCTCGGGATTCTTAGTCGCCTTGGTCAGCCACTCGAGTTCCTTGTCCATCAGGAGTCCCGCGGCGGCTTGCGGCACGAACTGGATCATGCCGACGGTCGATGCGTGGGCGCGATGCGCGGTGCCGAAGGCGTCGTTGACATAGACGTCGCACAGTGCGGCAAGCTGCTTCGCGAACGCTGGATCGTTGGCCTCCTCTTCCTTGTGATAACGAAGATTCTCGAGCAGCAGCACTTCGCCAGGCTTCGGCTTCATCGCTTCGACATCCGGACCGATGCAATCGGGGGCGAACGCGACCGGACGGCCGAGCAGTTCCGCTAGCTTCACGGCCACGGGTTTCAAACTCATTTCCGGAACAGGCTTACCTTTCGGACGTCCGAGGTGGCTCGCTAGAACAAGGCCCGCGCCTTGTTCGAGTGCGTATTGAATCGTGGGCAGCGAGGCCTTGATGCGCTTGTCGGATGTGATCCGCATGGCGCCGTCCGGCCCGGCTTCGAGGGGCACGTTGAAGTCGACGCGTATGAAGACAGTCTTGTTCTTGAGATCGAGGTCGCGAATGGATAGTTTTGACATGGAATGAGAAGAAACCGAGGCACAACCGTGAGGCGGGGCGTTTGAAATTTGATCGTATCACGGCGGCTATACTGGCTTCAGATGAACGTCAAGACCGCGATTGAAACGGGTGATGCGGAGGCGCTCGAACGTCTTCTTGCCGAGGATCCGGCACGGGCGAACGAACTGATCCGCTGGGGGAAGAACGATCGCATTTGCACGCATCCGCTTCATTATGTTTCGGACATGCTGTTCGAGCGGACGCTCGCGAAGGGCAGGGAACTCGGCCTTGTGGCTGCGCTGATCCGCGCCGGTGCGGACCTCGATTTCCAAAAGGAAGGCAAAGGCGACACGCCGCTCATCGGAGCCGCCAGTTTGTATGCGGAGGATATCGGGCTCGCCTTGCTCGATGCCGGCGCGAGGGTGGATCCGCGCGGACTCTTCGGTGAGACGGCGCTGCACTGGGCGGCAATGCTCGGGGAGGATCGGCTGGTTGCGCGGTTGATCGAAAAAGGCGCAGACGTACATCTGCCAGATGACAAGTACAAGTCGACGCCACTCGGTTGGGCGATCCACGGATCGTCGGATCCTAAGGGAAATCAGGGCAACCACCGCGAGGTCGTCAAGCTGTTGGTGGCGGCCGGTGCGCGCGTCGAGGCAAGGATGCTCGAGTGCGTGGATCCGGAGATGTTGGCCGCGCTCGAAGGGCGTTAGGGCCGCTATGGCATACTAGTTCCAGTTGTGATCCCACGCCCCCGCTTGGCGCCTCCCAGCTCTGTTGAGGACGTCAAACTGGCAATCGAACGCTTCCTCACCGCCAGCCACCAACCTGCTCTGTTTGAACCCGGCGAAGCGCCGCTTGCCCTCACGCCTTCCAATTTCCAAATCGATAGCCAGCCAGGGAAATCGCTGACACTCTCGGCTTGGGACGACTCGCGTAACCTCGTGCGGAAGGTCAGGACTGTCGTCGAGGAATCCCGCGGACGCCTCGAGCTCGAGATCGAGAAATTCGGAAGGAAGCCGGGGACGATCGTCCTCGCTGATCTCGCACTCCCACGCAACGACTCGGTTGCGAAGCGCAGCAACCGGCTCATCAATCGCGAGCATTTCCGCCGTGCGTTAAGCCGTCAGTTCCCTGGTTGGACGGTCGTCGAACTGACTTCCGAACCAGACCTGGAACATAGCCTCTCGCCCAGTTATCCGCGAGCGTATTTGCGCAAAGGACGCCGCGGATTTGCCGCGCTCGCCGCGACTCATGCGGTTGGCGGAGCGTTGACATTCGGGCTCCTCTGGCTCGACTATTTGCGGCAGCGCGAACGGAAGCATACCGTCGAAGGGCTCGCGATGTTCGTGCCGATGGGTGATGAAAACGACACCGCGCTTCGGCTGCGGTATCTCGATCCGAGCCAGGGACGTTTCGGATTATTCGTGCTCACCGATGACGGGTATGAAGAGCGCGTCGACCTTGCCGACACGGGCAACATCGATACGCGCGTCGAGCCGCGCGCGCGGAGGATGCTCACTTTTTCGGCATCCGGTTCCGACGCGATCGAGGCTGCTCTTCGACGGCTCCCGTACGTCGAAGTGATCGAACAGAATGACAATTCCTTCAGTTTTCGTGTTCGTGGACTGGAATTTGCGCGCCGCAATCCAAATGAATTTTTGTTCGGATTCGAAACCAGGCGTCCGGCCACAACATCCCACATGGCGGAGATCCAAGAATTAGCCGCCCTACTGAATGAATTGCGATCGCCGGAGTCCGCTGCGCAGAGCGGGCCGTTGTACAAACGGAATCCCGAGCGATGGCTTGAATCCCAAGTGAGGGCGAATTTGGAAGCGCTGGACTCGGGCCTGTTGCCCGATCCGATATACGGGCAAGTTCCGGCGCTTTCGGGCGAGGGCCGCGAGGTCCTCGACCTGCTGGCCGCGGGCCGTGACGGACGGCTCGCGGTCATTGAATTGAAGGCCAGCGAAGACATTCATCTTCCGGTTCAAGGCCTCGATTATTGGATTCGAGTGAAGCATCATCTCGAGCACGGTGATTTTGCCGCAAACGGATATTTTCCTGGAATTCCGCTGCAAACGGACGCTCCGCGGCTCATGCTGGTTTCTCCGGCGCTGGCCGTGCATCCGGCGAACGAGGCGGTGCTCAAATACTTTGCGCCTGAGGTTCCGGCCGAGCAAATCGGGCTGGGCGTAGAATGGCGTAAGGGAGTGAAAGTGATGTTCCGTAAACAACGGAACCCGCAATAGCGTTTCGCCGTAGACGCCTATAGGGGAGCGGAAAGCGAGAGGACACCACCAATGGCACAAGGCCTGATCAAGCAAATCCGCCAGGCGGTCAATTATTTGAATCCCGAGGAAGTGCGGCACGATGCCGAGCATCCGCTGGCGGTCACTTTGAACGCGCCTTCGGCGGACGCGCTGCTAACGATGGAGAGCTATTTCGCGCCTCCAACCTTGTCGCAGGCGAAGCGCGCCGAGGTGCACGACATCCTGCATTCGACGCAAACGCCGGATATCGAGATTTACGATTCGTCCATCCCGTGTCCGCGAGGCGCGTTCATCTTCGATGCTCGTCATCCCGACCTGTGCGTACGGACAATTCTCAAGCGGAAGCCGGAACTCGAACTTTCGCTCGCGCGGCATTTGGAGCCGTTCCGCGATCTCGTGGTCAAGAATATTGTCCAGCGGATCTCGAAGGAAAACGCGATGTTCGCGATTGCCACTGCGCTGCCCGATATCGTGCCGATTATCACGCTGCCCTGGGCGATCGGCGAGTTCGCATCCGACACGGCGTTCCTCACTATGAACCAGGTGCGTATGACATTCATGATTGCGGCGGCGAGCGACCATCCGGTGGGGTACCGCGATCAGAAAGCGGAACTCGGTTCCATTCTCGCGGGGGCTTTCGGATTTCGCGCGGTGGCTCGTGAATTGGTCGGCAAGATTCCCTATGGCGGCGGGTTGCTACCGAAAGCCGGCATCGCTTACGCGGGCACGCGCGTCGTCGGACTTTCCATGGACCGGCTCTACAAATCCGGCTACAAGTTCAGCCAGGATGAGCGTAAAGTGGCGTATGTGGAAGCCTTCGAAAAAGGCAAGGAATTCGCATCCGGAATGCTGAAACGGCTTAAGGGCAAGACTGCGTGACGTTGGTCCGCAGAACGGCGATCCTCGCACTGGCAGCCTCTGTCGTCGCCTGTGCGGATGAGCGCACCCGTAAGCTGGCAGCACGTCTTCCCGAAGAGGCTGCCTTGTTCGTTCGCGAAGCGACCAAAGTCGTAAGCGAAGAAACGCTGCGCCAGCGGGCGTTCAAAGAATTGGTCGCCGACCGTACCGGAGCGTTGAAGCCGGTGTGGCAGGACAAAGTCATTGTCTCGCGCTATGGCTTCATTTCCTTCAAAGACTCTCCGGATTCTTTGCGTGAGATGCGGCAGATCGAATCGATCGATGGCAAGGCCGCGAAGTCCGAAAGGTCGTTGAAGGCCGCCGCATCCGCGATCACCGCCAACGACGATCGCGCGAAACGAAAGCTGCTCGAGGACTTCGAAAAAGCCGGACTCGTCGGCGTCGCCACTGATCTCGGCCAAATGCTGCTCTTGTTTTCGGCCCGCAAGATTCAGAACTACGACTTCAGTTTCCAATCCCAAAGATTCGTCGGCGCGGATCGCGTCATGGTGTTCACCTATGCTCAAGTCGAAGGCGGCGGCATGACGGTCTATCGCGGCAAAGACACGCTGCGTCCGAAATTGAATGGCGAAATCTGGGTCGATGGCGACTACCGGCCGCTCAAGATTACACTCAACACGGTCAGCCAGACCGGCGATGGGAACTCGATCCGGCAGGAGATCGAGGTCCGCTATTCGCCAAGTGTGGGTCCTTCCGTATTGCCGACCGCGGCACGCCATCGCGAGATCCGCGACGGAACACTGCAGGTCGAGAACCTCTATCAATATGCGCCCTTCCGCAGTTGGGAGGACGCGCGTTAAGTGAGGGTCGTCTACCTGCACGGTTTCGCCTCGTCACCGGCGTCGGGCAAGGCACAATACTTCAGCGGGAAATTCAAAGCGGCTGGAGTGGATGTTTCCGTGCCCGCTCTCGACGGCGGCGACTTCCGGAATCTCACGATTACATCGCAGCTCGCGATCGTCGAGCGTGCCGTGACAGGCGGTCCGGTCGTATTGATGGGTTCGAGCCTCGGCGGATATCTGGCGGCGCTCTACACGGCGGCCCATCCGGAACAGGTCGAACGCGTGATCCTGATGGCACCGGCGTTTTGTTTCGCGCGGCGCTGGTCGGCGGAACTCGCCGGCCTCGACGAGTGGACTCGCCGGGGCGTGATGGAGATGTTCCATTACGGCGAGGGACGCAGTCTCGAGATCGGGTTTCAACTGATCACCGACGGGCTCCGCTATCCTGATTATCCGGATGTCCGGCAGCCTGCGCTGCTTTTGCATGGAGCGCTCGATCCGGTGGTGCCGGCGTCGTTGTCTGAGGAGTTCGTGAAGCGCCATCCGGCGACGGCGAGGCTGCGTGTATATCCGAAGTCAGGCCACGAACTGTCGGATGTGGTCGACGACATGTGGACAGAAGTCCGCGCGTTTTGCGGCGGACTCTTGGGTTGAAGCACGGAGGGCCAGCCCCTGGGGCCAGCCCCCGCGTGGTCCGCCGACAATTTGGGTGCGCGGGGAGGAAACGGGTATTCGGTTGTCAAGGATCGAGTGGCAGCGGGACCTGCGATCTCTTTTTCGAAGAAGACAGATGGCGCCTGTGGTTTCTGGCAGCGGCGTCAGGCTGCGGGACGCTTCAAGAGCATGACCCGTTTTCGGATGCTGGGTTCGTTTCGTATTGAGCGGAGTGACGCAGTCGACTTGGGCTGAGCGGGAGGGACAGCGGGCGGTGCAGGCTCATTGGCTCCCGCTGATGGGATTTCGGCTGACGGCGCATCCACGACGACGAGTTGATCCTGAGTTTCGGGCGCCTCCTCTGGGGCTGCGGCTAGTGCTGCCGCGGCTTCGATTTTTGAGACCAAATGGGTTTCGAAGCGGGGACGCTCGTACGGCGGCCCCCATGCTTCATCGAGGTTCGTACCGCCGCGGGCGCGGGCGAGGCGGCGGGCTTCGAGCTTAAAGTAATTCGACAACAAGGCGTTGAACTCGTTTTGGAGCGTGCCCATGTAGCGGCGCAGTAGCTCGAGGCAGTGGCTCGCGCTCATGGAATGCTTCCAGGCTTCGACAACGAGCCCGATGCCGTCGATCCTTTCAAAACGCTCGAGGATTTGCATTCCATTGAGATCGGTTTCGAGGTTGAGGACGCAAGTTTCCATCATGACCAGACGCTCGGCGCGCCAGTCGATGTTGGCGATTTTTTCGACCAGACGAAGCTCGGCTTTGGTAGCGGGGCGGAGGTCGGCGATGAAGGCGTTATAAACCTCTTCGTATTCGTCGGCGAATTCGGCTTCGAGGAGTGTGTGCTCGTTGGCGGTGAGTCCATGGCGGATGGCGTTTTTGCTGGACTTGGCCAGGCCGTCAGGGGTGATGGGGCCTTTGGATTTCGCTCCGTTGATACGGGCTTGCATAGCGCGCTTTTCCTTCTTGGTGAGGGATTTGCTGGTGTCGTCGACGGCGGCGACGGGTTTCATAAATTCGATAGCCATGGGTGGCTTGCTCCTTTGCGTTAATGAGATTCGTTCCGAAAGGCCAGGTTTCCTTCTGGCTGAAGGCTACAACGGGAGTGGAACGGGTGGCTCCTTTTGGAGCGGGCGGAATCGGGATAGCGTTCTGATTCGATTGGGATAACAAATATTTCAGGAAGCTGCGAACGGCGTTTTTGCGGAGCCACGAACGGGGGCTGATTGGAGCACTTGCAGGGGAACGATTTTCACGCAACGGCGCCCGCGGTTCGCAAGCTCGAGTCCCTCGCCCGCGGCCGAAAAAGGCTTCCTCACTCCGTCCGTTCCGGATGTGTCGCGCGGCCCGGTGCGTGATTTCGCCGAAGACGGCCTATCTCATTCCGCGCGCATCACGTCGAACGTTGGGTAGTGTCCCAAAAGTGCGTTGCCTGAGCAAGGACGGTTTTGTTTGCCCGATCCTCGAGACAATTTGATCGCTCGTTGTGCGACGGGGGCTCGGACGCTAAAATGGCTCAGGGGTTAGTGGCCATGGCTATGCTAAAGCGCGTACTAGTTGACCCGATGCGATGTGGTGTCGCTCGAATACGAGTGCAGAATGTGGCAGGATTTCTTCAAAGCCGCCGCCGCCGATCCTGTGGAGTTTCTGTCTCTGCAATACCTCGAGCAGTTCAGGGCCAGTGGTGGCTCGCTCGAACCCGACCAACTACTGAACGTCTATCCCCCGTTCTGCGTGAAGCAGTCAGCCGAAGGCGTCATTGCGGGCGATTCCGGCGCTTTCGCAGATCAGATTCTTGGCTGACTTCGCTCGACAGATAGCAGGGCGTGCGGATGGAGACGAAATCGAGATCAAAGTGAACTCGATCCAAAGTTCGACCTGACGACTGCGCCATCCCATCTTTCTGAACTGAAGTGCGCCGACCAACTTACCGGTAGACGAGGAGCTATAGCTTCGATAACCTGGGAACGGAGGTTCAAGAAAACAGTCCTGATTGACACGAATATTCGAAGACGTGCCACGACACATCGGACTCACATGGTTCCTCAACAGGTCAAATGGGGACCGCTCAGGTTCACTGAGAATGTGGCGCAGCGGGTGCCTTACCCACCACGAGACGACGAGGCGTTCATCGCCGAACAGCTTCCATATCTTGCGGCGCTATGCAAAGTAGCGAGAGAAGGCGGCTGCGAATTCTACACAACATTCGAGCTTAAGATGGAGGAGTTTCGCCAGCGAGGGCCAGATGAGGGCTATCTCGGAATCAACCTTATTCGAGGCGTTCCGATGAAGGAAACTCGGAGCCCAATCCCCAGGTCAATTGCTGGAGGCGCTGGAGGAAACATCGGCCTCACGGAAAACGAACAGATGGATTTCTTCCGATCCATTCAGCATCCGAGGTTCCTGCAAATCCGAAAGGCTGTTGGAGAAGCGCACATTGATGACGCTTTCCATCTTTGGAGCGCCGAAGAGGAATCGCTCGATGTGTTCCTGACACTGGACGGACGGTTCAAGCGAGTCGTGTTCACCCAGACTAAGCACATCAACTCCAGTGTGGCCGTCTTGCACCCAATGGAGTTGTGCGAGGAGATGGGGCTGGCTCCATTGGACATCGACCAACTTGCGGCGGGAATCAATCCTTTCCGATGATCCTGCTTTCGGACGACGTTGGATCGATCCTGCCTGACCTCCATCGAGTCGCCTGTAACTACGCCGAGGACACGAAGACGGCAGTCAAAGGTGGTCTGGCCTTCGTTCTGGCACCTAACGGCGGTGATGTCCATGGCCGTTTGCACATTCTCAGTCGATCAAGAAGTGGAAGGTGGATCAGGCGATGGGAGCCGATCAACAGGCTGACCAACTTCAGGAAGAAGACGATTCCGCCCGATTCGCCGTTGTATTCCAAGCTGCTGGACGCCTCTGACGACACGGCGATTGATTTGATCAGGCAGGCGAAAGCTGCATTGTGACCCGATACGTCTACTCAGTTTGGTTGAAGGATCAGACCGAGGTTCCAACGGAACAAGACTTCGAATGGGTGGCGTGCTTCTTCATTGAGTCGGTCACGCTCGAAGAGACTCAGTCTTGGGGCGACCACTTGGCCAAGTCCTACACGTCCCGGAATCCAGAAACATGTTTCTCTGGTCAGAAGTCAGAAGGAAGGATGATCCCTCTTGGAAGTGTGTGACCGATTGGAAACTTCCGGTTGTGGCATACGGGCACGAGGCGTCCGACGATGAGATCGGGTGGTAGGCATCGTTGGAGACGGAGCGGGATATCCTATGTCATCAGCGGTCGAACCAAAACCGACGCAGCTTTTCCTTGCCCCTGTTGCGGATTCTGACAATGGCCCGCTCACCCGGAGGCACGTTCGACCTTTGCCTGGTTTGCTTTTGGGAGGATGATCCAATTCAGTTCGATGACCATGGTTACGAAGGTGGCGCAAACACTGCGAGTCTCCGAGGAACACAGCAGAACTTTCTGGCCTTCGGTGCTTCTGAACGACGATTCCTGGAGAACGTCCGACCGCCACGAACGGATGCGACCAACTCAAAATGATTCGGTCAAAGATCAAGCGAATCGAGTGCAGCGAGGTGCCCGACCTAGACCCCGCCAAGTATCATCCGGACGATCCCGAGGACTTCGGCTGCTCGTTCGTCTCGACGCGGCAGTGATGACCCTATGAGCCTTGCGCTCAATGGCAGCGGATCGTCAAATCGGGAGAGCTGCTGGACGCAATATCTGCTGTGAGCCTTGGGTTCATGCGGTGGCACGAGTCTCGTGTTATCCTCTGCTCAGCTGAACTGTGAGCCAGAACGCGAGGTCTGGTAAGCGGGAGCACCCCGAGATAGGGGAAACCAGTAAGCACACCGGTTAGCCTGGAACCAGCCAGGTGAACGGCACTTCGCAGAAATTGCGAGGCCGTGTGCGACAACACCCCAAAAACGACGTTCTTTTCCGATTCAGCTACGCGCTGTTCAAGATCGAATACGTGATCCTCAAGCTGTTTTTCTTGGCTATGTCTCTGTATGGAATCTACAAACTTGGGCAGCAAGAATTTGGGTTCGGAGTCGGCACCACTCCCGATGCGCCAACACGAAGCACCGCAGCGGCACAAAAAGATACAAGGCCCACGCGCCCAACAAAGGAATGATTCCTGTACAACACAAGAATCATTGCTCGGAGCTATCCTTTGACCGTTGCTGCTGCGTCTGGAAGGATGCGTGCGAGTATTTGTCCGGGTTTGATCATGTCGCCCGCGGGTACGAGGATG
>DASXZC010000540.1:0-2124 GCA_036502165.1 Bryobacteraceae bacterium
TCACGGGCCTGGCATTGTCGCATGATGGCCGATTTGCCTATACTGCGGCCGGCCAAGCTCGCGCCCTGGGTATTTTTAAGCGTGATCTCGAGAGCGGTCAGTTGACCCTCGTCGACTCGGTGAAAGGGCCCGAAGTCCAATTGCCCTCGAGAGTGCGCGTCTCCTCCGACGATAAGTATGTAACGTTTGCAGATTCCCGCGCCAAAACTGCGACGATTTTCAAGCGCGACGCCGAAAGCGGAGCCCTAACCAAGCTGGCCAGTGCGTCCGAGGAACTGAATGGCGTCACCGACGCCAAATTGAGCCTCGATGATCATTTCCTCTACACGGCATCGCTGGCCGGGCTCAGCGTCTTCAAATTCGATGATGGCAAGCTTTCCTTGATTCAGTCCGAACGAGCGGAAGACGGTCTGCAGGGACTTCGACCATTGGTCATCAGCCCCGACGGTCATTGGCTTTACACGGTCGCGGAAACCTCGGGGACTCTCGGCGTCTTCCGCCGCGACGCGGGCACAGGCAAAATCGAAGTGCTCCAGACATTGAGCAACGGACAGGATGGCGTCACCACTCTGGCGGGAGCGTTTCGCATCGCTCTCAGCAATGACGGTAAGAACATCTATGTGAGCGCCGGACGCAATCAAGGCGACCGGGCGATTACCGGATTCGAAGTGCAGCCCGATGGCCGCCTGAAGTTGCTCCAGAACTTCGTCAATGGGGTCGACGATTTCGATCAATTCGAGGGCGGAAATGAAATCACCGTCAGCCCGGACGATAAATGGGTGTTTGTCGCGGCCTCTGTCTCCGATCGGTTTTTTCGTTTCAGACGAGATCCGACGACTGGGAAGCTAACCTACGTCACTTCCCAGCAGGCAGGCACATTTCGGACTGGCGGAGCGGCCGGCATTCGCTTCAGTCCAGACGGGAAATTCGTATACATCGCCGATCAAGCCGAAGGCGCGATCGAAGTCTATAAAATGCCGTGAGTAAAGCGGCTCGTTAGGAATTACCGTTTTTTAAAGATTCAGCCGCACATGGCGATCAGGGAAATCTCCGTCAAAAACTACCGCTCGATTCGAGATCTCCGCTTCAGGCTGAAGTCGACCAATGTCCTCACCGGACCGAATGGTTGCGGCAAGAGCAACCTCTACAATTCGCTGCTCCTGCTTTCGAAGACCGCGGCCGGCGGCCTTGGCCAGGTGATCGCGGAGGAAGGCGGGATGAATTCCGTGCTTTGGGCGGGCGGCGGCCGAAAGGCCGGCGAGCCGGTACGCCTGACCATCGCGGCGACAACCGATCAATACTCTTACGAAATGAGCTGCGGTTTGCCGCCGCCTTCGCCACCAGCGGCGCCATCCGCGTTTCTATTGGACCCTTCAATCAAGGAAGAATACGTCTGGATCGGCGCGACGCAGCGACGGCGCGGAAATACGCTATTCGAACGGAGCAAATCCGGAGCATGGATCCGTGATCGCGAGGGCAAGCACGTTACCTATTCCGGCGAGCTTCTTCGAACCGAATCAGTCCTTTCGCAACTGCGCGAGCCGCATTTGTATCCGGAGCTCTCGGCGCTCCGAGCAGAGATTGCCAATTGGCGTTTCTATCATCACTTTCGTACGGATGCGCATTCGCCGCTGCGGCAGCCGCAGATCGGCATCTTTACTCCAGTGCTCAGTCACGACGGTCGCGATCTCGCCGCCGCGCTTCAGACAATCCAAGAAGTCGGCGACGGCAAAGCGATGCACGAGGCGATCTCGAGCGCTTTCGCCGGCGCGACATTAATCGTCGAAAGCACGGATTCACGTTTCGAGCTCTTCCTCGAAATGCCAAACCTCCTGCGCCCGCTCGGCGCACAGGAGCTCTCCGATGGAACCCTGCGTTACCTCTGCCTGGTTGCAGCATTGCTCAGTCCCTACCCGCCATCGCTGCTGGCCCTCAACGAACCCGAGACCAGCCTTCATCCCGACTTGCTGAAACCGTTGGCCAAACTGATCGCCCAAGCCGCGCGCACCTCGCAAATCTGGGTCACCACCCACTCACGCGCACTGGCCGACTACATCGAGGAGTACGCCGGACTCCCGCGCGTGGAATTGCATCTCGTAAAGGGCGCGACCCAAATCGTCGGCC
>DASXZC010000541.1:0-16520 GCA_036502165.1 Bryobacteraceae bacterium
GCGGCGGTAGAGGGCTTGGGCTTTCCGATAGGTCTCGAGCGCTTTCACAGGATCGCCGAGACGGCGGCGGAGCGCGCCTACATTCGAGAGCAGTTGAGCGTGTTCCGCCGGCTCGAGCGCATCGCTCGAGGTGAGAAGTCCGGAATAGAGGCTGAGTGCGCGGTCATACTGGCCCAGAGTCTGATACAGAATCGCGATGTTGGCGGTGGTGATCTGCCGGGCCCACGGGGACCATTTGTCATTGGGAACCTGGCGCACGCGCGCTTGCGCTTCCTCATAACGGTCGAGCGCATCGCGGTATCGGCCTTGATCATACGAGGCCATGCCGAGGTCATTGAGACGGGCGATTTCGCTGCCGAAATCGTGGAGCTGCCGGGAAAGTGCGAGGGCTTCGGTCAGGCTGGGAACGGCCAAATCATACGATCCAGAATAGAGACGGGCGAGTCCGATGACGCGAAGCGCCGCAGCCAGATGTCTGTTGTCGGATGCGGCACGAAAATCGATGGCGCAAGCTTCGGCGTTCTCGATCGCATGAGCGAAGCGGCCTGCATCGAGGTCCGCGCGGGCTTGTTCGAGCAGCGTCTCCGGTGACTCTTTCGCGGCGAGGAGCATGGCCGCGGAAAGGGCGAGAAGTAAGCGGAGCTTCGATGCCAATTCTTTCCTAAGGTAACGCGACGACGACCCCGGGCCGGTGAAGGCTCGGGGTCGTATTTGTCGACTTCTACGGACTATCGGAAGTTGGCGGTCACGGACATGTTTGCAGTCATCGTGAGAGTGCAGGTCGTCGCCGTTCCGGCGCACGCTCCAGCCCAACCGATCCAGGGCTGCCCGGCGGCGGGAGTCGCGGTCAGAGTGACCACGGTGCCGCTCGGATAGCTCGACGCGGCGGGATCGGAAGTGACTGTACCCTTGCCGTTCGCGCTGATGCTGATCCTGAAGGTCGTCGTTCCACCACCGCCGCCGCCTCCGCCACCACCGCCGCCAGCGCCCGCGGGAGCGAGGTCGAATTGGGCGGTCACATTATTGACGCCATTGATTGTGAACGTGCAAGTCGCCAGTGAGCCGACACAATCGCCTGTCCAGCCGGTGAGAACCGAGTTGCTGGCGGGCTTAGCCGTCAGCGTGACGGAGGTGCCGACTGCGAGCGGAGCGGTGCAGGCGCTGCCGCAGTTGATCTTGCCAACCGTGCTCGTCACCGAGCCGGATCCCGTGCCGGATTTGGCAACGGTCACCGAGGAAACGCCCACGTTGGCCGCAGCCATCTGGTTTCCAATGAAGTCTCCGAGTTCGCCCGCGAGCGGTGCGGTGCAGAGTCCATCACCACCGCAGACAGCTTGGGCGGTGGCGGGGTCGAGCGCACCCGAATACTTGTAAAATTCGTACTTCCGCACGACGGCTTTCGAACCGATACCGAGGTTGCCTCCGTTGTGCAGGATGCCGCTGTTGGCGCTATGGGGATTGAACTGAAGCAACTGCCATTCTGTCTCGACTTGTGCGGGATTGCCGTCGAGAGGCACGGCCGGATTGTCTTCGAGCAAATCCTCGACCGCGACATGATTCGGAACTTCGTTCTTGAGCACTTTGACCCATTTCGCGACGCCGAATTGCAATTCAGGCTTCGGGATGCGTAAGGGTGGAGGCGGCGGAATTGGGATCTGGAAGTCGATCACGGGCGCCTGATTGGGCTGTGCCGGAGGAATGAGAACGACGACCGGCGCCGGCACTTGCACGACCTGGCCCGGGGTTGGAATCAGCGTACCGGGGTTCTGGGGATCATCTATGAGCCAGCGATAGATTGTGTTCGTCGGCATGGGACCGGCGTAATTGAGCGTGTATCCATAGTGCTCGCAGCCGGCGATTGCTCCGAGTACGCAGGAATGGCCGAGAGTAGGATTGAAAGTCGCTGGAGCGACGGTGGTGATCGTGTACCTGCCGCCGACGTATGGACTGGCGTAGTGAATCACAATGCCATTGGCGACAGGCACAATCTGGTACGGAAATCGGCTGGAGGGCCAAACATAGGGGGAATTCGCCATTGTTATGCCATCGAGTTCGATCTCGAATCCGTGAGCATCCGTACCGGTGTCGTTCAGACAATCGAAGTTAGAGGGCGCGCCGAAGACGGTTACTTGAGCGTGGACCGCGACGGGAGCCAAGGCGAAGGCCAATAACAGGGCGCCTCTTCCCAATCGTGTCCATGCTGCGGAATAGATTTTTGAAACGTGCTTCATTCTTATCTCCTTGAGTTGCAACAGTCCGTCCGAGGTTCGTTTCTGGACACACGTCGAGTGGGCCGGCTATGCCGTTAGTTCTGTTCTCAGATCGTCCGAGCGTTGGTTGCGGAAGTTGCTATTCGTTGAGACAGGCGTGGGGGCGGGGTGGAACAAAAATCTTTTGGAGATTTTATGGGAGAGGCGCGAGAGGACGGTGCTGCCCTTTCGTTATTCAATTTCCTCAATTTCGCGAATGACTCGACACGGATTCCCGGCGGCGAACACGCCACCTGGAATATCTCGAGTGACAACACTACCAGCGCCGATCACGGTTTTTGAGCCAATACGAACGCCGGGGAGGATGAGTGCTCCGCCGCCTACCCATACGTCTGAGCCAATGTCGATCGGCTTGCCATATTCCTGGTGGCGCCGCAGTTCTGCTTCTAAGGGATGGACTGGAGTTAAAATTTGAACTCCTGGTCCGAAGAGGGTGAAGTCTCCGATTCGAACGCGGCAGACATCGAGGACGATGCAGTTGAAGTTGAAGAAGACTCGCTCTCCTAATTCGATGTTCCAGCCGTAGTCGCAATAGAAAGGGGGCTGCATCCATACTGTGTCGCCGCCTTTTCCGAAAAGCTGATTTAATAAATCGCGGCGGACTTCCTGGTCTGATTCGCGCGTCGCGTTCAAAGTTTGACAGAGGTCTCGGGCGCGATTTCGGCTGGCTACCAGGTCGGGGTCGAGAGCGTCGTATAGCTCTCCGGCAAGCATTTTTTCGCGTTCTGTTGGCAGCATTCGCTCAAGCTCCTTCTCTTCCCACATCCGCAGCCTTTTTGTCCTCGCGGAGGCCGACGAACTTCGCGTGGCGCAGGTGGTTCTCGGGCGTCCATTCTACGAATTCGAATTGGGCGACGGTCACGGGCTTGAGCCAGCGGCAATCCTTCATCTTTGCGGCGGTCAGGCCTTGGCCCCAGCGTCCTCCGGTTTTTTCAGGGAGATTTGCGAAGGGACAGTCGTCGATTTCGAGCTTGTGGAGCTTCGCGAATAGCGAGTCGCGCAAGGCGGGCGTGAAGCCATTGCGGGTTCTGGCCGCATAGAGTAATTTGCCATCCTCGTAGTAACCGATCACGAGGGCATCGAAATTCTTCGCGCCCGGCGTGTAGCCGCCGATGACTAGTTCCTGACCTAAATTGATGCGCATTTTCTGCCAGGAACCTGAACGCTGGCCGGGCTCGTAGCGGCTGTCGCGCTTCTTCGCGACGAGTCCTTCTAGGCCTTGGGCTTTGACGGAATTGACGAGCACACTCAGAGCGGCTTCCAGATCGGGTGAGAAACGGATGGGCTCCTCGAGGTGCACGAGGACCTTCTCGCGCAGCAGGGTGCGCCGCGTGGTCAGGGGTTCGTTCATGACGTTCTTGCCGAGGAGCGTCAGCAGATCGAAGGCGTAGAAGACGATCGGGGCATTGGAAGAGCCGTGATTCTGGAGCAGATTGAACGAGGGGCGTCCATCCTCATCGAGGGCGACGACTTCGCCGTCGATCATAGTGTTATCCGGCATTTTCTTCAGGGCCTCGGCGATCGCGGCGAAACGAACGGCGAAATTTTTGTCGTTCCGCGAGCGTAGTTCCACGCGTCCGCGAGTTTTGGCGGCCAGGGCGCGGTAGCCATCGAGTTTGATTTCGTACGACCAGTCCTTGCCTTCGGGTAGAGCGTGCGTGCTGAGTAAGAGCATCGGTTCGACGAAGGCGGGCGCTTTACTTTTTGTTTTTTCGCCGGCTGGTGAGAGCGACTGTTCGAGGGTCAGCAGCGGGGCAAACAGGTCGCCGATTTTCGCGATCCTCTTGAGCATGCTCTGTGGATCGAAGCGAAGCGCCGAGGGATCGGTGGCCTTGCCGCGCAACTTTTCCAGTTCATCCCAGGTCACCGGGGCGGACACATAGGGAACGTCGCTTTTCGCGCGGAGGGAGTAGACGCCGATGGTCGTTTTGAAATCCGAATTCTGGCTCCAATCGATGAAGATCTTGCCGCGTCGAAGTTGTTTTGCCATCTCGGAGACGACCAGCTTCGGGTGGTTGCCCTCGAGCGCCTTTGCCGCGGCTTGCGCAAATGAGCGCGTCTGCGCGTACGTCACAGGCGTGTTGAGCGGGACGTAGATCTGCAATCCTTTTGATCCGGAAACTTTCGCGAAACATTCGAGTCCGGCGTCCGCGAGATGGGCGCGTAGGAGAAGAGCGACTTCGGCGCAATTCACGAGATCCATGCCCTCGCCGGGGTCGAGATCAAAGACGACTGAGGACGGGCAATCGAGATTGTCCTCGTTGTGAAGAAACGGGTGCAGCTCGAGGCTGGCGAGATTGGCGCACCAGATCAGCGTGGGAAGGTCATTGATACAGATATAACGGATGGGTTCGCCACCGGCCTGGCGCGGCACGAGCGTGGTGTGGGCCCATTCCGGCGTGTATTTGGGCGCATCCTTTTCGTAGAACGCCTTACCGTGAACGCCGTCGGGGAAGCGAAGCATGGTGACCGGGCGATGGGCGAAATGGGGGAGCAGCACGGGCGCGATCCGCGTGTAGTAGTCGATGACGTGGACCTTCGAGAAGCCGTTGCCAGGGTAGAGGACCTTGTCGAGATTCGAAAGCGCGATGTGCCTCCCGTCGACATCGACGAACTGTTGCTTGGTCTTCATTCCTCGGGAAAGGATGGAATCGTCCAGGCATTGAAGTTTGACAAAACCGCGCCAAACGCGAGTGAATGGCCATCGGGCGAGGGCGCCACCGCATGGATATCCCAACCGAATTGTCTGAACAAGAGCTTCGGGTTGCCGCCTGTCGAATCCATGTGCACGATCGATGATCCTCGAGACGAGCCGCTGACTGCAAAGAGGCTGCGTCCGTCAGCCGCCCATGCGATCGTCGTTAGTTGAGTGAATGGCATTGCCGACAAGGTACGCTGGGCTCCGCCGCCATCTAACAAGGGCACGATGCGCACATCACCGGCATTGAAGTCGAACATCGTAATGGCGACCTCTCTGCCATCGGGAGAAAGATCCCATGTTCTGAAATCCGAATTCCTGGGAATTCTGATTAACTCCTTCTTACGTCCTTCCAGCGCATCGAAGGATGAGAAGATAATTTGTTTATCTCGAACCTCGGCGAGAACGCAAGAACTGCCTGCACGGGGCGGACATCGGAAACTCGGGTAGCCGCCGACCGTTGACGCCGGGCTCATGACGCCGAGTCCGGAGTAGCCTTTGAAATCCATCACGGGTTCGGACGCGCCGCCTGCGACAGGCATACGCATCAGTTTTCCGAACCCTGGCGCTGGAGCGCCATCAGAGGATTTCGGCCATTGCATGTAGAGTAGCCACTTACCGTCCGGGCTGATTTGCGGCGCGCGTTTTTCTTCCGCACTCGTAATCAGAGGCAGGGCATCGCGACTATCAGCGCTCTGCTTATAGATGTCGAAATATCCTTTGCGGTCGGAATATAGAAACATCGATTTGCTGTCAGGGGACCAACCGCCTGGCCAATCCGTCCGCTCGTCGAGCGTAATCCGCCGCGGATTCTTCAACGCGCTTCCGTCGTTCGTCAAATCGCCGAGGTAGATATCGCTCTGCGCTCGTCCATTCAGAAATATCAAACGCTTGCCATCCGCAGTCAATTCGGGGCTTCCGAAGTAGAAGCCGATCCAGTCCGTGAGGCGCCGGGGAGTTCCTTTGGGGCGGCCGGTTTCTTCGTCGAAGCGCTGCTCCCAGAGGTTTGAGTCATATTGATTCGGCACCGGCTCGCGCAGCGCGTAAATCAGGCGCCCATCCCGTCGCAGACAGAATTCAGTCAACTGCAAGTTGGCGAGCAGTGTAACGGGATCTCCGCTGTTGAGATCCCGGCTTTCGAGCGCTACGGTTTTTTCGCCGTTGGCGCCGCCGTATTTGACATAGAGAATTCGCTTGCCTTTGCGGAACCATGTGGGAGTCGTTCGTTTGCCGTTCGGAAACCAAGTGGGAATCTGGAGTAGATAACCGGCTTTCGGCGTGAGCCACACGCGGGCATTGCCGCCATCGGAGTTCATCAGCCAAATCTCTTGCGTGACGGCATCGGTGAAAACGATTTCAGATCCGTCGGGCGACAGCGATGCGTCGGTTGCCTCATCGCGCAGTTTTTTGAGCGTAGCGCCGAATACCGAAATCATCCATATGGAAGGCTTTTCGTGGGCAACGGGGCCGCTTACCAGCAGTTTGGTCCCATCCTGGGACCATTCGATGCGTGCTCAACGGAAGCAAAACGTGTCGGGAATCGGGAGGAGGTGGGTCTCGCCGGATGCAAGCTGCCTGAGGTGCAATCCTTCGAGGTCGGCGTACAGTAGATACTTGCCGTCGGGAGAAACGGAAGTCACCATGACGGGATCTTCCGACGATTGTGCCGTAAGCTGCTCCGGCTTCAACTTCGATTGCGAGTAGAGTGGCGCGGGCCCGGTTCCGAACCAGCCGGCGAAATATCCGGCGCCGACCAGAGCCAGGACTGCTGCGGCAGCAGCGGCCACGGCCCAGAAGGGTCTTCGTCGATTTTCGAACGCAGGCGAGGTTTCACGCTGCAAGCGCCTCAAGTCGGCCAGCATCTCGGAGGCGTGCTGGTAGCGGACCTCGCGATTCTTTTCGAGCGCCTTGAGAATGATCCGCTCGAGTTGCGGCGGTATCCGCGAATTGAGCTGAGATGGCGGCGGGGATTCCGTGTGGAGGATCGCTTCGCAAATCTCCGCTGGGCCCGACCCTTCGAACGGGGTCTTGCCGGTGGCCATTTCGTAGAGGACCGCTCCAAAGGAAAAGAGATCCGAACGGGCATCGAGGGGCTCGGTGCGCACCTGCTCGGGAGACATGTATCCGATGGTGCCGACCATCGCTCCGGGGCCGGTGAGGTGATGGTCGTGCGCGGCCGTCACGATCATCGGCTCAGGATCGGAGTCGGCCGTGGGTTCGGCCATCATCTTTGCCACTCCGAAATCGAGAACTTTGGCCAAACCGCGGTGCGTAACGAAAATGTTGGCGGGTTTGATGTCACGGTGGACGATGCCGATGCCATGGGCGGCGTCGAGAGCGTCGGCGATTTCGATAGCCAGCTTCAGCACCGCGTCGATATCCATTGGACGATGGGCAATGCGTTCCTTGAGCGTTACGCCATCGAGGAATTCCATGGCGATGAAGTTGCGGCCCTGCTCTTCGCCGATGTCGTAGACCGTACAAATGTTCGGATGATTCAACGCCGAAGCTGCTCGCGCTTCACGGCGGAAGCGCTCGAGTACCGCTTGCTCCCAGCGGACCTCGTCGGGCACGAACTTCAGTGCGACAAAGCGTCCCAGGCGCGTGTCTTCGGCCTTATAGACGACTCCCATGCCGCCGGCGCCGAGCCTTTGCACGATCTTATAGTGGGAAACCTCCGCCAGATCGAGAGTCGCAGGGCGTCGCAGAGCTTGCTTGAGGATTCCTGAATGGGCTTCGAGAGCCGGCCGGTTCAGAAAATCAGGTGACGCGTCATATGCTTCGAGCAGACTCTGAACCTCACGCACGACTTCGTCGTCGCGGGCGCCAAGAGTCGCCAATCGGGCGTCCCGATCGGACTTCGGCAAGAGCCGGCACAAGTCGAATATTTCGGCGGCGCGATCCTGCGCCTTGGGATCCATCACAAGAGTTCTTGATTTTATCAACGTTTCCCGTGGCTTTGCTAAGCTGGTTGCTGCGAATTTCAAATCGCAAAATCATGGCACAGCAGCCGATCGACCGGGACGATGGCGTGGGAGGAGGCGCGGACAACCTGACCGTGCTCCTGAAATCCTGGGCGAGCGGCGACCAGGATGCACTCGCCCGGCTGATGCCGCTGGCATATGACGAACTCCACCGCATTGCACAGCAGCGTTGGCGCGGACAGCAGCCGGGCCATACTTTGCAGCCGACCGTGTTGATTCACGAAGCGTATTTGAAGCTGATCAGCCAAGGGCAGCGTACGTTTGAAAATCGGCTGCACTTCTTCGCGGTGATGTCGATGGCGATGCGGCAGGTGCTGGTCAACCACGCCGAGGCAAGCCTCGCAGCGAAGCGTGGCGGCGGCAAAGTCAACGTTCCGCTCGATGAGGCGAATACGGCGGCTTTGCGGGAAGCCAAGGAAGTTTTGGACCTGCATGAAGCGCTCAAGTTGCTGGCGCAAGTGAATCCGCGGCAGAGCCGAATCGTGGAGCTGCGTTATTTCGGTGGACTGAGCATCGAAGAGGCAGCGGAGGCCCTGAGCATCTCGGCGGTCACGGTGACGCGGGACTGGCACATGGCACGTGCCTGGCTGGCGCGCGAACTGGGTGCCTCTTCACCTGGACCGGCGTAGCGGCCGGCTGCGGACCGTTCTCCATTTTCCGAAAAATTCTTCCGTCCGATGATGCGAATCTCCCGCTGTTCCGGTTAACCAGACTGAGCGGGACCGCCGAACAGACTGGCGCCGCGTAAACACAAAAGGAGACGCGGTTATGAAACAGGAAATGATTCGGCTTGAACGGAGTTCTTTCGTGAAGGAACGTGGGCTTCGGACTTTGGCGGTGTTGCTTTCGATCGGCGCGCTTTGCGTGTCCGGAGGCGCCGCGTACGCGGGAAATCTCGTAATCAATGGCGGGTTTGAGGACGGTATCGGCGCTCAGGGCCCGGTCGGTTGGATCTACACGCCTGCGTATACGGTTCCGAATGCCTACGTCTCTACCATTACGCCTCACAGCGGCACTTATGATTTCCAATTCGCAAGTGTCGCCGGTGGAGGAGCGCAGCAGATGGATGAGATCTCCCAGACCATTCCTACCACGCCCGGTGAGCAGTATATTTTGTCCGTTTGGGAAAGGGATTTTGACCCATTCGGTCCGCGCGGTGTGACGTACGAATGGAACGGAGTGGGTTCGACCTTATTTCCCGTCGTACCGCAACCTCATGGCTTCGACTACCTGCTATTTACCTTTGCAGTGACGGGTGGCCCCGGGACGACTTCCACACTCTCCTTCGCCGGTTACGATACGAATGGAGTGATGTACATCGATGATGTGAGCGTGACCCCGGCCTCAGATGCTACAGCCACGCCCGAGCCGGGAACTTTGGGAATGCTCTTCGCCGGGGGCGCTTGCCTGGCGGTGGGGTGGTTCCGAAAGAAAAGATAAGAGTAGTTTCCGAAATTCACCGGCCTCTTGTGCGAATGCGCACAGGGGGCCGTTTGCATTTTGGCGCCGCCCTTCAAAAAAGAATGCCGCCGATGACGTAAATCGAACGCGGTTCCGGTTAATCAGACTGAGCGGCCACTTTGGATCTGCGCCGCAATCACGAACACACAGGAGACTTCATCATGACACTGCGAATCAACGACACCGCGCCTGATTTTGAGGCCAACACAACACACGGCTGCATCCGCTTCCACGAGTACATCGGCGACTCATGGTGCGTGCTATTCTCCCATCCCAAGGACTTCACGCCCGTCTGCACGACTGAGCTCGGCTACATGGCGGGATTGCAGAACGAATTCGAAGCCCGCAACTGCAAGATCGTCGGCATGAGCGTCGACGCCGTCGCCGATCACGACAAGTGGAAGGCCGATATCGAGATGACGCAGGGGCACAAAGTGAACTATCCGATGATTGGCGACTCCGATTTGAACGTCGCGAAGCTGTACGGAATGCTGCCAGCGGACGCGGGCGATTCCTGCGCGGGACGTACGCCAGCGACCAATGCGACGGTCCGCACGGTATTCATGATTGATCCGGGCAAGAAGATCAAACTGATGTTGACTTATCCGATGAGCACCGGCCGCAACTTCGACGAAGTGTTGCGAGTACTGGACTCGATGCAGGTGACTGCGAAGCACGGTGTGTCGACGCCGGTGAACTGGAAGCGCGGAGAAGACGTGGTCATACCGGCCTCGCTTTCGAACGAAGACGCGGCGCGGAAGTATCCGGCTGGAGTGAGGACGGTGCTGCCGTATCTCCGCCTGGTCGCGCAGCCGTCGCAATAGCCAATCGTCCTGCTTACTTCTTCGGGAGGTCGCGCACAGCGACCTCTTTGAACCACACCAAATCACCGGGGTCGTGATTCTGGAGCCCGATGTATCCATGCGTCGGGCGCTTGATCTCACGAATCGGTTCGCTCCAGGTTCGCCTGGGTGGAAGGTTGGGCGACGCCGAATCGAACTTCGTTACGGTCTTGCCGTCGACGTCCACTGTGACGTGGTCGCCTTCGAAAGTGATGATCATCGTCCGCCAGCCCGAAGCCGGCATGGGTGGCAGAGACTCGGCGCGCGCCAGGGAATAGATTGAGCCGGTGCGATGCCAGTCGTCGCCGGCATCCTCGATCTGGACTTCGAATCCATGATGGACGGCGTACCAGGCGCCGATTTGCTGTTCGGAGGAATTCTTCATGCGGGCGACCATGGCTGGGGAAAGTCCGCCGTCTTTCTCGCGCTCGACGCCGTTGGTCTTCTCGCCGATTTTGTTGAGAATGCCGTCGTCGATTCGGATCAGCACTCCGGAGTTGGAGTGCGGCTTTTCGCTGCGGTAGACGATGCGGAGCTGGCAATCACCGAACTTCGCGGCGGTGTATACGAGGAGTCCCATGCCCTGGGGGGCGGGTTGCGTGCGCAGCGCCGTTGGATTCTTGTCGACGATAAAGCCACCCCAATCCACTTGTTTCCACGCGGGGTCGATTTTGCCGTTCACGACGAGGGGCAGGACTTTCCAGTCTTGTCCGGCGGCGAGGAAGGAGCAGGACAGCAGCAACAGGGGGATCGGCAGATAGCGCATGACTCTTATTCTCGCGCCGGTACATGGCTCGCGACAACGTTGGGCTGCCTGAGTTCCTGGGCGAGTCCGATGAGAAGTCCTTCCGGTCCGCGGATGTAGCAGAGCCGATACGCGTCTTTATACTGGACTACTTCGCCCACGAGCTGCGCGCCGCGTTTACGGAGCTTTTCAAGAGTCTCGTCGATGTCGTCCACGGCGAACATGACACGTAGGTAGCCTAGAGCGTTCACCGGGGCGTTGCGGTGATCCGCGACGGCAGGCGGCGTGAGGAAGCGGGAGATCTCAAGACGGCCGTGACCGTCCGGTGTGCGCATCATGGCTATCTCGACGCGTTGATCGCGCAGTCCTGTGACGCGTCCCGCCCATTCTCCTTCGATCGTGGTTCGTCCTTCGAGCTCGAGACCGAGATCGCGAAAGAAATCAATCGTGCCTTCGAGGTCGTCGACGACGATTCCTACGTTGTCCATCCGTTTGAGCGCCATGTCTTCCCTATTCTCGCGCGGGTTTTGGGGCGGACGTTGCTCAAATCAGCCGTTCTATCGCAGGCCATACTGTTCGAGCGCGCCCTCGCGTAACGTCGTCCCCGCCCCGGCGGTCTCCGGAGGAACAAACGCGCCTTCTCTCACGCAGGCCGGCTCCACGAAACAATCGCGAAGCCAGGGGATGTATTCGAGCATGGTGCAGGCGCGGTGCGCAATCGAGAGGTGTACGTGAACTTGAGCCATGTCGCCCACATGGGCCACTACGGGGAGGCGATAGGAATGGGCGAGATCCGCGACCTGCCACCATTCGGTGACGCCCGCCAGCCGTACCGCGTCAGGCTGCACAAAGGTCATCGCCTGAGCGCGTATGAAGGCAGCAAAATGGTCGGCGCTGTAAAGCTGTTCTCCTAATGCGATCGGAGTTCGGATCTGTTTCGCGAGACGCGCGTGGCCGTCGACATCGTCGTACCAAATGGGCTCCTCGAACCACTCGACGCCGAAGTCCTCAAGGTGGCGGCCGAACAGCGCGGCGCCCGCGAAATCGAACCGGCCATTGGCGTCGACCATCAACCGTCTTTCGGGCCCAATCGCTTTCCGCACTGCTTCGATGCGCTCGAGGTCGCGACTCATCTGCGGACTGCCCACCTTGATTTTCACTCCGGTGTAGCCCTCTTCTTCGACCAGCCGCTTGGTATCGCTGATGAGCGTTTCGAGCGGCCAGTTGAGCCAACCGCCGTCGGTGTTGTAGCCAATCAGCCGCTTCCCGGCCGATCCTCCCAGGAGTTTCCACAAGGGCACGCCGGCGGCCTTGGCTTTCAAATCCCAAAGCGCGATGTCGATCGCCGACAGGGCTAAATGCGTGATCCCGCCTCTTCCGACCCATTGCACCGGTGGGAAGTGCAGTAGCTTTTGCCAGATATGCTGGACTTCATGCGCATCTTCGCCCAGCAGGAGAGGGCCGTAAGTGTCGCCGATGCAGGAGGCGATCAAGCGGTCCGTGGCCAAGTGGGCGTGCGTTCCGGTGTAGCCATAGCCTTGCAGCCCGTTTTCTGTCTCGAGAATTACGCCGGGGGCGCCCCAATGTGTGATCCGATGCGTGCTGTCCGCGATGTCATTGCGGGTCACGGGCACATGCAGGATGAATGGCGCCACTCGCGTGATCTTCATGCTACGTACTATAGCTCGGGCGCCATTCGGTGCCGCGCTCTGCGATATCATGGGGGCGATTTGTACGACTAGCTGGAGGTTGTTATGGATTTCATGAAAGACATCGAAGAAATCGCGGGCGCGGTAGCGGCCGTCGAAGGCGTCAAGAAGCTGGATCCGAACGCTGGAATCGTGACCGAGGCAGCGGCTGCACTCACCGGTTTCAAGGCTGCCGGCGGACTTGGCGAGAAGCTCGAAGAAATGATCGAGCACAAGAAGGACGAAGAGCAGCAGGGTTAGCAGATTCGGCGCGCCGACATTAAGCGGCAATTGGAGTATGCAGGATTCGATAACGCGCGACCCCGAAGTGATGCACGGAACCCCCGTTTTCCGGGGAACACGCGTGCCGGTGAAGACCTTATTCGATTACCTTGAGGCCGGTGACTCCCTCGACGATTTCCTGATCGGCTTTCCAACCGTGAGTCGTGAGGCCGCCATCCGGGTTCTCGAGGAGTCAAAGGAACTCCGCCTTGCTCGGGTTTAATGCGAATTCTCCTGGACGAGGGTTGGCCGGCCTGAAAAACGGCGCGTGAGATCGAAGGATCGCAACCCTCAGATTTTGTGCGGAGACAAACCGGGTGGCCGATCTGAAGCATCTGATTCCCGATGCAATGGACGCCCTGGCGGCAATTCCAGGTTGGCGCGGTGGTTCGGATTGGAACGCTCCGGCACAACTAGCGCCAAAGGTCTGCCCGCCGCGACCCCTGGCGCGGTAAACGCTGCGCGGTCGGGAAGGATCGACGTCTTTCCCCCAATGGATGGCGTATTCTCGTAGGAAAGTGGTGAATTCACCAGGTGGCCTCGAACTGACGGATGGACTCATTTTGCTCCGGCCATTACGAGCGGACGATGCCGCCCACCATCTGGCAGGTGAGGATGATGAGATTGCGAGATGGCTGAGTGGCGGCCGTAGCACGCTGCGGAATGTCCAGGACTACATTACGAGGTGCCAAGCGAGCTGGCGGAGTAATGGCCCGCTCCGCGCTTTTGGCGTTTTCGATTGCCGGAGCGGCCGGCTCATCGGTAGTGTCGAAGCGAACCTCGCCTACGTTCTCGAGTCAGACCAAGTGAATGTTTCCTGTGGCGTCTTCCCGGAATGGCGCGGGCGGGGCGTTGCTCTTCGGGCGCTGGATCTGATGGGCGAGTACTTGGCTGCAGCAACGGATGTACGCCAGATGATTTTGCGTATCGCGCCGGAGAACACTAAATCCGTTAAGCTCGCGGTAAAAGCAGGATGTGTATTTCTTGGCGTTTTCGACGAGGCTAATGGAACTTTCGCGCGGTACGCTCGCGATGTGAAGTAGTCTGCAAATCGGCCTCTTGCAACATGGCTGCGTCCTGTGGTGATGTCCGCCACCGGAGCGGCTGTTAGAAATCGTCCCACATGGTCGCGGTTACAGATCCGCGATCGGCGTTGGGAGCCATGTCAGAGTAGCCGAACCGAGTGCAGGACAGCGCGCACCCGTTGTACTCCCACTAACAGCCGTCGAGTGGGACTAAACTGGATGCGTATGACTCGATTCCTTATTGTTATGACGGCAGCATTGGCCGCGACGCTGCTTGCGCAGGAGCCGCCGGCGAGCGTGGGCGATGACACGCGTGGGTACAACGATACTCCGACTATCATTGGGCAGAAATGGCGGGTCCACGACATGGCTCGGCCGCGGCCGGTGAAGGTCACTCCGGGCGCCTATGTTTCGACCACGCCGCCCTCGGATGCGATCGTCCTGTTTGATGGCAAAGATCTCTCGCAGTGGATGAACCGGGGACGGGGCGGGGTCCTGCAGGAGCCGAAATGGAAAATCGTGGACGGAGACATGGTGATCGTTCCGGGCGCCGGACGGCTGCAAACCAAGCAGAGTTTCGGCGACTGCCAACTGCACGTGGAATGGATGGTTCCGACTACCGACACTGGCAAGGGGCAGGGCTTGGGTAACAGCGGCGTGGAGCTGATGACTCGCTATGAAATCCAGGTGCTGGAGTCGAATGAGAATTTGACTTACGCGGACGGCCAGGCGGGGGCGATCTATGGGGTTTGGCCTCCACTCGTGAATCCGTCACGGCCGAAGGGGCAGTGGAACGTCTACGACATTTTCTTCGAAGCTCCGCGCTTTGATGGGGACAAGGTCGCGAAGCGCGCCGTTGTCACTGTGGTGTTCAATGGGGTGTTGGTTCAGGATCACAAGGAATTTGTGGGGCAGACGACGTGGCGGCAAAATGGCGTTTATAAGGCGCATCCGGCGGAGCAGCCGTTGAGTTTGCAGGATCACAATCAGCCGGTGCGTTACCGCAATATCTGGATTCGGAAGTTGAACGAGGGGAACTAATCATCTGTGGGGAGCGGGCTCGCTGACGGCGAGAGACGCAAAGACAAACTCGGATCGTCGCCCCTGCTACTGTTTCGACATCGTGAAGAATCCGGAATTTCGACCACTGATCGTGATATCGCCGTTCACAGTCGTTTGGAGCCGAACTGTAACGCGGAACGTTCGCGTAAACTTCGGGTCGTCATCAACAAACGTCCATGTGACGCCATTTGAGTCTGCGGACCAATTACCGCCGCCGTTGGTCTTCGTTTGGGCCGACCACTTTACGTGGGAGTCGCCTGTGAAAATGAAGTAGCCTTGCCAACTACCGATCGAAACGCTCCACGTGCCCGGCAAATAGTTGTTCGGGCTATAGTCTTGGGATGGGATGGGCGTTTCGTGGGTAAGCACAATCTTGCGATCCAGTGCAATTTTGGCATGAGGGGAGGATTCACTTGCCCATGGCAGCGTTAGAACCTCCTTTTCTCTCTCCGCTTGCACCGTTGGTTGATTCTCGGAGGGACTACCATAGGGCGAATCTCGCATGCCAGCTTCAGAACACGATTCACCCCTCCGATATTGGCGCATCGTTTCTCCGATGGTCGTAAAACCCACTACTTTGTGTCCCCTGAATGCTTTGTCCGAGAGTTGTGTTAGAAAATTGTCGCCCTCCTTTCCTAGGGCAACATTACAGCCCATAATAAGAACAATCGCGCCGGCTGAGAGTTTCTGATTGATTGAAGTCAATTCGTTGGAGAAACGCGCCCAGAGTTTGGCGAAATCCATTCCGGAGCCATCACTAAGTGCATCGATCACACCGGGAGCGCCATGAAGATTAATGGCCAACCTCGTGATGTTCTCTTGCAACGCCTTGAGCTTGGTGGCTAGATCACTAAACGTTTCGAACATCAAGCCAATCTCCCATCCCCCTTGGCCTTGGTCGTTACCTGCCGGGTATTGAATGTTGGTGCCTCCCCCGAGGAGACGAGCATCTTCGCAAGTTTTTCCCGGCGCTGCCTTTGAATAAGCCCAAACAGTTGGCATAATATATCTCCTGGTAAACTTAATGAAAGCGAGAGTTGGTGGACCTAACGAACGCCGCCAGCTCGCTCCGTGCGTGTGAATTTGGGCGATCGCGCCTGGACTCAGAGACGAATCACCAGATGAAGGCTTACGCGTCGAGCGGAGCGTACGAAGGTTCGCGAAAGCGGTGTGCACCGTGCGCACGAAAATCTGACATCGTTGCGCAAATTGCTCTCGCCCCCGAAGCGAACAACTCAGAGCCGCCGAGCTGGGAGCCGTCTCATCGCTGGCTCAGCGCCACGATCAGAAAGCGAAGTTCCTCCTCGACATCCTGAGGCTCCGCCACGGTCGCGGCGATCTCAGCGCGGAACAACTCCCGATAGCGTTTCCGCAGCCGGTGGATCGACACCTTCAATGCGCTCTCCGACATTCCCAGTGCCGGAGCCAGCACTGAATAAGGCACATCCGCGTTCACGATCAGG
>DASXZC010000542.1:0-8285 GCA_036502165.1 Bryobacteraceae bacterium
CTTTATCCTTTGGTCGCATGAAATGGAAGAAGCGCCCGGAGGGATGATTAGGTCCCTTGGGCGCTTCTCTATTTATATTGTAGCGGCGTGGTGCAAGTGGCGAGACGTTTGAGGATCGCGAAGTGGCTGATTTTCTAGGGGATGGGAATATTTTTGGAGTTTGAACTGACTCGCCGCCATCAGCTTTGCTTGCTGATCGCTCGCCCTCTGCTCGAAACCTCAGAAGCGGCACTGCGGGAGGGCTCGTTTTCCTCCTTTCCGGGTACTTCCAAACATTGATCTTCGTAGTGGCGGCGGCGATGGTGATCGCGAGCCTCGCGACCGGACTGTTCGTACTCGAGGCGCCCGATTGCCGGGCTGCGACCAGTTTCACAGCTTCTCCCAGGGCTACTTTCAGCAATGCTTCGCGGCTGGCGCCGCCGCCGATGTGGATGCCGAATTCGAAGGTGCGCCGAGTCACAAAATAGCGGCCATGGATCTCCTATAGACGAGCTATAAGAAGATGGCACGTCCTCCTATAGACGGTCAATAGGGCACACGAACCATCAGGCCGCGGAGCGCGTGCGCACCGAACGAATAATCTCATCGCCGTGGAGTTTCCGCGCGAGCCGCAGATCATAATCGGTCTGCAATCCGAGCCATGTCTCGGGTGAGACACCGAAGTAAGTCGAAAGCCGCAACGCCGTTTCCGCAGTGATCGACCGCGCGCCATTCACAATCGCGCTGATGCGGTTCGGAGGAACGCCGAGATCGCGAGCCAGGCCGTTGATGCTAATTCCCAGCGGCTTCATGAAATCTTCGCGGAGTATTTCGCCCGGATGAATTGGATCGAGTCGCGGTCGCGGTTTCGCTTTCATCGTTCGTTGCCTTCTACTGTTAGTTGACAACGAACCGATTCGATTCGCAACGCCTCCCACTGACACCTTGACCTTCGACCTATTCTCCCGTAAGCTGAATGGTAGAAGGTTGAGGTACGATGTCGACTCCCCGATTTCCCATTCCCCAAGGCACCCTGGACATGCTGATCCTCCAGATTCTTTCACTCGAACCCGCTCATGGATACGGCATCGCACAACGCCTCGAACAAATTTCAAAATCTGTTGTGCAAGTCAATCAGGGTTCGCTTTATCCCGCGCTCCACAGGCTGGAGCAGAAGGAATGGTTGCAAGCCGAGTGGAAGCCGTCGGAGACCGGCCGCGAAGCGAAGTTTTACGCTTTGACCCGATCGGGACGCAAGCAACTCGCCACTGAAAAAGACAGTTGGGCGCGCCTCACAGGTGCCGTGCAATTGATCTTTGACGAGGGCAACCGGTCATGAAACAAGTCTTCAATTGGTTCCGGCGCAATAAGCTCGAGAACGGACTCGATCGCGAGTTGCAGTATCACATCGAGCGGAGAATCCACGACCTAACAGAGTCCGGACTCCCCGCGTGGGAAGCGCGTCGGCGAGCGACACTCGAGGTCGGCGGAGTCGCGCAAGTGCAGGAGGAAGTTCGCGACGTCTGGTTGACGCGATGGCTGCGCGATTTTGCCTACGATCTTCGTTTTTCGATGCGTTCGTTTCTGCGCACTCCGTCGTTCACGGCGACCGCTGTGCTCTCGCTCGCGCTCGGCATTGGAGCGACCACCGCGATCTATTCGCTGGTCGATCAGGTAATTCTGCATTCTCTTCCGGTACGCGAGCCAGGGAAACTGGTCCTCGTCGACTGGAAGGGCGATCAAGTATATGGCGGCTTCGGCAGTTGGAATCTGATGTCTTACCCGGTTTGCCGCGAGCTTCAGGAACAGGATCGGATCTTCGAAGGCGTTCTGTGCCGCGCCGCTACGACGGTCAACCTCACGACCAATGGGGAGCCCAAGCCCACGCTTGCAGAAATCGTATCGGGCAGTTATTTTTCGGTGCTCGGCGTGAGTTCGGCACTGGGCAGAGTCATCGGGAACGACGAGGATAAGACGCCTGGTGCGAGTCCGGTTGTGGTCCTTTCTTACGATTATTGGAAGACGCAATTGGGCGGCGCTCCGGATGTAGTCGGCCGCAAGGTACTCGTCAATCAACATCCCATGACCGTGATCGGCGTGGCGGCATCCTCATTCAGAGGAGTCGACGTCGGCGAGGTTCCGTCGCTGTGGATTCCTGCCTCGATGTCGGCTGATGCGATTCCTGGGTTTAGCGGTGTGCTCGATCGCACGGTGCAATGGATGCAGATCTTGGCGCGCCTGAAACCCGGGATGACGCTCGAACAGGCGCAGAACGGTGTGCAGCCGTGGTTCAAAGCGATGCTCGAAGAGGACACGCGTCGCGCCGGATTTCCAGCCGTCACGACTGAACGGCGACATTCCTTTCTGGCCTCGACGCTCGAATTGACTCCGGCGCCCCAAGGACATTCCGGTCTGCGGCGCTCGCTATCGCAGCCTTTATGGGTGCTGCTGGCGGCAACGGCGGTGCTACTCGGGCTTGCATGCCTGAATGTCGCGGGCCTCTTCCTGGCGCGCGGATCGGCGCGCGATCGTGAGATTGGTACACGTCTGGCGCTCGGCGCGTCGCGTGGGCGAATCGGACGTCAGCTTCTCGCCGATAGCATTCTATTGGCGATTGCCGGCGGATCCCTCGGGGCGCTCCTCGCTCCGGTGGCGATGCGGACGCTCATCGGATTCCTGCCTAGCGGAACGGCGGCGAACAATCTGCAATCAACCATCGACCTGCGGCTGCTTGGATTCGCGTTCCTAGTGAGTATATTGGCGGGTGTGCTGAGCGGCCTCGCTCCGGCGCTCCAAGCCGGCAAGGAGTCGCTGATTTCGTCCCTCAGAGAACGGGGAGGCACAGCGTTTGGCGGAGTTCGCATGCGCAAGGCGATCGTGACCGTACAAATCGCCTTCACGTTGATCCTCGTCATCGGCGCGGCATTGTTTGCGCGGACCTTGATGGATCTGATGGAAAAGGGCCCGGGATTCGAGACATCGAGCCTAGTCTCGTTCGGCCTCGATCCGATGCTCAACGGCTACTCGCCAATGGACGCGGACCGGTTGCTTCGAAGGATTGACAACGAGATTCGCACTTCTCCTAGTACGAAGAATTCTGCGTTGGCACGTTTCCAGCTCTTGACTGGAGGAAGCTGGAACAACCCGATGACGATTCAAACCAATCAGCGAATCACCACGGAGCGCCAAGTCAATCTGAATGCGGTAAGCCCGGGATTTTTCAAAACGATTGGCGCGAAGATCGTGGCCGGACGGGATTTTGAGGAACGCGACAGCCGCCCGGAAGGCGAGAACGGCGGCTATCGCTCCGCGATCGTGAATGAGACCTTCGCGAAGCGATACTTCGAAGGGCGGAATCCTCTCGGAGCCCTGATCTGTCAGGGTTCGGGGCCCAGCGCCAAGCCGAATATCGAAATCATCGGCGTCGTCTCCGACTTTAGCTATCGCGGAATTCGGGACGAGTCGGAGCAGGCTTTCTTTCCCGTCTTTGAGAATGCGGTCAACGGTGGCACCTTTTACGTGAGAGTTCGAGGAACCCCTGAAGCAGCCTTCCAATCGATTCGACGGATCGTCCACGACGCCGACGCTGCCTTGCCCATCAGCTACGTCCGCACGGTCGATGAACAGGTCAGCCGCTCGCTGAACACAGAGCGGATGCTCGCGACGCTCTCAGGCAGCTTCGGGGTTCTTGCGCTACTGCTCTCGCTCGTCGGCTTGTATGGAGTGATGTCCTTCGTGGTCACACAGCGCACACGCGAGATCGGCATACGGCTGGCCCTCGGCGCGACCCGCGGTTCAGCGATCTGGCTCGTGCTGCGCGATGTCCTCACGATGATCGTGGCGGGAACGTTGATCGCGCTGCCCTGCGTATGGGCCGGCGGACGCCTGGTCGCATCGCAGTTGTTCGGCGTTCAGCCGACAGATCCTCTGGCGATCGCCGCGGCGACGGTATTGCTGGGAACCGCGGCCGTGGGCGCTGGGTTGATTCCCGCTTACCGGGCGTCCACCGTCGACCCGACGGATGCCTTGCGGTTCGAGTAGCTACCGTTGCGCCTGGTTCATCACGACGCGCAGAATGTGATTGACTCGAGTGGAGTAGCCAGCGCCGAATCGCTGCAGCCACTCGAATACATCCGCATCCAGGCGTACGGCCACCAGTTTCTTGCGAGGGCGGCGGAACTGCGCCAGTTGCTTGCCAGTGAGAGCTGGAATATCCGAATAGTCGATTTGAGAAGCATCCTCGCGTTGCTGCCTCGCGGCAATGCTTTCGAGGACGCCCTTCTGGCGCTCAGTCAAGGGCTTGCTCCAAATAGACTCGGCGCTCTTGCGAATTGGCTTCACGGGCGGAAATGATTCGGATGACTTCTTCTTCATTGGGGTTCTCCTCCTCTTCGCGATACACGTGCACCACGAGCAGTACAGTCTTCCACACGATGCCCATGGCGTGCCAACGCTGCTCGCCGTCAACGATGCGGTCTCTCCGCAGGATCAGGTCAGGATCGGCGAATACTCGGGATGCGGTTTCAAAATCGATGCCGGAGTGCTTATTCTGGTTCGACCGGTTCTTTTCGGCATCCCATTCGAAGCGCACTGTTATACACAATGTATAACACATTGCTGGGCTTGCGAGAGGCGGATAAAACCAAATCCCGTGCAAAAGAGTGGACTTGGCGCCTTGGACGCCAACGGCTTGCTATGGCAGCGCCACAGGTGCGATCACATGCAGATCCACGAGCCCGCCGATGAAGAATTGAAACGCGATCGCGGTCAGCATGAGGCCCATGATCCGCGTCACCACTCGGATTCCAAGATCGCCGAGGACCGCGCCCACGCGATCCGCTCCGACCAGAATCGGGTAAGCCAGGCAGGACGTGACGATGATGCTGACCAGAACCGGTATCGCGTCGAGCCATGTGTTCGCTTGCCCAAACAGCACCATTACCGTCGAGATGGATCCCGGCCCGGCGAGCATCGGGATCCCCATCGGAATAATTCCGACATCCTCATGCGCGGTGGCATCGGCTTGCTCCTGCTCCGTCTCGCGCGTTTGGGATTGGCGTCCCTTCAACAGGTCCAAAGCGATCAGCAGCAGCAGCAATCCACCCGCGAATTTGAAGGCCGGAAGCGATACGCCGAACAGCCGGAAGACGTACTTGCCCAGCAGTCCGAATAAGCTCAGCACGAGCACGCAAGTCAGTGCGGCTCGAAACGCCATCTGCTTGCGCCGCGCCTTCGTGTAGCCCGCCGTGATCGCGAGAAACGTCGGCGTCGCAGCCAGTGGATCCACGATCAGGAATACCGCGGCGAAAGACGTGAACCATTCAGCAGCAGTCGACATGGGTGCGCTCAGTGCGCTCGCTTCGTATGCTTGACGGGCGTGTGTTTCGCCGCAGCAGACTCAGCTTCCGGTTGGCCGCTCGCCGACCAATACAGTGCGTTGAAGAGCATCGGGAACGTCGCATGCGTCTGTGCGCGGTGTTGCGGACGGATGCCGAACAGCACGACCTTGCCGCCGTTCGCCATCTCTATGGAAACGACCGCCGCACGTCCGAGCATCAGATCTTCACCGCGAACCCAACCGGATGCGTTTGCATCTACGTTCGGATATCGCGCGGCCACCGTCGCCTTCTGCGAGGCGAAGCCTTCCGTCAGTTCGAAGAATGGCGAATTAATGTAATATCCATACGTGTCCGGAGCCATCCCCGCTCCCAGCGGATGCGTCGTGTCGACCTGCAATTTCAAAATCGATCCGGGGGCGAAATGCTGATCGCGCTTGAGCGTGTGCTTCAAATCCTTCACTCCGAGAGGAAGACGATCGATCAGCAAATTGCAGGCTTCGCCCAATGCGACAACGGTGCCGCCCTCGCTGATGAATTCCTTCAAGGCATCAAACCCAGTCTCGCCGATGCCGCCGCGATACTCGGGAACGATGGACGTGTAGTCGAGGCCTTCCATAATATCTTTGGCGCGTTCATCGGGCAGAATGATCGCGTCGAAGCGCGCGCGAAGCTTGCCCGCCTGAATGTCGGAGTTGTGCACCGGCGTGAACGGGAACTCGTAATGATCGAGGACCCATCGCGTCCAGCCTTCATCCATGCTCGGCGAATAGGACTGATAAATCGCCACGCGCGGAGCCCGTGCCGGCACGGCGCCTGACGACTTTACCGCGCCGTTGGACATCTTCAGTTCGAATCCCGTGGCCGCCTTCTCGAGAGCGTCCGCGGGGGCGACGATCCAATTCCCATTACGCGAAACCGGCACGCCCGCTTTGAAGAGCCGATGCAACACGAGCGCGGACGACGCACCTTTATATACGAACTCCGCAGTCGTGCCGTGCCGCACGGCTTCGATCTCGGCCTTGGGCGCGGCGTCGAGCTTCGCCATCTTCAAATCGCCAGGCAGCGCTGTCTTAGCGAATGCGGTCTTCACACCGAACTGCATGCCCAGCGACCACGCGGACACGTCATAGGGCGGCTCGGCGGGCGCATTCGGAGCGCGTTTCACTTCCGGATACGTTTGCTTTTCGACCATGTCCTTGGCGTATCGCGCGAAAACTTGCGTCATCGGGATGACGTACGTTCCTGCGGCGTAATCCTTTTTGTCGGATTGGAACGGAGCCTCCGCGCGATAAACATCGACTCCTGCCTGCTGCAGTTTGTCGATCAATTCGCCTGATTCGTTCTCGTCGAATTGATGCGCCGGAATCAGGATCGCGAAGGTCTTATCAGTGGACGTCACATCGCCGATCTCGCCCTTCTTCCCTTCCTCGATGGTGGCGCGATTCATGTCGTACACCTGATGCAGCAGCGTCTCGCGCGTGTCCGCGGCAGCTTCGAGCAATGCGAAGGTCGCGGTCAGTTCGTAGTCGACGATGTCGCGCAGCCGCCACGTTCCGCCCATCCACGGGCGCGGATATTCGGTGCGAGGAGTAATGTCGCGCGGAGCCGCGAGCGGTTCTTCCGGATGTTCCATCATCCGGCGGCGTTCACTTTCGAAGGCTTCGGCCGTCTCGGGCTGAGGCGGCGCGGGATGTTTGGGATCCGCCTTGCGCTGTTCGATCGGCGTTGCGATGCGGACGCTCGCGACTTCGGTCAGCAAACCAACTTCGTTGTGCCACCATCCCGACCACGCCATCGCGCCTTGCCAGAAATTCGTGTACGTCGAGTTGTAGATGATCCCCGTCTTGCCTTCCGCTTCAAGCGCGGCAGCCTGGAATTGGCCGTAAATTCCATTGAGGCGATAGACCAGCGGATGGACGTTCGGATTGATCGGATCGCGCGCAGGCATGGTGAAGATGCGCGCCGCCGATGAACCCTGTTGATGCTCGTCGAGCCAGATAGACGGGTACCAGTCGCGCCACAGCAGCTTCGCCGTCATCTGACTCTCGCGCTGCGTGAACGCATACATGTCGCGATTGTTGTCGTGGCCCGTGTAGAAGTGATAAAGATACGGCAGCGGACTCGCCTCGTACTTGGTTCCGAGATATTTGTTGTACCAGTCGGTGACCATGATCTGTCCGTCGGGGTTGAGCGACGGAACCAGCACGAGGATCGTGTTCGCGAGGATCTTCAGAATCGCGGGATCATTCGAAGTCGCCAGTTTGTAGACGGCCTCTGGAACCATCTGCGAGGCTCCGATTTCGGTCGCATGCACTGTGGTAGTGATAACGACCACTGCCTTGCCGTCCCTGAAGATTTCATCGCGCTCAGCATTTGTGGGCGCGCCGTTCTGGAAGTAAAGTTTCTGCTCGAGCGCCTTCAATTTGTCGAGGTTCTTCATGTTCGCCTCCGACGTGATCTCGACGGCGAGGAACGGATTGTTCATCGTCGAGGGTCCGAGGTTTCGGACGTGCACGCGGCCGGAAGTAGCACCGACCTTCTCGAGATATTCGACGATCTTGTCCCAGCGGGCAAGCTTCTTGTCGGTGCCCATGCGGAAGCCGAAGAACTCATCGGGAGTGGGCACTGTTGCAGCGAACAGCGAACCGAACGTCAGCAGAGAAACGAGACTGAGCCTGGCAACGAAACGCGTCATCGGAAACATAGGACACATCATACCGTGTCCCTGTTTCTATCCGAACAGCTTCTCGTAGGTCTCCTTATTGAAGCCGACCATCAGCGTGCGGCCTTTCCGCAGCGTCGGAGCGCGCAGATTGCCCGTCGGACCCAGCATCATTGGGAGAACGGCGTCCGGCGAATCCTTCTTCATATCGAAGTGCGCGACGTTCTTGCCTTTGGCAATGTAAACCTCGTCAGCGTCCTTCAAAAGGTCGCGCGCGCCATCTGCTCCGCGAACTTTCTTCTTCG
>DASXZC010000543.1:0-4141 GCA_036502165.1 Bryobacteraceae bacterium
CGCGATTAACCGGGAGCGCTGGCGCGCCGCGACCGTCTCATGCTCGTTTCGAAACGCAACAGAAAGTATTGGCAGTATCATATCGTGTCATTTGACCGCCACAACCGTCGAGTCGTCGGTGCCGCGTGAGAAGTCGCGCAACAGTACGCCGCTGATGATGGCGGCGTCGTGCCTCAAAAGACCAGGATAGTCTTTGAATTCCCAACGGCTCGTTAATCCGTCGGAGTGCATGATGAGCACGGATCCTTCCGGCCAGGGATATTCGAACTCGCGCATCGCCGTTCTCGATTCCATGCCAGCCGTTCCGTTCAATGTCACTAAATGACGCGACACCGTATCGGCTCCGCAGATGCGGCCGGAGACGTTGCCGAGGCCGGCGAAGGCGATGGTTCTCCGGGATGAGTTGAGTTTCGCGATCGACACGGCGGCGCCGCGGGTGTGGCGGATTCCGCGATGCACGATTTCGAGCAAATCTTTGGGAGAAGCGCCGGCATTGCCATCCAGAAACTCCACAGCGGTGCGGGCGGCGACTTCGGCCTCCGGACCGTGGCCAAGGCCGTCAACGAGAATGACCGTGCGGGAGTCGCCCACCGTCTGCGATGCCCAGGCGTCGCCGCTTACGTCTTCGCCGGGCTTTGGAGTCTGCAGTCCGGAGACGCGGGGATGGTGATCGGATGCATCATCGGACTCGCCGCCACTGAAGCGCGCGAGCAACACTGTGCCTTGGCCCGGAAACGAGCAGACGTCAAAGAAACTGGAGTTGCGTTCCATGGAGCCGAGCCCGTGGCCAGCGGTACCGGATGTGCTAAATCCATCGAGGCGAGCCTTTTGCCAGTCGATGACGCCGGGACCGCGATCCACTGCGATCATCTCGACTCCTGGCTTGCTGTCGGCGGTCGGCTGCAGATAAACCACGCCTCCGCCGCCGTGCTTCAGAAGATTCGTCGCGGCTTCGGTGACGACGATCGCTACTTTTTCTGAATTCACTTCTCCGAAGCCGAGCTGGATTGCCAGCGTGCGTGCTTCTCGCCGGGCTCCAGAAACGTGACTTGAGTCTTCGACTGGCATTCGAATTGTCATCATCGGCGACTATGCTTTCCAGCGGGTAATTGCAACCCGAGTACCTTTCTCAGGAGCCGAGTCGATTTCGAACTCGTTCGAAAGCCGTTTGGCGCCTCCCAATCCGAGACCCATCCCGTTCTTGGTGGTGTAACCGTCTCGCATCGCCAATTCCAAATCGGGGATGCCGGGACCTTCGTCGGCGAAGGTCAACTTCAGTCCTGTCGAAAGCCCGTTTCGAACGATCTCGACAGATGCCTTGCCACCGCCCCCATGGATCAGCGTGTTGCGCGCTAATTCGCTGGCCGCGGTAACAATTTTCGTTTGGTCGACAAGGTTGAAACCCAATGAAACGGCTTGGCGTCTGACCGCCTGCCGCACGACGACCACATCTTCGGAGTCGCGGATTTCGTATATGTCAGACGTTGGGGACGGCATCGTCATCCTTGGCGTCCTTTTCCGACACCGAAGCACTGGCGAACTCTTCCGATCTCAGAAGTAGCATGCCCTTCTCGATGTCGAGCGCCGTGCGGATGCCGCGCATGGGCATCCCCAATTCGACAAGAGTGATGGCGACGGAGGGCTGCATTCCTACGACTACCGTTTCCGCATCGAGCAGTCGCGACATGTTGGCGATGTTGGAAAGCATACGGCCGATGAAGGAGTCGACCATTTCGAGAGCCGAGATGTCGATCAAAACTCCGTGAGCGCCCTGCGCGACGATCTGCGAGGTCAGGTCATCCTGCAGGGTCAAGGCCAGGCGGTCGTGCATATCGACCTGGATGCTCACCATCAGAAGACTGCCCAGCTTAAGGATTGGTATGCGTTCCACGTTTACTTTGCCTTGCTCGTGGTGATGGTGGCTCCGGTACGCTTGAGAGCCAGTTGAAATGCGTCGGCCATTGTCGCCTTGGTCGAAACTTCAGAAAGGTCGACGCCGAGGTGAATGATGGTTTGAGCGATCTGCGGGCGGATGCCGCTGATGATGCAATCGGCTCCCATGAGGCGGGCTGCGGCGACCGTCTTTAAAAGATGTTGGGCGACGAGGGTATCGACCGTCGGCACGCCGGTGATGTCGATGATCGCGATGTCGGAACGCGTGCTGACGATCGCTTCCAACAGATTCTGCATCACGACTTGCGTGCGGCTGCTGTCGAGCGTGCCGATGAGCGGCAGTGCGAGAACGTTCTCCCAGAGCCGGACGACTGGCGTCGACAACTCCAGAAGTTCACGCTGCTGGCGATCGATCACCTGTTCCCTGGTCTTTTGATAGATCTCCATCGTGAACAGTCCGAGGCGATCGAGGGCGAGCGTGGTCGTCCAGACGTCCTTCGCCAACGTCGCCTGATCGCCGCTTGAGCTGAGCCTGTTGAACAGAGGTTCCTTGAGCGAGAAGACGAAAGAAGCCGTTTCAGTCGGTGTGTAACCGGACTTCGCGCGGGACTGAGCGAGATTGGTGAGGAAGTCCCGCACGCTGGCCCAAGCCTGCGTTTGGAGATCGACGGAACTATCGGACTGCATCGCATCTCGAAGTCCGCTGAGAAACTCACGTGATAACGAGGCGGTGACCTTGTCGTCGGCCGCACTGGTCTTCCTCGATGCGCTGGCCTTTTGCAGGGCGAGCCAGTCCTGCAGAAGATCCGCTTCATGAGACGCAAGTATTTCAGACAACCGGTTCTTGGCTGGCATAGTTTCCTTTATGGAGGGAGATGGACTCTTTGCGGTTACGCGGTTATCGCGTAAATTTGAACTGCAATACTCCCGTTCGATCGTTATCTTACCAGGACTTCCTCAATTGGCAAAGCGGGTGTTTTACACGTTCGTTAATTGGGCTCGAAGCCCGCGCGTTCGAATCCCCGGCGCGCCTCGTCGCTCTTCATGAAGGTCTTCCATACGAATCCGGTGCGCAGATTTTCTGCCATTAACATAGTAATTCCGGTGTCGAGCGCGATCGCGTCCGTGTCGAACCAGTTCTTGAGGGGGTTGAAGGCGTTCACGAATCCATAGCGGCTCCACACCTTGTATCCATAATGATTTTTGATGTACTTGAGGACGCGCAACGTGGCTTCCGGAAGGAATGGCAGCGATCCGCCGGCGGCGCTGGGCACGACGGTTCCATCGATTGGTCCGACCTCGGGAGGGCCGCCCCAGACGACGTATCCGTGCTCTGAGTCAGACGCGGTGATGCCCCACAAATCTTCGTTGTAATCAGTGAATTGCTTGTTGAGTTCCAGGCAGAAGCGCCGATGGACTTCGGTGGCGATCACGGAGTTATGGAAGTAGTCCGCATGCCGATCGTGCTTGCCTCGAAAGTCGAACCAGGCCTGCGAGTATTGATGAATGAACAGCGGCGCGTAGGATCCGATGTAGCGCAGCCCTTCGTAATCGAAGATCGTGCGCTTCCAGGCCTCCCAGACGTCGGGAGCGAGCGGATGCGTGAGGGATCCGAGCCCGAACAAATACATCATCATATGTTCGTTGTAGAGATCCCAACGGTAGGGAAGAAAGCCGGATTCGGGGGTCCATCCGTGGGGAAGCAACGTCGTGTCTTCCGAGAGCCAGGTCCAATCGACGCGGTTGAGAATTTCGTAACAGTAGCCGGTGATCTCGTCTTCCTGAAAATATTCCTTGCACATCATCACGCCGCACAGCATCAGCGCCGTGTCGACGGAGGAGGTTTCGGAATCCCAGATGCGTTGGCCGGTTTTCCAATCCGCCCAGTGATGAAAGAATCCGCGGTGGGTGGGGATCTTTCTTGCCAAAAAATCGAGCGACAGAGTGACGCGGGTGTGGGCTTCGAGCGTGGAGATCCAACCATTCTGAAGTCCGATGCAGATGGCGCTGAGGCCGAAACCGCTGGCTGCGATGCTGGCGACTTTGTAGGAGTCTGGCTTGCGCGTGTTGCAACGGTCTTTGATAAGGCCGCTCTCAGGATGGGACTGCTCCCAGAAGAAGAGGAAGTTCGCCTTCGTGAGGTCGTACAGGAAACGGCTGTCGTCGGCCGACAGAACAAAGGCCGTGGCGGCGGTTCCTTGAAGAAGCGGGAATCCTGCGGAGCATCCCGCGGCAGCCATTCCACGCA
>DASXZC010000544.1:0-3332 GCA_036502165.1 Bryobacteraceae bacterium
CTTCGCGAACTCATCAATAACGAGATCCTGATGCAGCGCGCGGAGAAGCTGGGCCTGCTGGCCACCGATGAAGAAGTGGACAGCAAGGTGAACGAAGCCAAGGCGCCCTACACCCAGGAACAATTCGATGCCCGGCTGAAACAGCGAGGCATTACCCTCGACGACTTCAAACGCGAACTGCGACGTAGCATCACGATTGAGAAAGTGATCAACAAGGAAATCACTTCGAAGATCAACGTGACGGATGGCGACATTACGGCGTACTACAACGAGCATAAAGCGGAGTTCAACCTGATCGAGCCGCAGTACCACCTGGCCCAGATCCTGGTAACTCCGGGACCGAATCCGCAAGTGAAGAACCTGCAGAAGGCGCAGAACGACGCGGAAGCGAAGAAGAAAATCCAGGAATTGCTGAACCGCCTGGACAGCGGCGAAGACTTCGCCTCAGTGGCGATGAACTACTCGGAACAACCGGAAATTTCGCCCAACGGCGGCGATCTCGGGTTCATCGCTGAGTCGTCCTTGAAGAGCGACAAACTTGCATTTGACGCCGTAGCCAAGTTGAAGCCCGGCCAGTACACGAGCGTGCTGCCGATCGTGGACCCGTCGGCCAAACAGGTGCTGGGCTACCGCATTGTGAAGCTGATCGCGAAAGAGACATCAGGGCAGCGTGAATTGCAGGATCCGCGCGTGCAGCAGGCGATCCGCGAACAACTGCGCGACGGCCGCGAGCAACTCCTGAAGGCCGCGTACTACGAATCCGTGCGCGACAAATCGAGCGTAGAGAACTACTTCGCGGACGATATTTTGAAGAGGACGGGGCAGAAGTAATCGGCGGAATTTCAAAAGAACTCTCGTATTTTCGGGTCGGCAATATGTCGCTCGCCTGGCACGTGTCTTCCTGTGTACGCGCAAATACCCGTTCTCCGTTTTGAGCCGATCATAGCGCTCGAGAACGATCCATATTTCTTTTCCGAATCGCAGTACCTTCGAACGCGCGACTACGAGACCGAGACCCCTCGCGATTCGAGACACATGTGTTCGTTTTCCGCATGGCCATCCCATTCACCGGTGGGTGGCTTCAGGATGTGCGTCGTCGGCGTTCTGCCGGAGGGCACGCCCCAGCGCTCCCCGTCGAAAAGCAGCGCGGTCTTGGGCTGCGCTCCTGCAAGACTGAACTGGCCGGTATCGCTGGGCGATCGCCAGGCCGAATGATCTTCCCGCAAGTGGCGAAGCCGCTCCGCAACCTCTCGTTCGGTCAACCACTCGACCTTACCTTCACGAGAGTTCGTGATTTCGCGTAAACGCTCGGGCCGGATGAATTGCACAGCCCCCGCGCAATCCTCGCCGACGCCAGAGAGCAGGCCGAAAGCATCTCGGGCGGAGACGTGAAAGCGTTGCGCCCATTTGCCTAGGACCGCCTCGTTATCCGGCAGCAGCCCCCACAGAAATGGCTCGATACGCTCGTGGCCGTGCTCTGAACGCGTTAGAGGCATGCAGAGCGAGAGAGGATAGGCGGCGTTCTCCGTTCTCCAACTCTCCTCGTAACGAAATACCAGCTTCCCTCCGGCAACACGCAGCACTCGGCCCATAATGGTGTTATTCGCAATCGCGATGAGTTCCGGATTCATCGCTTTTTCCTGAGCGCATCGACAATTGCGTTCACGTCGACCCGGGGATTCCTAGAAGCTCTCGACTTAGGCGGGAGCGGCGCGTTGGACAGGTCGACAACGTCGAGTTCAATGCCGAGGACTCGCACCGTGCGTAGTATCAAACCCAAGGCGGCATTCGATTTTCCGCGCTCGATTTCTACGACCCACTTGCGGCTGACGCCCGCCTTTTTCGCGAGTTCGGCCTGATCCAAGCCGAGATGGATTCGGCGTTCGCGAATCAAGGCGGCTACGTCGGCAATGGTACGTATGCGCATAGTTCGACGTCACCGATCGGTGACTTTCCCCGCAAGTAACCGTTTGGTTACTCGATAATCGCCAAGGTATCGCCCGCGTTCACAGTCGCGCCTTCGGCTACGAGGAGCTTTTGGACTCTGCCAGATTTTGGGGACTTTAGCTCGTTCTGCATCTTCATGGCTTCAACTACGACGACGCCTTTCCCGGCTTCGACTTCGGTGCCTTGCGGGGCGACGATGCGGACCACCTTGCCCGGCATCGGGGCGGTGATCTTTTGTGGGCCCTCGGCGCTGCCTGCCGCAGCGCGGCGGGTGCGCAGCGAGCGGGGATCGTTGATTTCGCAAGGATAGCGGGAGCTGCCGACGAGCATGTGGAGCTCGCCGTTGAGGGCGCGCTCGCGCTTCACTTCGAAGGCGTTGCCTTCGCCTTCGATGATGGAGAGGATGTCGCGGGCGGTGGGAACAGCGTCGACCGAAAAGGGCTGGCCTTCAATTTTGCCGATCCAGCGCGTGCCTTCGCGCGAGAGTTCAACGTGGTAGGTCTTTTCGGAGATGGTGATGTCGTAAACCATTAGCGAAGGGCCTCCGTGCGTCCCTGGGTCTTCCATTTCGACTTCTCGCCGTTGGTGGCGCCGTTCGTCTTTGGCTGGACGGCATACGTGACTCCGTCGAAGGGCTTGCCGAAGGTGACTTGCGGCTCAGTAGTGGCGAAGATGCCGGCGGCGATGGCCGCCATGCGGGTGCGCTCTTCGTGGTCGGGCGCGGGCACCTGTTCTTCCGCGAGCAAGCGATCGAGAAAACCGGTATGCAGCTTGCCCGCCTGGAAGTCCGCGTCGTTGAGAATGCGGCGGAAGAGCGGAATGTTGGTTTTGATTCCGCCGACGAAATACTCGTAGAGCGCACGCTGGAGCCGATGAATACACTGTTCGCGGTCACTGCCATACGCGATGAGTTTCGCGAGTAGCGGATCGTAGTCGAGGGGAACGGTCCATCCCTCGTACATTCCGCTGTCGCGGCGGATGCCTGGGCCCGATGGCGAGATGAGCCGCGTAATGCGGCCGGGCGAGGGGAAGAACTGGTTGTCCGGATCCTCGGCGTAAACCCGGCACTCGATAGCGTGGCCGCGGAGCGCGAGGTCCTCCTGCTTAAAGGGGAGCGGCTCACCAGCAGCGACTTTGATCTGCAAATGCACGAGGTCGAGGCCGGTGACGAGTTCGGTAACCGGGTGCTCGACCTGGAGACGAGTGTTCATCTCGAGGAAGTAGAAGTTCTTCTGCTCGTCGACGAGGAACTCGACGGTACCGGCATTGGTGTAGTTGGCGGCCTGCGCGACGCGGACGGCGACCTCGCCCATACGACGGCGCATATCGATGTCGACGATCGGTGAAGGTGATTCTTCAAGGACCTTCTGGTGTCGGCGCTGCAC
>DASXZC010000545.1:0-11387 GCA_036502165.1 Bryobacteraceae bacterium
TGGTACATGCGAATTTTGAAATTGCGGGCAGTCGGTGTGTAGAAAGGTTGCACGAACAGGCATTCGTCGTTTTGAAGACCGGGATAGGGGAGAAGAGCGGTACCCAATAAAAAAAACAGCACCGAGGCCATCAAAATGGCGTTCCGCACAGTCTTAGGTAGTGAGGCCGTGAATGGGCCGGGTGATAACGCTGGGTCGCCGGGCTTCATTAGTAGAGTTCTTTCAGTATAGGCGTGTTTGCGGGGATTTTGCCGCCTGAGCCTAATGTCGGGAGACGATACCGACGATATGAATCCACAGTTTCGGATCTCGGCGCGATGCCGTGAGACGGTTCTTTGAAAATCGAAATGCGGGGAGTCAAGAGACGCGGTCTGGACAGTTGAGCGGGCGGGATTTTGAGTGGTTCCGCTGGATGGCATAAAAATTGCTTGACAATCCCGCGATGTGTGTTAAGATACCAAGGAAGTCGGGTCACCTCAGGTTTCATCCGACGTACTTGGCCAACGGCCCGCCCCCAGAAACCAGCCCTTGAATGGGTCTTGAGGATCGTGCAGGAACCGACGATGTTCCTCTGGTAGGCGCCTGATCGTTCTTAATTTAGAATCCCAGTCGGGCTGCAGCTTCCCGTAGTCGGGTTGGAAGTGGGAGCGACGGCACGAGCTGTGTTCCGATCTGCGAGGCTTTACGAGCTTTGACGATTCAGAACGCAACTTCCTCTTCTGGCTGGTGCTAGTCCGAGTGGCGGAACGCCGATTCCGGAAAAGTGAACGATCCGTGAGCCGGTTTAGGGTTCGTTCCCGCGTCTTTTGGCAAGGTGCCTGGTGACCGGCAGTCAAGGCACCGTGAAGGATAGAAAAGAGCCGGAAACTTTTTGGATGTGTGTCGCATCCATACCCGGTGCCCGCTCGAGTGCAGGTCGTTGAACCGGCCAGAGCGGTTATCGAGATGAGTGAAAGAAGTTGGTAAAGGACCGAAGAGTCCCGAACGTGCAAGTGCAAAAGAGCGAGGATGAGCAGCTACAAAACGTAACCGAAATGTTGAACCTTTTCAAGATCAAGGGCGTCTAAGCTGCTTAGAGAAGAAAAGAACAAAAAACAAAATAAGATTAAGGAGAAGCAACAATGACGAAGACAGAAGTGAAGAAGTACAAAGAGATCCTGGAAGCCAAGCGTCGCGAACTCGAAGGTAATGTCCGCAACCGTGAAGGAATCGCAATCGAGAAGACTCCGGACGCCTTGGATGAAGTGCAACACGCGGCCGAGCGAGAGCTCGCCATTCGCAATCTCGATCGGGAAAGCAACCTGCTGCGGAACGTCCGCGGAGCGCTGGCCCGCATTGAGGAAGGCAACTACGGTGTGTGCCTCCATTGCGAAGAGGACATCAATCCGAAACGGCTGAACGCCGTGCCGTGGGCACCTTACTGCATCACGTGCCAGGAGATGGCCGACCGCCGCAAGGAAGAGTTCAACGAAGAGTTCGACGAACTGCTCGTTGCCTAATTGACGGCGTCACACTCGCCCAGTTTACTAACAGCAAAAGGCGCGAATCGGTTTGGACCTTTGTCTTAATCGGTGTTCGCGCCTTGCTTGTTTCCTACAGGTTTGTAAGAATTCACCGAGCCTTGAAATTTAGGCTGCGGTGATGCGGATTGCCGAATGCATCCGCCCAGCCGCATCCCCATCCCGGCGAAAGGAATGAAGCCATTCCGTCTCGCAACGGGTACACCATCCGGTTGCCGAATCGCCCCAAACGTGCGCCGGTTCGACCCCCGCCTCAATCAGTTGCCGACGGTTGATTTCCGTCAAATCGAGCATCGCGCCATCGCCGGCGGATTCGAGTTCCGGAATCCAGCCGGAGAACTGCCGCGCTACGTCCGTGCCGACTGCATAGCAGCATTTGCGGATCCCCGGTCCGATGGCCGCCCGCAACTCGCTCGGATCCGTGTGAAATTCGGACACCAGAGTGTCAATCACGGAACGGACAATGTTGCCGGCCGTGCCACGCCATCCCGCATGAACCGCCGCGACCGCGCGGTGTTCGACGTCGACTAATAGAACCGGAATACAGTCCGCAGTTTTGACGGCGACGTAGAGGCCGGGTTTGTTGGTGACTAGCGCGTCACCATCGCCGTGGACGCCTCCGTGACGAATTATCGCCACTCGTGTCGAGTGCTTCTGACGAAGTGTCGCCCGTTCGAGCGGATTCGGCCAGTCGCCGGAGCGTTTCGTTCCGAATCCATGTTCGAGCCACGGGAAGGTTTCGAAGTCCGGCAGGCGAAGAACGTGATCGTCATCCAAACGGTACATGTACTTTTCAGGCTAACGCAGAGGCGGCAGATGCTCGGGCCGGACGAGCAGGCGGATCGAACGCGCCTTCCCAGGAGTCTTCTCGATGAGACTGTTCCGCTCGAGAAGCTTGATCATCTCGTGGATCGTTGGCGCGGAGACCCGGAAGTGCCGTTCGAGTTCGGCTTCGGACGGAGCCTGGCCGTGGATCCTCGAGTAGGCATGAATGAACGCGAGATACTGGCCCTGTTTGTCGGTGAACGCCGGTTTGGCATCCGGATCAGGGAATGGCGCGCGTTCAATCGTCACCTCGAAGGGTCGTTCGTCGATCCGCGCTCCGAGCAGGTAGACTTTGCCGCCGAGAACGGTGCGCAACGGCTTCAGGGCCGCCGCCTCGAGATTCGCGTGCAACTCGCGCGCATCACGACTCGCTGCGGCAAAATTTATGACGTCGATCCCCAGTCCGCCCTGATTGCCAAAAACGGCGTAGACGTACTCGCGCCGGCCCTCGCGCTCGACCTCGATCGAAGTCGCGCCGAGGCTCAGCACATGCTCGCACAGCCGCTCGAGAAGTGTTACAGGTTTGCTCATCTATGCCACCGCCGCACGCCGTCCATTGTACCGGTCGCGGAACCCCATCGAGCCATGGGATGCTATAGGTTTAGAACTTCCAACCTCACGATGCCCCCGATCCGAATTGCCATCAGCGCGAACTATACAGCCGAGCCTTTGCAGGAACCATTGACCCATTTGCTCGGGTTATTGAAGATCGACGATGCGCAGATCGAATTCGCACCTTTCGATCAGGTTTTTCAGACGCTGCTCGATCCGGCGAGCGTCTTTTCGACCAATGAACACGGCGCGAACATCGTACTGATCGACGCGGTGAACTGGAGTGAGGACGATACGCTCCACCTGGCGACGGCGCTCAAACAATCCCGTTTTCGAGTGCCGCTCATCGTCGCGTCCGGACCGGGCACGCCGCGGCTGCTCGAGTCGCCGCCGGGCTTCGATTGGATCGAAGGGGATTCGATCGTCGCGTCGATCGAGGCGCGGCATCCCGGGTTGGAGATTCTGGATCCGCATGCCGATCGCGTGGCGCGCATCCCCTATACGCGAGCGTATTTTGCAGGCCTGGCGCTGCGCCTCGCGAGGGCGATCCGCGCGAAGCTTCCTGGACTTCCGGCGCCCAAAGTCATCGCCATCGATTGCGACAATACGCTGTGGCGAGGCGTCTGCGGTGAGGACGGCCCCGAGGGAGTTACGCTCGAGCTGGGCCATCGCGCGCTGCAGGAGTTCCTGGTCAAACAGCGAGCCTCCGGAAAGCTGATCTGCCTGACATCGAAGAACAACGAAGAGGACGTATGGGAGACTTTCCGCGCGCATCCCGAGTTCCCTCTTCGGCCGGAGCATTGCGTTTCGTGGCGCATCAATTGGGATCCGAAATCGCACAATCTAGAGTCGCTCGCTGCGGAACTGAGCCTGGGCGCTGACAGTTTCGTGCTCATCGACGACGACCGGCGCGAGTGCGGCGAGGTGCGTTCCGATCTGCCCGATGCGCTCGTGCTCGAGTTGCCGGCGAATCCCGACGACATTCGGAGCTGGCTTGACGAATTGTGGATCTTCGACCAGCAGGGGCACGCGACCGAAGAAGACCTAAAACGGAATCAATATTATTCCGAAATTTCCGCGCGGTCGCGCCTCGAGCGGCAGACGGCCAGCTTCGAGGAGTTCATCGCGCGGCTCGAATTGAAGATCGGGATCGAGGCGATCGAGGAATTGTCGCTCGCTCGCTCGGCGCAGTTGACACAACGTACGAACCAGATGAACCTCTCGACCGTGCGGCGGTCGGAGGAGGAACTGCGGCAACTGCTCGACGCGAAAGTGCTCGAAGGGCGCGTCATTCGTGTGCAGGACCGGTTCGGCGACTATGGCTTGGTCGGATTGCTGCTGCTCAATGCAACGCCCGGCGTCCTCGTCGTCGACACGATGCTGCTTAGTTGCCGGGCAATGGGTCGAGGCGTGGAGCATGCGATGCTGCGCGAGGCGGCGGCGCTCGCATCGGCGCGCGGGCTCGCGGACGTCCTCATACACTACACGCCGACGCGCAAGAACACACCGGCACGCTCGTTGCTCGATTCGCTTAGCGGAACTGCGCAGGCCGTCGACGGCGGATTCCTCATTGCTTCAGAGCAACTCGCGCAATTCGAATTCAAGCCGACGAAGCCGGCGCCTCTGGCTCCGCAGGCGCAGAAGGCAACGGCGGCGGCCGGGGCAGTGCAGGGCGACTATGCTGCGATTGCGGCGTTGCGCAACGATCCGCTGCGATTGTTGGCGGAGCTCGACCAGCCTCGCGCGGGAGTCGTCCTCGCTTACGGAAGCGCCACCGAACAGAGGCTCGCTGGCATCTGGGCGCGGATGCTGCCGGTGACGAAGCTCGACCTCGACGACGACTTCTTCGATCTCGGGGGACACTCACTGCTGGCCGTGCAACTGCTGACGCGGATCCGCGAGACGTTCGGAGTGGAACTGTCCCTCGATCTCATTTATTCCGACAAGCTCACGATTCGGCGCCTCGCCGCCATCATCGACAACAGCGGCGCGATTCCGGAGGAAAGCTCCAGCGAATTGAGCGAAGAGGAGTATGCGGCGCTGCTCGAGGAAGTCGAAAATCTGTCGGACGAGGAAGTGCAGGCGCTGCTTTCGCGGGACGGGCAGTAGGTCATGCGCGTTCTGCTGGCGTCGAACGCATCGTACTTTCCTCCACGCGGCGGATCGACGCGATCGAATCTGGTGTGGCTGCGGCATCTCGCGCGGAACGGGCATCAGTGCCGCGTGATTTGCGCCGCTCCTGAGCCGGGCTCGAGTGCCGCGCGCGAGGCGGCTGAGCAGGAGATTTCTGCTGCCGCCGAGCCGAATCTCGAAATCATTCCCGTGACTGAACTGGCTCGCAAACGAGGCGTGCTCGAGCAGGCAATTGCCGAATTCAAGCCTGATTGGATCCTGGTGTCGAGCGAAGACCTGGCGCATTCGCTCTTGCGTGAAGCTGCGGGAGTCGCGCTCGAACGCATCGTGTACCTGGCGCATACGCCGCAGTTCATGCCGTTTGGGAGCGAGAGTTGGAATCCGGAAGCGAAGACAGCACAACTGATTCGCGGAGCAGCCGGAGTTGTCGTCATTGGCGAGCATATGGCCGGCTATGTACGCGAGCATTTAGGAGTCGAAGCCGCGGTGATCCATCCGCCGATTTATGGCGCGGGCGCTGTCGAGCCGCGCGGGGCGGGCGCGGGCGGATTTCTACTAATGGTGAACCCGTGCCGCGTCAAAGGTATCGAAATTTTTCTAGCGCTGGCCGATCGTTTTAAGGAGTTGCCCTTTGCCGCGATTCCCGGTTGGGGCACAACTGCTCGCGATCGCGAGGATCTCGCTTCGCGTAAGAATATCCGGATCCTGCCAAACGTCAAACGGATGGAAGATGTTCTCGACCAGGCGCGCCTGCTGCTGATGCCGTCGCTCTGGTACGAGGGATTCGGGTTGATTGCGATGGAAGCTCTATCGCGCGGATTGCCAGTGATTGCGAGCGATTCCGGCGGCCTCGTCGAAGCCAAGCGGGGAACTCGATATGTAGTGCCGGTTCGGCCGATCCGCAAGTACCGCGCGGAGTTCGATGATCGCCACATGCCGGTTCCGGAGAGCGATCCGCAGGACTTGGCGCCATGGGTTGCGGCGGTCGAAGAACTGCTCGATCCAGTGAAGTGGCGCGAGGAATCCGCGCGTTCCCTCGCGGCCGCGAGGGCGTTTACGGGGAAGTTGGATGCCGGCCAGTTTGAGCGCTACCTGCTGGGACTAAAGCCCGCTGCGGGGACGCAGTTGAACAGGCTCAGTGGTGCGCAGCGAGCGGTGCTGCTCGAGAAGATCCGCCAGCGGCGTCGTCCGGCGTGATGCGTTGATTATTCCTCGCGCAGGTTCGAAGTAGACATTTGAGGCGTTCTATCGCGGCCGCGCAGTCATTATGAAGACGGCTGGACGCAGGGCAGTTCGAGCACTTCTATTTCGGCTAAGGCCGTTGCCGCGTAGCGCAGTCGAAGGCTCAGTGGTGCGCAGAGGGCGGTGCTACTCGCGAGATCCGGGCGAAGGCCGCCCGCGCTAATGCCGGTAATCATTCCTCAGGCCGCCGGTTAGCACCGAGAGCCGAGTCGTTCCATCGCGGCCGCGCAAACGTTACGAACACGTTTTACGCAGGGCAGTTCGACCGCTTTCTTGTTCCGCTTAATGCCGTCGCCGCGAGCGTAGTCGAAGGCGCAGTGGTACGCAGAGGGCGGTGCTCCTCGCCAGATCCGGGCGGAGGCCCCCGCGCTAATGCCGGTGATCATTCCTCAGGCCGCCGGTTAGCACCGAGAGCCGAGTCGTTCCATCGCGGCCGCGCAAACGTTACGAACACGTCTTACGCGGGGCAGTTCGACCGCTTCCTGTTCCGCTTAATGCCGTCGCCGCGAGCGTAGTCGAAGGCGTAGTGGCGCAGAGGTCTGTGCTACTCGCGATGACCACTCCTCGCGCAGGGCGCGCGGCAGCTCCGCGGGATCATGACACATCGAAGGCGAGTGAACGAGAACGTCCGAAGCAGATGGCGACGATTGCGATTAATATCAGACCGATCAGCACGGCACTCTAAGCTTTACCGGAGCGTGTTTGAGCGGGCTGAGTGCCGCGCGGCGTCCCTCGCGGTTATTCCTCCCGCAATGCTTGCGCTGGATCGCTGCGCATGGCGCTCCACGCAGGGCCGAGACTTGCGAACAACGCGGCGAGCAGTAGCGCCGACGTGACTCCGGCGATCGTGAGTGGGTCGAATGCACGAACCTGGAACAGGAACGTGCGGAGTAAATAGCCGCCGACGGGAACTAATATCAGACAGATCACGACGCCACTCGATGCCATGCGCATGCCGTCGCCGAGGACCATGCGCCATAGATCTGAGCGGCTCGCTCCCAAGGCCATGCGGACGCTCAGTTCCTTGCGGCGCTGTTGCACGATGTAGGCGAGCAGTCCGTAAATTCCGGCTGCGGCTAACACTAACGCGAGCGCGGCGAATGACTGGAACAGCCACAATGCGAATCGGCGAGAGGCCAACGCGGCGGCGGCGCGGTGCTCGAGAGTGCGCACTTCGGCGAGTGGCAATTGAGGATCGACGGAGTGGACCGCTGCCGCGACTGGCGCTGTCAATCCCGTCGGATCGACGCCGTCCCTGGTGCGCACGACAAAGAAGATGTCCGGGAACGGTTGTTGAGTCGCTGGAAACCAGAAGGCGGGTTTGACCGTGAAGTCCGCCGGATGATCGCGGATGCCGGCGACCACTCCGACGATTTGCCGATTTTTGCCTGCGAGGTCGACCATCGCTCCGACTGGGTCGCGATCGCCAAAGTAGCGCCTCGCGAGCGCATCGTTCACGATGAGGGTCAGCGGCTGGCCGAGTGCCTCGTGGGTCCAATCGAAGAAGCGGCCCGATATGAGGCGCATGCCGGCGGCTTCGAAGTATCCGGGTGTCGCCGCCTGATATCGCGCGCCGGGCTCATCCGTCTTATCCTCGACGCGGCCCACGATTCCGAAGGACGTGTTTTCGTCGTAGCCACTCCAAGGCAGATTCGTCGACGCTCCCACCGCGGTGACTCCGGGAATCTCGCGGATCTTCGCGGAGATGCTGTCGTAGAGACGGGTGAAATCCGCCTGCTTCGGATCGGCGCCCGCCTGCAAAGTCAGGCGGAAGGTTAAGGCTCCGTCAGCGCGGAAGCCGTGGTCGCGCGCGCCGATTTCCTGATAGCTGCGGAGCAGGAACAAGGCTCCGGCGCACAACAATCCTGCGAGGGCGACTTCGCCGGCGACCAGCGTGAAGCGAAGGCGGCGCGATTCGCGGCCTGCCGTCGCGCGTTGGGATTCGAGGGTTTCAGTCCTTCCCGCCGACGGCAGCAGGCCGGCGATTACGACGGTCGCGATGGCGATCGACACGGCGAACAGCGCCGCTTCCCAACTCATCACGATGGCGTGCGCGCGAGGAAAATCGGCGGGTAGCAATTGATGCAGCAATGGCAATCCGATGCGCGCGAGGCCGAGTCCGACGATGGCGCCGCCGAATCCGGCGAGCAGATTTTCAGCGAGTCCGACGCGGGCCAGTTGCCAGCGGCTCGCGCCCAATGCGTGCCGCAATGCGAGTTCGCCGCGGCGTGCCACGGCGCGAGCCATGGAGAGTCCGGCGATGTTGGCGCAGGCGACGAGCAGCACCAGTCCGCCGGCTGCGGCGAGCAGCCAAACGAGGTCGCTCGAGCGTCCGGTGACTTCGCTTAACAACGGCTCGACGCGCACCGACCACGTTCCGTAATTTGGATAATGCTGCGCGTACAACGCGGCGAGACGCGTCAATTCCTCTCTGGCCTGCGACACCGTAACGCCTGGGCGGATGCGCGCGATCGCATTGCAAAAGTGCCAGGCGCCTGAGGGGACATCGCCTAAATCGAGCGGCAGCGGCACCCAGATATCCACGGTTTCGCCTTGCAGCGGTGAACGATACTCGCCACCGACGTGTTCGAAATCTTCCGGAGCGACGCCGACGACGGTCCACGGCTCGCGATCGAGGCGGATGGTGCGGCCGATGATCGCGGGGTCGGACTGGAACTCGCGCTGCCACAACCTGTAGCTGATGATCGCGTTGCGGTTCTTGGTGCGCATGTCGTCGTTAGCAAATGCGCGGCCGCGGGCGAGCGGTTTGCCGAGGACGGTGAAGTAGTCCGGCGTGATCCGCAGTCCGCTCAATTGGCGCGACTCAGTGCCGGCGACACCGCTGAGTTCGACGTCGCGGCCGGTGTAGAGGGCGATCGACTCGATGGTTTTCGCATTCGCCTGGAAGTCGAGGAAGTGGCTGATTGATATCGCGAACTTCGAGTTGTCTTTGCCGGAGTCGTAGACGCGCACCAGTTGTTCCGGCGACCGGTAAGGCAGCGGCTGCAGCACGACACCTTGCAGCATGCAGAAGATCAGCGTGTTGATCGCGACGCTCGAGGCGAGCACCAGCACAGCGACGGCTCCAAAGCCTTTGTTGCGCGTGAGCGAGCGGACGGCGTGCCGGAGATCCGCCGCCGCGCCATCGAGCCAGCGGAGCCCGAGCTGCTCATGCGTCGATTCGATGCCCTCCGACAGCAGTCCTGCGCGAAGGCGCGCGCGGCGACGGGCTTCGGATTCCGACAGGCCCATGCGGAGGCCCTGCTGCACTTCCATGTCGAGGTGGAATTGCAGCTCCTCGGTGCGCTCGACCATGTTGCGCTTGCGCTCGATGAGCGATTTCAGCCGCCAAATCCAATTGAGCATCGTTTACTCCAAAACCTGCGCCATGATCTTTGCCATGCGGAGCCATTCCGCGCGTTCGTTGTCGAGCTGTTTTCGTCCGCGAGCCGTCAAAGCGTAGAAGCGGGCGCGGCGATTCGTCTCCGTTTGGCCCCAATGAGCCGTGATCCAACCTTTGGCTTCGAGCCGGATCAGACCTGGATAGAGGGTGCCCATGTTGAGTTGCAATGCTCCGTTCGAGACCTGTTCGAGGCGCGCGGCGATTGAATAGCCGTGCATGGGTCCGAGGCCGGCGAGGGTGTGGAGGATCATCAAGTCGAGGGTCCCTTGCAGGACTCCGGCGCGGGCTTCATTTGGCATTCGAATACAAGTATCGCGCCAGTCCATTAGATTGTCAAATGGAGAATGGACCGCTATATAGCGGGTTCAGTTCGCCGGAACGGAATGTCATAATGAAGCCAATGCAGAACCGAATGTTCGCCCTGGCGGCCCTTTGGATGTGTCTCCCCGCCGCCGCAATGCTCGCACAAGCCTCCTACCAACCGCAGTCCGGCAAGTCCGGTGTGGATCTCGGAGCGATGGACACCAACGTCAGCCCCTGCACGAATTTCTATCAGTACGCATGCGGCGGATGGATGAAGAAGAGTCCGATTCCCGCCGACCAGTCGCGCTGGGCGCGGTTCAATGAACTCGCGGAACGGAACCTGCAGATCGAGCACGACATCCTCGAAAAGGCGTCGAAGGCGTCGGCGCATCGTTCCGCTACGGATCAGAAGATCGGCGACTATTTCGCAGCCTGCATGGATGAGAGCGGCATCGATCGCAAGGGTGTCGAGCCGATCCGGCCGACGCTCGACAGTATCGCGGCGCTGCACTCGAAGGATCAACTCGGGGCGGAACTGGCGCACATGCGGTTGCTCGGCACGAATGCTTTGTTTAACTTTTTCTCCAGCGCGGACCTCAAGAATTCGACTGTCAACATCGCGCATATCGACCAGGGCGGCATCAGTCTTCCCGATCGCGATTATTATTTGAAGACCGATCCGCGGTCGGTGGAACTGCGCAAGAAATACGAGGCGCACGTCGAGCGGATGTTCGAGTTGCTCGCGCAATCGATGCATACTTCGTGGGATTCGAAGGCTCGCGCGGCGGAGGTCCTGGCGTTTGAGACGGCACTCGCGGAAGGATCCATGGATCGCGTGAAGCGCCGCAATCCGGAGTCGCAGGATCATCCGATGACGACCAAGGATCTGCCGGGTCTCACTCCGGATTTCGAATGGACGGCGTACTTCGCGGATCAGCATACGCCGGCCTTCACGAAGGTCAATGTCGGCAATCCGGAATTTTTTCAGAAGCTCGCGGGCACGCTGCAGAAGTCGAGCCTCGACGACATCAAAACGTACCTGACCTGGCGGCTGCTGCAGAGCTCGGTGACTGCGCTGCCTCAGGTGTTTGTGCAGGAAAACTTCGAATTTTTCGGCAAGACGTTGAACGGCCAGCAGGAATTGGCGCCGCGCTGGAAGCGCTGCGTGAGAGCGACTGATCGCGCGCTCGGCGACGCGCTCGGGCAGAAGTTCGTCGAAGTCGCCTTCGGTGGTGCGGCGAAAGCAAAGGCTCTGCAATTGGTCGGCGAAATCGAGCAATCGATGAAGCAGGATATCGAAAACGCCACCTGGATGTCGGACGCGACCAAACGGGCGGCTTATGCGAAATTGGCCGAAGTTTCGAACAAAATCGGCTATCCCGAGAAATGGCGCGACTACTCGAGCGTCG
>DASXZC010000546.1:0-3174 GCA_036502165.1 Bryobacteraceae bacterium
GTGCGCCATCAAGCTCTGCCGCACATGGGGCGTCAAACAAGGCGGACGCGGCAAGAACGTCATCGTCTCATTCGAGAAATCCTTCCACGGCCGCACGCTCGGCTCGCAACAGGCGGGAGGAACGCCGGTCCTCAAAGAGTGGATCGTCAATCTCGACCGAGGATTCGTGCAGGTTCCGTTCCCTGATGGCTACCGCACGCCGGATACTTCATTCGATAGCTTCCTGCGTTGGCTCGACGAAGCCGGTGTCGGATCGCAGAACGTCGCCGGCGTCGTGATGGAGACGTTCCAAGGCGCGACCGCGGCCTTCGCTCCTGTCGACTATATGCGCAAGATGCGCGAATGGACGCGCGCGCATAAGATCCTGCTCGTCTGCGATGAAGTGCAAGCCGGATTCGGGCGCAGCGGCAAGCTGTGGGGCTTCGATCACTACGGAATCATTCCGGATCTGGCGGCTTTCGGCAAAGGCATCACCGGATCGCTGCCGCTCGCGGCGTTGGCCGGCCCCGCTCACATTATGGATCTGCATCCGCCCGGAAGCATGAGCTCCACGCACTCGGGCAATCCGGTTTGTTGCGCCGCCGCGTTGGCTTCGATCGCGGTGATCCTTGACGAAGGACTCGTTGAGAATTCGGCTCGCCTCGGTGCCGTTCTCGCTGGACGTCTGCGCGAACTCAGCCGCATGCATCGCTCATTCGGAAGCTTCGACGGGCGCGGACTGGTTGCTGCGATCAACATCGTCAAGCCTGGATCGAAAGAGCCGGACGCCGCGCTGGCAAACGAAATCGTGCGCCGCGCGATGGAAAAAGGACTCCTCATGTTCAGCCCCGTCGGCTTCGGCGGCGCGACTATCAAGGTCTGCCCTCCGCTTTCGATCACGGAGGAAGCTCTGCTCGAAGGTCTGGACATCCTTGCAGAAGCCTACGCCGAGGCGGCCGGAAAATGAACGTCGCCGCAATCGGCGGCGGCATGATCATGCAGGATCAGATCCTGCCGTCCCTCTATCAACTCCGGCGGCTCGGACGCGTCGATTCGATTGCAGTCTGCGCGCGCCACGCAGCGACGCTCGATGCCTTGGCCGCGCACGCTCCCATTAAGGAAGCCTTCCCCGGCTTCGCATTTGAGGCGCATGCCGGAGAGTACACCGACCTGTTGCAGTCGCTTCCCCCACGGCAACTGGTCGTCGTCGCACTGCCGGATTCATTGCACTTCGCGGCCGTCATGGCCGCACTTGCCGCCGATCAGCACGTGCTGTGCGTCAAGCCGCTGGTCCTCCGCGCCTCGGAATCGATCGAGATTGAAAACGAAGCTCGCCGCCGCGGACTCCTCGTCGCCATCGAATATCACAAACGCTTCGACGATCGCAGCCTCATGGCGCGCCGCCTCTACAAACAAGGCGCGTTCGGCGAGTTCCGGCTCGGCAATGCCTGTTTGCACGAGAAGTGGAACTACCGTCATTCGAATTTTCAAAACTGGTTCACTCCCGAGCAATCCGACGCGTTCACTTACATCGGATGCCACTACGTCGACCTCGTTCACTTCATCACGGGGCTGCGCCCAACATCGGTCAGCGTTCACGGCATCAAGGACAAGTTCCCGAACGGCGTCGAAGGATATCTTTGGACCGACGCCCGCGTCGTTTGGGAAAACGGAGCGTGTTTGAATGTTCAGAATTCGCTCGGGTATCCGCAGCAAGGTCCCGGGTCGAATCTGCAAGGGCTCACAATGTTCCTGACGGGCGGCGGGGAAGGCGCGATGATCCGCCATTCCGATCAATATCGCGGACTCGAATACGTCGATCGCAACGGCTACTCGGAGCCGAGTCCCGACTACTTCCGCTACGTCGATCGCAGCGGCAGCGCGGGCCTCGAACCGGTCGGCTATGGCTATCGTTCCATTGAACAGATTGTCGCGGCTGTGCAAAAGGTGGAAGCGTCAAGCGATCGAATTGAGACGCTGCGCACGCTCGATGAAGAAGGACTCATCGCCACGCCGGCGAACAGCCGCTTCAACGAACTGACAGTCGAGGCAGGACGCCTGTCGTTGTTCCACTCCGGCCGCGAGGCATTGATCGATTACCAGACCAATTCAGTCGCGCTGCGCTAGCGGAGGAATGCGTACGTGACTGTCGCATGCGCGGCGAGCTTCTTCTGAGAATCGAACACATCGACGCGCGTCACGGCGAGCATCTTTCCCAGCTTCAAAACATATCCCCGCGCGGTCGTCTTCGACGCCAGCGCGATCGGACGCAGGTAGTTGACCTTCAACTCGGACGTCGTCATCGCCGGCCTCGGTTCCGGCATTTGGCTCAGAATCGCATGCCACGCCACCTCATCCGCGATCGAAGCGATGATGCCGCCGTGCAGTACTCCGTTGCTATTGAGCAGAGCCGGACGTAATGGTACGGCGCAGGTCACTCCATCCTTATGTTTACGGGTCACGGAGATCCCCAGATCGTCCTCGAATGCCATCGGGTACCTGCATCCTTGTCCAGCGCTCACTAGCGCCTCTGTCTCATGCTCGATCTCGAGCAATGCCGGATTCTTGAGCTGATGCGCCAGGATCTCAAGCTCGTCATCCTCTTCACCAGTCATTGGATTCTTTACGGAGTGCTGGCGGTGACCGTTCTCGCCGTGATCGTTTCCGCGATCAAAGGCGCGACTTCCTAACATAGCAGGACTCTTATAATAATGAAGACTTCCCGATGTCTTCGCGCTTCGTCATTCCACTCGTCCTCTGCCTGACCGCCATCCTCAACGCCCAGGACGTCTCGCCAGGCTTTCAGCACTTCTACAATCTTGAATATCCGCAGGCTTTGGCCTGGTTTCAGGGCGAATCCGCGCGCAACCCCGCCGATCCCGAGCCGTACAATCACATTGCGCAAACGGTTCTCTATTCCGAAATGTTTCGCAACGGCGCGCTCGAGAGCGAACTCGTCAGCGGCAGCAATCCGTTCCTGCGGCGCGCGGGACTGACTCCTTCGCCAGCCGACCAGAAGATGTTCTTTGACTCCATCTCGCAAGCGATGGCGCTATCAGAGGCACGGCTGCGCCGCGATGCGAATGACAAGGCCGCGCTCTATGCCATGGGTGCCGCTTACGGGTTGAAGGCCAGTTGGGAGTTCCTCATCCAACGCTCGTTCAGTAGTGCGTTGAGCGATACGACGAAGGGCCG
>DASXZC010000547.1:0-3552 GCA_036502165.1 Bryobacteraceae bacterium
GAAGTTCGCCGGCGGCGGATTTCTACGCTCCCTCAGTGTCTCGGTCGTGTCGATCTTGGCGCTCGCAGTGCTGGTGAGCCTCGTTACCAAGCGTGTGAACTACTCGCCCGTGACCAATGGCGGCGAGGGAGTCGTGTTGCACGTCGAGGTTCAACTGCCGCCGAACTGGGCAGAGGACGCCGACAACATCACGCAGTTCGGCTGCGCATTGAACCCGAATGGCGATCGCAGCGCGGGTGAGGTTCACTCGAGCCGCATCCAGCAGCCGAAGAACTCTCGGGCGATCGTGCCGTGTACGTTTGCGCTTCGTTCGACGCGCAAGAATCGCAGGATCTCGCTCACGATTCAAGGTGCGGGCGGATCGATTGGGCCGCCAGCCGGGAGGGCTTGGTTGGACGTCACCCTTCCCGACGATTGGTCCCTCGAACTCAATAAGCCCTGGGGCCAGTGGGCCCGGGGCACCGACGCTGGCGCTGTAATCCCGAGCGATTACCAGTTCCGGTATCGCCTGGAATCCGAGAACATCTCGCGGACCAAGGATCAGGCCGAGCGGGAGGTCCGCCTCAAAGAACGTTGGAGGCAGTTCCGTTCCCTCGCTCCGAACGCGCCGCTCGAACGCTATCTCGCTGCCTTCGAGCCCGACCCCGATAATGTGGCGGCGAGCGAGATCCCCCCTGAGGTCGTGGCAAAACTAGCGGTGCTGGTCAAAAAGAATCCGTCGGGCTTTGAAGAGGCGCTCGGCTCGGACGATCGCGAAGTGGTACGCAGGGCTGTGTACGCGTTGTCAGCGACTCCGCAAATTCCGCGCGAAATTACTCCCGCTTTGGTCGACGCTGGACATCAAGTCGTAAGCTATATCGATTCCGCTCGCGATAAGAATCTCGCCTGGGCAAACGACGACGCCGACAAAGATGCGCTGCCGTTTCTGGATCGCTGGGATCTCGCTCTCGATCACGCCGAACCCCCGATCAATCGCGCCGACTTCCTCGCGATCCTCGACGACATGCAGAAGGCATCCGGCAAGCGTCACTCGACGTTCCGGACCGATCTGCCCTCGCGGGTAGCAATGAAAATCGACGAGATGACGGCCAAGCGCCGCTAGCGGATCGCCTTAGAACGTACCTACTGAAAACTCGTCGAGCAGATTCTGCAGCCGGGCGCGTTCGATCCAATGGATCAGTTCAAGACCCGCCAGACATCCGCCGGATTTGCCCTTCTTGCAATCGCAGTTCCTCACCACACCGACGAAAACATCGCCTGCGATTTCGACCCGCAGAGTCTCGCCAACTGCAACTGGCTTCGGAAGTTTGATCTTCAAACCGCTCTCTGAGAGATCAGCGACCCGGGCCTTAGTCGATGCGCCGTCGCCGCCGAGAAGCGTGACTGCGGCAGGCGTGTCAATGGCAAAACGCGGGTGCTTCCTTGGATAGTCCACAGTTCATCATGCCCTAAGGCGGGTCATTTAGAAATAGACCAGGGACCTGACATTTCCGCGAAAAACCACACTATTCTCACACAAGCCAATTTGTAGGGATACGATTACCGTTCGAACAGCGCTCTCCACGCCGGATCCTTGGATTGGACCTGCTCAAACATCTCGAGCGCCGACCGCCCATCCGGACCTTTGCGTTTCCGGTCCGCGCCGAGTTCGAGCAGCACCCGCGCGTTCTCGATATGGCCGTGGAGCACCGCATCCGCGAGGGCCGTGTTTCCCCACTTCTGGACCGTATTGACCGGAGCGCCGTGCTCGACCAGATAGCGGATCATTTCCGGCGTGCCATGATGGGTCGCGAGATTTAGAGGAGGACCATCGTAGTACGCTTCGATGCGGAGGCTCGCGCGCCCTCGCTCGACCAGCAACTTCACCAGATTCAGATGGTCATTCGCGATCGCGCAGTGGACGGCCGTAACTCCAAATTCGCTTTGGAAATTGACGTCCGCGCCCAGATCGAGCAGCAGCGCCGCCGCCGCGATCGCGCCCGACATCGACGCATACATGAGGGCCGTGGCGTCTCCTCCGCTCTTGTCCGGCTTCGCAATCCCGTCGATTTTGGCGCCCCGCGCGATTGCCGCGGAGATCACTGCCACGTTGCCCGAGTGGGCGCAGTTGTATAAAGCCCGTTGCGGATCGGGCTCGGCCGGATCCTCCAAAGCTCGTATGAGGTCAGACGACCGATTGCGCGTGGCAATACTGAACGGCGTCCGTCCGCGGGAATCGGCGCGCTTGGGATCGGCTCCGTGCTTCAGCAGGACTTCGACCAGATCGGGCCGGTTCTGCTCGGCAGTCGCCACCAGCGGAGTCCTTCCTTCGTAAAATGAGCCGTTTGCGTTGACGCCATGATCGAGGAGGTAGCCGACATCCTTTGCGCCGAGGAATCTGCAGGCGAGCTCGATCGGCGCGCCGCCCATCGAGTTCAATTGCAGACTGGCGCCGCGCTCGACGAGCGTCCGCATCGCCCGGGGATTCTTGCAACTGATCGCGTAGTGTAAAGCGCCCATGCCCTCGCCATCGCGTTGGTCAATTGCCGCCCCGCGGTCGAGCAGAAATTCGATCGCTGCCGGCTGGTCACGCATCGCTGCTTCCATGAGCGCCGTCACATTGCCCGTGTAGGCGCTGATTTCGCGATTGTAAATAGGGGCCGGCGCGCCGTTGATTAGAGCTCCGTTGGCTAGAGCCGATTCCATGGCAGCCAGGTCGCCCTTTTGCGCGGCCTCGACGAGCTGATCCCAAGCATTCATATGAACTCTTGTGACCCGCCGCGAAAATTCGTGACCGGCGCCGCGATTCAAATATTGTGCGTATACACGAGGAAGCCGTTATGCTGCGCGACCTTGTCGTAAAGCATGCGCCCCGCGGAGTTCGTATCCTGCGTGTGCCAATAGACTCGCTTCGACCCGGCGGCTTTGGCTCGCTCATAAACGGCCTCAATGAGAGAACGTCCTACGCCATGGCCGCGCTCAGAGGGGAGCGTGAACAGGTCCTGCAGATAGCACGTCGGTTGCAGATAAATCGTACTGCGATGGAACAGATAGTGGACCAATCCGGCGATCGCGCCGTCTTTCTCGGCGACCAGCGCAAAGACCGGCTCCGACGGATCGAAAAATCGCTTCCACGTCGTTCGGGTGATTTCGTCCGGAAGTGCGGTCGCTCCCTCGCGGCCGTAGAACGCGTTGTAGCCGTCCCACAAAGGCTTCCAGCCGGCGTAGTCGGCCTCGGCGATGTCGCGCACGATCATGCTCACGCGGCCGTCGATTCTTTCTCGGTGAGGAAATCCGCGTACGGACCTTTGAAGTCCTCGATCTTGCCGTGATCGAAGTTCCAGATCCGCGTCGCGACTTCGTCGACGACGTCGTGATCGTGCGTCACCAGCAGCACCGTGCCGTCGTATTTCTGCAGCGCGATATTCAGGGCGTTGATCGACTCGAGATCCAAGTGGTTCGTCGGCTCATCGAGCATCAGGAAATTCGGCTTCTGCAGCATCAGACGGCAGAAGATAATCCGCGCCGCTTCGCCACCCGAGAGGTTCTCGGTCTTCTTCGTGGCGTCCTCGC
>DASXZC010000548.1:0-23609 GCA_036502165.1 Bryobacteraceae bacterium
ACTAGAACTTCGGCGCGGATCGCTGATTCTGGCCGTGATGGCTCAACTCCGTTCCGAGCAATACGGATACATCCTGCGCAAATCTTTGACCGATCTCGGCCTCGACATCGATGAAAACACGCTGTATCCCCTGCTGCGGAGGCTCGAAACGCAGGGCCTCCTGTCGAGTGTCTGGCGGGAGCAAGACAAACGAAACAAACGCTTTTACAAACTGTCACCGGTGGGAGAGTCGGTCTTCGAACGCCTCCGCGCAGAGTGGCAGCAATTGAACGAATCCCTAGCCCGGGTCATGGACGATCAAACGGCCCGGTCCACTGGAGTATAGCGGTGCAACTTCTCGAACGTTACCTCAATGCAGTCCGATTCTGGCTTCCATCCGCGCAGCAGGACGAATTGTCGCCGAGCTGGGCGACGATTTGCGAGCGGAAATCGGCGACCGCGAATCGGACCTTGGCCGCGCGCTCAATGAGGATGAACTGAGCGCGATCCTCAAGCGGCGCGGCGATCCCGTGCGCGTCGCCAGCCGGTATCTCGAACTGAAGCCGCTGATCGGTCCGGCATTGCTGCCGGTGTATTGGTTCGTGGTAAAGCTGGTGACGCTATGGATCCTGGTGCCCTGCTTCGCCCTGATCATCGGGCCGATCGAGGTAGCGCGCTCCGCAAATCCCGGCCTTGCGTGGGGCGCAACGGTCTGGAATCTGTTCATGGGGCAGGTCTTCGTATTTGGAATCATCACGCTCGTTTTCGTTCTAATCGAGCGTTCAGACGTCGCACGCCGCGCTTTCGACAAATCCGCCGACGAGTGGGATCCACGGACGCTGCCGTCACTGCCGGCGTCGAAGGCTCGCCAGTCGGGAGCTACTCCGCGGTCGACTGCGATTACCGAGGTGGTAACCGGCCTCATCACTGCGCTAGCGGTCTTGACCTTCCTATGGAGTCCGCTCGAGGTCCGCTTCGATCAAGTCCTCATCGTCGCGGATCCTATCTGGAACATGCTCCGCTGGCCTCTGCTCGGAATGGGCCTTGCGACGATGGCACTCGGTTGGTTCAGTCTAGTGCGACCATTCGCACTGCGCGAGCGGGAATGGTTCCGAATCGCAATCGATGCGGCAAATTTGATTCTCATCGGCATCCTGATGCTCGCCGGACAATGGGTAACTTTTCATGCGACAAACTTGACCGACGCGCTGTATGAAGTTAGCCGTTGGTCGAATTTAGGAATCCGGATCGGACTTGGCCTTGGCGCTCTGATCACCGGATATTCGCTGGTCGACAAGGTCCTGAATCTCACCCGGCTTCGGGCGCGGACGATGCCTTCGCAAGCTTTGTAGTCCTATCCTCATCCCGACAGTTGGAGTATCCCTTTATTTCAATATTGGATACCCCATAAAACCTGGCTTTTATTCGAATTAACCATGATAGGATCGAAATTAGCTGAGTCCTTTCGGAATGAAGCGTCTGATCGACATCTTAGGCTCTGGAGCCTTGCTGATCCTCCTCTCCCCATTGATCGCCGCCGCCGCGCTCGCGATTGTTCTGACGGATCCCGGGCCGGTCATTTTCCGGCAGGGGCGCCTTGGGTGCAATGGAAAACCGTTCTCAGTCCTGAAATTCCGTAGCATGCGGGTCAACGCGCCCGATATCCGCAATGCGGACGGGTCGGCATTTTCAGGCGAAGACGATCCGCGGGTGACGCCGGTCGGACGGTTCATCCGCAGGACCAGTCTCGATGAGTTGCCGCAGTTGTTCAACGTGCTGAAAGGTGAGATGAGCCTCGTCGGTCCTCGACCCGATCAGGTTGATCAGATGCGGTATTACGACGAAATCGAGAAGCGGAAATTACTTGTAAAGCCTGGCATTACCGGGCTCGCCCAGATTTCGGGCCGCAACGACATTCCCTGGAAAGTGCGGAAGGCCTTGGACGTCCGCTATGTCGATGAGCGGTCGCTGTTGCTCGACTGCGAGATTCTGCTCAAGACCATCCCATATGTGCTGTTGCGCAAAGGGATTCACGCCGAGGTCTCGCGCGAAATATGAATATCACGCGGTTCGACGGTGCGAGCGGCGAAGGACTCGAGCAGGTGCTCGCGTGCGATCCGGTCGTACCCTATCGTGCTCACCGGTGCCGGATCGGGGCGCGTATATACGATCGCTGGGCTGCCGAACGCGGCGCGCGGCTCCTGTCGAGTGCGACGGGGGCATTTGCGTCCGCGACAGGCGCGATCGCGTGGCGGAAACTCGACTGGGATAGTGAGTTGTTTGGATTTCCCGCCGCGCGGATCGATCTGCTGGCCGTACGCGGCGGATATTCCGAAGCCCGTTCGACGGCCTGCGTACTGATTGAGAAGGCCGTGGAGGATGCGATTGGGAGTGCGCAGATCCGACATTTGTCGGCGCGCGTCGACGCCTCATCGCTCGGATTGGCCCATGCGCTCACCGACTGCGGATTCGAACTGATCGACGGGATTCAGACGTTCGCGCTTCCGCTCGGCGAACGAAGCCAAGGCGAACCAGCGGCCCATACTCGGCTGGCTAAAGAAACCGATGCGGAAGCGATCGCCGCGATTGCGCGGTCAAGCTTCGTCTACGACCGCTTTCACAACGACCTTGCAATTGGCGTTGAGACGGCCGATCGCGTCCACGAGGCGTGGGCACGCAACTCCGTCAGCGGCCAAGCCGCGGATGCGGTGCTAGTCTGCTGTGCGAACGATCCGGAATCCATCGATTCTTTCGTGACCCTGAAAATCGATTCCGAGAACGCCGCCGCGCTGGGTATGCGCATTGCGACCATCCCGCTGGTCGCGACGGCGGTCGAAGCTCGAGGCCAAGGCGCCGCACGGCGAGCGACCGAAGCGGCACTCGACTGGTGCCGCAACGAGCGCGTCGACATCGTCGAGGTCGGCACGCAAATTTCGAATATTCCGGCTGCCCGCCTCTACCAGGCTGCCGGGTTCCGCACGACCGCTATTTCATTGACCTACCGCAAGCTCATCGAATGAGGGAACACGACCAACACCATGGCCCTATCTGTTACTGCACCCGAAGTCCGGCAGACGTTTCTTCCGTACTGCCTGCCCGAGATCGGTCCTGAAGAGATCGAAGAAGTCGTCGACAGCCTTCGCTCCGGCTGGATCACGACTGGACCAAAGACGAAGAAATTCGAAGAGCAATTCGCTCAATACTGCGGCGTCGAACATGCCATTGCAGTGAACTCGTGCACCGCCGCGTTGCACATCGCGCTCGCCGCCTCGGGTGTCGGGCAGGGCGACGAAGTAATCGTTCCGACGCTGACGTTTTGTTCGACCGCGAACGTGGTGGCGCATCTGGGCGCGGTACCGGTCGTGGTCGATATTGACCGTCATTATCAGATCTCGGTCGACGCCATCGAGCGCGCGATCACTCCGCGAACGAAGGCCATTATTCCGGTCCACTACGCCGGTCAAGCCGTCGACCTCGACGAGATCTGCGCGCTTGCGCAGTCGCGCGGTATTCCGGTGATCGAGGACGCCGCTCACGCATCCGGCAGCGAATATAAAGGACGCAAGATCGGAGCGCACGGCAACGTCGTGGCGTTCAGCTTTTACGCGACCAAGAACATGACGACCGGCGAAGGCGGAATGATCACAACGCCCGACGCGGACGCCGCCGCGCATATGCGCCGCCTCGCCTTGCACGGCATGAGCCGCGATGCGTGGAAGCGCTATACGCAGGCGGGCTCCTGGTATTACGAGATCCTCGAGCCGGGGTATAAGGACAACATGACGGATCTCGCCGCGGCGCTCGGGATCCACCAGTTGCGCAAGCTGGACGGATTTAATGCGCGTAGGCGCGAGCTCGCGCGGCGCTACGATCGCGCCCTTGCCACACTCGGTTGCTTCCGCCTGATGCGGACGCGTCCGGATCGGAATCATGTCTATCACCTCTATCCCGTGGAGATCATCCCGGGGACTCTTTCGATTACACGGGACCGGATGATCGACCAGTTGAAGGAACTGAACATCGGAACGAGCGTCCATTTCATTCCGCTGCACCGGCACCCTTATTACCGCGATACCTACGGATATCAGCCGGAACAATTCCCAATGGCGGAGAGGATATTCGAAAATCTTTTGTCTCTGCCACTTTATCCGAAAATGTCCGACGCGGATGCCGATGAGGTCATCGAGGCGGTAACCACCGTCGCCCTCGCCAACCGGGCCTGATTGAGCCGGACCTCACGGGTTCTCTCTTCCGGGGCGAGCGGAAAGATCGAACCGAGCCGGCAATGATAACAACGAGCCCCACTTCCCATTCCGCGAGCAATCCATTCCTGCGTACGAGCGAAATCGCTCTGCGGGTGATTGCGGATTTTCTGATCGTCCACGCCTCTGCCATGGCGGCGTTACTGTTCGTGGCCTTCCGCCTCGAGGACACTCCCACGCAGTCGATCGTCAATGGACTGGCGACGCTGCGCGCCTATTACCTCAACTCCTTTCTGCCGCTGTCCCTGATTTTTCCGGCGGTATACGCAACGTTCGGGATGTACACGCGTTTGCGCTCATACAGCATGGGTCACAAAGTCCGGCGGGCAGCGCAGAGTGCGTTCACGGGCTGCCTTGTGCTGCTGTTCCTGAACTTCCTCACGACCCGTTCGAATGCACTGCCACGAACATCGATGCTGGTGTTCGCCGGATTGGTACTACTGGCGACGCCCGGCGTACGATGGCTGCAATATCTGCTGTTCCAATGGGACCGGGAAGCAACGGCGCCCGAGGCATCCGCGGAGCCTGCCGAGGGTCCGATCCTGGTCGTCGGAGGAGCCGGATACATCGGCGCAGTGCTGGTGCGGAAGCTGCTGGCCCGAGGAGCTAAAGTACGTCTGCTCGACAGTCTTGTCTATGGTGATGCGGCGGTCGCCGAGATCCTCGACGATCCGAATCTCGAATTCATGCAAGGCGACTGCCGCAACATTCAGGATGTCGTCAAGGCGATGACAGGCGCCTCGAGCGTCGTGCATCTCGCGGCCGTGGTTGGCGATCCGGCCTGCGAGCAGGACAAGCAGAACGCCCTCGAAATCAACTACTCGGCGACCCGCATGATGGTCGAGATCGCGAAGGGCCACGGAATCGGACGCTTTGTTTTCGCCTCGAGCTGCAGTGTATATGGCGCGAGCGAATTTCTGATGGACGAACAGTCGAAGACAGAGCCGGTCTCGCTCTATGGAAAGACGAAGATCGATTCCGAACGTGTGCTGCTCGACGCCCAGAGTCCGACGTTTCATCCGATCGTCCTGCGGTTTGCGACGGTATTCGGACTGGCGCCGCGTCCCCGGTTCGACCTGGTCGTCAACCTGCTCACAGCGAAGGCGCGCCAGGAAGGGGTGATCACGATTTACAACGGCGAGCAATGGCGGCCGTTCATCCACGTCGACGATATCGCCCAGGCGATCGTCGAGACGCTGTATGCGCCCATTCAAAGCGTATCGGGTGAGATTTTCAACGTGGGCGACGATCGTCTGAACTTCACGCTCGGCCAGATTGCGGAGAAGATCCGCGAGCACTTCCCGGATACCCAGATACAAGAGGTCGAGAACAGCGACCGCCGCAATTACCGCGTCTCATTCGCGAAGATCCGCAATCAGATCGGTTTCACCTGCGAGCGGACGCTCGATGACGGAATCCGCGAGATATCAGCCGCGTTCGACCGCGGCACGATTGCCGACTACCAAGAGGCCTTCTATTCGAACGTGAAATTCCTGCGTCTGATGGGGGCGTTGAATAGCAAGGACGAGACGACCATGCAGGTGATGGCAGCGCTGTCGCACACTCCGTCCGCGCCCGCGGCCATTCTGCACTGAGGGAATTCGGATTCGCTACACTGACTGGCAGTTTGGCCAACGATTTGTACGGATCCTTCGGCGGGCGGGAGTTCAGTCAAAAACTCTCGACCGAATTCTATGCGCGGGTCGCTCGCGATCCGTTGCTGCGGCCGCTCTTCCCTACGACTTTCAGGTGCGCGATCGAGCAGTTCGCAGCGTTTCTTTCTCAGTTTCTCAGCGGACCTCCTGAGGACACCCAGCAGCGATGGTGGCTGAGCATCCAGGCATCGCACCAACGCTTCCCGATCGGCGCCCCGGAACGAGATGCTTGGCTGCGGGTGATGAACGAAACTCTCGAACAGGTCGAGATGCCGGAGCGATGCCGCCAATCTTTGCGAGAGTTGTTCAAGGTTTCATCCGCGTATATCGCCAGACAGCCTGAGAGTTCTGCAATTGAGGATCCGCAGATTCGGCTGCGGTGGGAAGTGCAAGTCGCGCTCGAACAGGCCGTAGCGAGGATCCACGTGGGCGACTTCGACCAGGCTTTAGCATCTGCACAAGCCCCACCGCTCAAAGAATTCTTCACGCGCGATCGCGCGGTCCACGCTCATTTCCTCGCGCTCCTCATCCGATCGGGCGGAGCCCTCGAGCACGTCGACTCTGAGGTGAAGGCCGATCCCGAACTTGCCGCAGTCCGCCACACCTTCAACCGCACGCTCCTACACGAAGCCGGCGCGTCGGGCCGGGCGGGGCTTACCCAGCGTCTGCTCCGCCTCGGTGCAGATCCGAATGCCGGAACTCATTCGCCCCTCTATTCAGTCGCGAACGAATGCCAGAACGATCGGGAGGGCGCGCGTACAGTGCGGATCCTCGCGGCCGCCGGAGCGGACGTCAACGCCAGAGACCCCAAACAGCAAACGACGCCACTGCACATGGCCGCTCGTCGGGGCTCCCCTCTGATCGCCGAGGCGCTGATCGAATGCGGAGCGCACATCGATCCACGCGATTCGACCGGCGACACGCCCCTGCGCCGCGCCATCAACTGCCGTCGCCCAGATGTCGCGAGGTTACTGCTCGCCCACGGTGCGAATCCGGACTCCTTAGGAAGCAAGCAACTCACGCCGCGCACAGCCGCGCGCGATGCCAAGATGCGCGCAGTCTTCCTTCCTGACGCTCGCGGCATTTGATGGCTGGGGTAGCGGGGGCTGGAGTGAACCCCAAAACTGAGACACGAAGTTAAGGAACAAATACATTTGAAGGAGAGAGGAAATGGATTTGTCCCGAACCGTGTACAATCGCGATCTGAAGATCGCAGCCATGCGGGAAATCGATGCCGGAGCCGCCATCGCGGAGATCGCTCGCAAGTATCAGGTGAGTCCTCACCTGCTCGAGCGCTGGCGCGGCGAGTGGCGCGCCAAACGAGACCTGGCGTTCCCCGGAGTCGGCCGCCGCGGCGCCGCCCTGCCCGCGCTAGACGACCCTCGCCGCATCAGTGAACTCGAACGCAAAATCGGCCAACTCACAATGGAGAATGATTTCCTAAAAAAAGCCTTACAGCATTTCAGGGATCATCATCCTCCAGCCGTCGTCAGTGGCGCGGATGCCGGTAAGCCGCGCCGAAAGGCAAAGCCGTGAACGCACTGTGCCAGATGACTGGTTTGAGCCACGCCGGTTTCTATCGGCGGTTTCGTCACCTGTCTATCGAAACATCACTAGCACAATGTAAGCAGCGGCGATCAATGAACTTGTATGTGATATCGGCGGCCGCTTGAGGCGAGGTTGGCAATCGCGGCTTTGCGACACGATTCTCGTGAACACTGATTACATGCGGTATGGATGACGGTGAGGATCCGGAGGAGCAGACGGCTGAGGTTTTCCAAGACCCGCGTGACTACGCTACCGAGGTCAGTGCAACCCGAGCTGATATCATTGCTCGAATGTTGAAACACCTGAGTTTCCTGCTCATCCTCGCCGTCACCTCCCGCGCCGCCGATTGGGTCTTGATCCGCTGCGTCGACGGCACCCGCGTCGAAGGCGTCACGCAATCGCGTAGCTTTTCCTTCGAGCGCGACGGCCGGAAATCCGACATGAAACTCGCGGCGTTGTTGTCGATCCACAACGGAATGCCAGCTTCGGAATTCGAAGCGGGACGAATCACACAAGGAATCACGGCCATTCAAGGCACGGATCGCGCGGCGCGGGACCTCGCGGTCGACGAATTAACGGCGATCGGAGTGCCACTCATCACGCCGTTATTAAACACCTACAAGGACTCCGACCATCACGAGCCGCAACCTCTCTATCGTCTCTTCGAGCGCATCATGCCGAGTTACGCCGATGGTCCCGACCGCACGCTGAGCCTCGTCCGAGTGAAGAGCGGCGAAGCTTTTCGAGCATCAGTCTCAGATTGGACGATCGACGTCAAGACCTCCGCCGGCGGTAAGATCACTCTTCCCTGGTCGAAAATCCGCAGCCTTGCCGTGCGGCAGAAATCCGTGGAACGCTCGATGCACGCTCATTCGTTACGCCACTCGACGCAGATTGAATATCTGGACACAGGTGTCGCCGTCAGCGAAAGCTCGAAAGTGAACATCGCAACGCGAGGATTCGTGAGGCTATCCTGGGACACCGACACCTGGGCAACCGACGCCGATGGCTTGAAGGTTCCCGGATCGCCGGCATACAAATCCAACCTCTGGGATGGACAACCGTTCGGCGCACTCGTGGGCCGCATAGGCGCCCGCGGCCCGGTCTTCTTCGTCGGGAAAAAAGCGACGCTCGGCGGCAAGGGCGCAGGCAGGCTCGAGCTCGCCGTGAACGACAATCCGCACTGGCAGAACAACGTCGGAACCTACTATGTGACGATGTCGGCCAGCGATGCCTACGACTTAGGAGACGCCCAGTAGTATGATCTGTAAGATAGCGTCCGAAACATGAAAGCGGCCTTTTTCTTCGTAATATGCGGCTCCCTTGCGACACTCCGCGCGCAAGTGCGGCCACCGGAACTGAACCGCCTGATCAGCACTCGTTGCGCTGTTTGCCACTCCGGAGGCCCGTCGGCCAAGGCTGGCCTCGATTTCTCGGCGCTCTCGTTCGATCTGTCGAATCGCGCCATACGGGATCGCTGGATCCGCGTTCACGATCGCATCGAGAAGGGGGAGATGCCGCCCAAAGGCATGCCGTTCACTGCCGCCGACCGTGCAGCGCTGCTCAAAGAACTCACGCCTCCTCTCTATCAAGCCGACCTCGCCGATGCCCGTAAGAACGGCCGCGGCCCGATGCGCCGCCTGAATCGCGACGAGTACGAGCAGAATCTACGCGACATCCTGCACCTGCCCGACCTCGACATCCGCGACATGCTTCCCGAGGATCGCGAAGCGTATCACTTCAACAAAGTCGCCGACACGCTCGACATGTCGCGCGTCCAGTTGGCGGCGTATCTCGATGCCGCCGAAGTGGCGCTCCGGCAGGCGATGGTCACGACGCCCGAGCCGTCGCCGATCCAAAAGTTCCACACCTTCGGACGCAACCTGTTCCCCGGCCTGCGTAGTACCGGCACCCGCCAATCCATGTTCTTCATCAAGGACAACCACGGCGTCAATGTCGAGAGTGAGGATGACGCTCCGCCGCTGTCGAAAGCGCTGCTCGAGGATCAGACGCTCGAGATGGGGCTCTTCCGTTCCCCCGGCTGGCCGTACGGCGCGTTCCCTCGAGGCTTCGCGGCGAATCATTCCGGCCGGTATCGCGTTCGATTCTCCGCGCGAGCCGTGCTGCAGCATCCGGACTTCATTCTTACCGATGCCGTCCAGGCTGTGCCGATGACGTTTCGATCGCGCCGCCCCACGAACCATGACATCGCCGAGGACGTGAAGTCCGTCGGCGGAATTCTCGAAATCAAGCCCGGCCGGCACGTCTATGAAACGATCGTGCCGCTCGCCGCGGGCCAAACTGTCGAGTACGGATTGCTCGGATTGCCTGTCCCTCAAGTGGACGCGCAAGGGATCACCGGCTCCTATCGCTTTCCCCCGATGCCACCCGGAGGACAACCGGGCGTCGCCTTCAACTGGCTCGAAATCGAAGGTCCGATTCCGCCGGAGTCTTGGCCACCCGCGAGTCATCAAGTTCTCTTCGACAATCTTGGCGTATCACCGAATCCGGCTCAGCCGAAGCAAGAGGCGATCCGCCTGCTGCGGCGCTTCATGTCGCTCGCGGCGCGCGGACCCGTGCCGGAGGAAGGCGCGCGAAAGTTCGAGCAACTCGTCCTTGCGAGCCTCGACCGCCACGAACCTTTTGCGGATGCCGTACTCGCCGGCTATCAGGCGTTCCTATGCTCCGACCTCTTTTTGTACTTGCGTGAACCGACGACGGAATTCGCCGTCGCCGATCAACTTTCGCACTTCCTCACCAACTCGAGGCCTGATGCGCAACTTCTCACCGCTCGCCTGAGCGATCCGCAGACGGTGGCCCACGAAGCCGATCGCCTCATCGACGGCGCAGGCTTCGAGCGGTTCGTGAAAAGCTTCGCGGGCTACTGGTTGAACCTCCGCTATCTACGCCGCGATGATCCGGACAAGCGCCTCTTCCCCGAGTATCAGCTCGACGAGTATCTGACCGACTCGCTCGAGCGCGAGACCCTTGCCTTCGTGACGGCGCTCGTGCGCGACAATCTTCCGATCCGCAATCTGGTTCAAGCGGACTTCGTCTATATCAACGACCGCCTCGCCAAGCACTATGAATTAGCGCCTGTAACCGGCTCGGCAATTCGCCGCGTGGAACTTCCCAAGGACAGTCCACTCGGCGGCCTACTCACGCAAGGCGCCATTTTGAAAGTTACCGCCAACGGCTTCTCGACATCTCCCGTGCTGCGCGGAGCCTGGATCATGGACCGTATTCTCGGCGAACCTCCGACGCCGCCCCCGCCGGGCATTCCGGCCGTCGAGCCCGATATACGCGGCGCGAAGACGATCCGCGATTTGCTGACTCTGCACACCAAATCGAGCACCTGCGCCTCCTGCCACGCGAAGTTCGATCCTGTCGGATTAGCGCTCGAGAACTTCGACGTCGAGGGCCATTGGCGCACACACTATCGCGGCACGGCGGAGGGTGAAGTGGTCAAAGGAATCGACCACACCGGCCACGACTTCACCTACACGATTGCAGGCGCCGTCGATCCAAGCGGCACGCTGGCCGATGGACGCACGTTCCGCAGCATATCCGATTTGAAGGCGATTTTCGCCTCGAATCCGCGCCAGTTGGCCCGCAATTTCCTCGAGCAGCTCACAGTGTACGCGACGGGAACTCCGGTGCGATTTTCCGATCGTGTCGAGATCGAGAAGATGCTCGACGCCTGCGAAAGCAACGGGTACCGCGCGCGCGATCTGGTCCGTGCGCTTGTTCGCAGCAAAGTCTTTCTGGGAGAATACGGATCATGAAGGCGCCTCATATTGCGTGCCGTCCCATTCCGCGCCGCTCATTTCTGAAGGGCTCGGGTGTCGCGCTCGCGTTGCCTTTGCTCGAGTGCATGCGGCCGGCGTTCGGGAAGACCGTCGAGCCTCCGCGGAGGATGCTACTCATCGCCAATAACCTGGGCGTCCTTCCGAAGCCGTTCTTTCCCGAGGGCGCGGGGCGCGACTACAAGCTCTCGCCATATCTCACCGAACTCGCGAGCCATCGCGACGAATTCACCGTCTTCAGCGGACTCTCACATCCCGGCGTCAGCGGCGGCCATAGCGCCGACAATTGCCTGCTCACGGCCGCACGAGGAGCGTTCCGCAGCGGCTTCCGTAATTCGATTTCGTTCGATCAATATGTTGCCGAACAACTCGGGCAGGTCACGCGCTTTCCGACTTTGAACCTTGGCGTGAATATCGACAAGGGCAACCGAAGCCTCTCGTGGACGCGCGATGGCGTGCTGCTGCCCGCCGAGGATAGCGCGCCGAAACTTTACGAACGTATGTTTGTGCAGGGCGATAAAGAATCCGTCGAGCGTCAGATCCACCGGCTCGAAGGGCGTGGCAGCATCCTCGACACGTTGCTCGATGAAACCAACCGGTTCAAGCGCGAGCTCGGCGCCGATGACAAGGTTCGGCTAGATCAATACGTAACTTCGGTTCGGGAAGTGGAAGAACGCATGCTGATCGCGCGAGCCTGGGAGAACAAGCCGAAGCCGACTACGACCGAACCTCCTCCCGCGGATATTCAGGACCGCAAATTATTCTTCGAAAAATTCGACTTGATGCTCTCGATGGCGCAACTTGCATTCGAGTCGGATTCGACGCGCATTGTCACTCTAATGGCCGACGCTTTTGTGACGCCCGCGCTGCGCCTAAATGAACGCGAGATTTCGACCGACAGCTACCATGGCCTCTCGCATCACGGCCAGGCTGTCGACAAGGTCAGACAGCTCGAGGAGATCGACCGCCGCCAGATGCAGTTGTTGGGCAAGACCTATGCAAGCCTCGCGTCGAAGAAGGAAGCCGGCGAGCGGCTGCTCGACCGCACCATGGTTTTCTATGGAAGCAACATGGGCGACGCGAACATCCACGACAATACCAACCTGCCCATTCTGCTCGCAGGCGGTGGATTCAAGCATGGCCAGCACATCGTGTTCAGGCGCGATAATAACGCGCCGCTCTGCAATCTCTTCGTCACGATGATGCAGCGCATGGGCATCGAGACGGATTCGTTCGCGAGCAGCAGCGGCACACTGACCGGGCTCTAATTAGCTCGCCCGTACGATAGCTCGACGTATCCGTTCCTGTAAGCGACTACGTTCTTCAGATGCCACTTCTGCTCGATACCGGCATCCCCGAACAGGTGCAGCCCTTCTCCCAACGTCACCGGCGCGATCATCAATCGAATTTCATCCACTAGTCCGAGCTTGAGAAAGCTCTGTCCTAACACCGCTCCGCCGACGAGCCAAATGTTTCGGTATCGAGGCGCGAGTTTCTCATCGAGCAGTCTCTTGAGATCTCCTGAGTAGAACTCCACGGTCGCCCTCGTGGACGGCAGTTCTCGACTCGTCACGACCACCGTCGGAGTATCGCCGTACGGCCATCCGAGTTGCAACGCATGCTCATAGGTGTTGGAACCGAGCACGTAGCAATCGATGGACTCGACGACTTCACTGCCCTCGTCCGTGATCCCTTTGTCATAGACGTCAGAAGTATCCATCCATGAAACACTGTTGTCCTTCTTGGCGATAAAGCCATCGAGGCTCGCGACGACGTGCAGCGTTACTGTCGATTTCATCAGGAATAACGTAACGTCTCGACGGCTGTCGAGTCAAGCTCCGATTATCGAACTCTCCAGGACGGGCTTAAACACTGGCCTTTCGCGTGCACAACAAGACCAGGATGGCCATTGGAAAGGTTCGCATCGGGATCTCGGGCTGGAACTACGCTCCCTGGCGCGGAGTGTTTTATCCCTCGAAGCTTCCTCACAAGAAAGAACTGGATTATGCTGCGAGGCTTTTTCCCTCGATCGAGGTCAACGGTACCTTCTACGGTTTGCAGCGGCCGGAAGCGTTCGGCACGTGGCGCAGTGAGACGCCTGACGATTTCGTGTTCGCTATCAAAGGGTCGCGTTACATCACTCACATGCGCAAGCTTCTCGACATTGAAGCGCCGCTCGCGAACTTCATGGCTTCCGGAGTCCTGCGGCTCGGACCAAAGCTCGGCCCGATCCTGTGGCAATTCCCTCCACAAATGAAATTCGACAGCGAACGATTCCGTAATTTCTTTTCATTGCTTCCGCACGATACTCGGCAAGCCGTCGATCTCGCGCGGCGCCACGATCAGCGCCTGGATGATCGGGACTGGCTGCAATGCGATACAGAGCAGCCCATGCGTCACGCGGTCGAGATTCGACATGATACTTTTCGTTCGCCAGAATTCATTGAGCTGCTGCGGGAATACGATATCGCCCTGGTCTGTGCCGACACTGTGGAATGGCCGCGGCTCATGGATCTCACTTCAGATTTCGTATACTGCCGGCTGCATGGATCCGAGGAGCTGTACGTGAGCGGCTATGATTCCGCAGCACTCGACCGATGGGCAGCGCGTGTGCGAACGTGGGCCCGCGGCGGAGAGCCGGAAGACGCGGAACGCATTCTGCCGCCGACAAAACGGAAGAAGTGCCGTGACGTATTCGTCTATTTCGATAATGATGTGAAAGTGCGCGCACCGGCGGATGCGCTGTCGCTCGCTCAACGGCTACTCAGGATTTAGCCACCATCCAAATTCCGGCAATCAGAAACCCGGCCCCCGCCATCCTCAGACCCGATGCAGGGTGCGGTTTGAAACCCATGACTCCAAATTGATCGAGAAGGATCGAGGTGACGACGGAGGCCGTGAGAGTGATGCCTGTAAACAGGCCCGACCCCATCTTCTGCGCGAGCGTCAAGCCGGAGAGTGTCGATGCGATGCTCAGCGCTCCGCCGGTCCAGACCCACCAAGGAAGGGTTGCCGCCAGCCGCAATTCAGGGCGCGCTTGCCTTACGATGATTTGGATCAGGAACACACCCGCCAAGCCACTGGCATAAACAACCAGCGCCGACCAGATCGGACTGCCCAACCCTTTGTTCAGCTCAGCATTCGCGCCCGCTTGCACTGGGTTCGCGGAGCCCGCTGCTAATGCGATTACATAAGCTAAAAAATTCACACGAACCTTTCCTAAGCATGCTCGAGAACCGTGCATGCGCGATCAGAATAATTTCATCTGCCGTGACTTTGGATGACTCTTTGAGCGCGGACGGCCCTGCCCCGCGGTGCGTCCATCGAGCGAAGGCGATATCGCTTTCTCGTGCGCCACCAACGCCTGCAGATCGGCCTGCGGAGCCATGTGCGTCTCTACCGCATCTACGAATTTATTGAGCCGGCGAAAGCTTTCCAACTTCTCGCCGCCATCGACCTTCGCGGCATCGAGGGACCTTCTCAGCACATCGATCGACTCATCATAGGTCTTGAGCGGCACGGGAAATGGATGGCCATCCTTGCCGCCAAGCGCGAAGGAATAACGTGCCGGATCCGAAAATCTCACCGGCGTTCCATGGATCACCTCGGCGACCATCGCCAGTGTTTGCAGGGTCCGGGGGCCGAGTTTTTCCGTCAGCACCAAGTCCGCGAAGTTCTTGAGGTCCCGCTCGTGCGCGACTGCAAGCACGGCGCCGAGCCTGTTGAGGTCAACGTCCTCAGTCCTCACGTCGTGATGACGAGGCATTTCCAAATGACGTATTTGCCCGAGCATTCGATCGGGATTCTCGCGCGCCATCGACAACAAAGCGGTCTGCGCCGGCCGCGCTTGGGCGTCGACGAGATTCATGATCGATCCGCCGGGCGATCCGATGATACCGGCATGCGGCGCCTCGACGAAATCGCGAACCGTTGCGGAGTGCCAATGATAACGGCGCGCAAAACCACTATCCGCATTCATGCCCTGCTGCACGACCGCCCATTCGCCGTTTGACGCCACGACGAACGAATGAAGATAAATCTGGAACCCGTCGGCGATACAGTTGTTGTCGATGCGAGCTGTCAGGCGGCTGGTCCGCACCAGCGAGTCACCGTCGAGTCCGCGTAGGTCGGCGAGGCTGCGAAGTTCATCCGGCGTCTTGCGCGACTGCTTGCCTCTGCCTCCGCAGACGTAGAGTCCAAGCTCCGACGCACGCGGATTGAGTCCACGTTTGAGCGCACTCAACACGGACGTGGTGACGCCGGAGGAATGCCAATCCATACCCATGACGCTTCCGAGAGCCTGAAACCAAAATGGATCGCTTAAACGCGAGAGGAACGCGCCGGATCCATATTGCAGAAGGATGCTCTCGACGATCGCCGTTCCGAGCTTCGTCATGCGCTCTGCAAGCCAACTGGGGACGAAGCCGCCGTGGAGGGGCGTGTCAGCGATTCCGGATCGCTTCATACCTTCATTGTGGCGCATTGATCCTCGCCGCCGTATGCTCGCCGGTGTAGGCTGAAAGCGTGGATCTTCCAGTCAATCCTCCAGTCCTGCCGATGCTCGCGAAGAGAATTGAAGCCCTCCCTGAGGAAGGCGACGTGGTCTTCGAGCCCAAGTGGGACGGCTTCCGGACGCTGATCTTCCGCGACGGTGATGAGATCCTGATTCAAAGCCGGGACTTGAAGCCGTTGAATCGTTATTTTCCGGATCTCCTCGAGCCGCTGCTGGCGCAACTGCCGCGTCATTGCGTGCTCGATGGCGAGATCGTGATCGCAACTGATGAAGGCCTCAACTTCGACGCGCTGCAACTTCGTCTTCATCCAGCCGCATCGCGAGTGAAACTTCTGGCAAAGGAATCTCCCGCTTCGGTCGTCTTCTTCGATCTGCTGTGTGAAGGCAAGCACGACTGGCAAAACGAGCCGTTCACCAAACGCCGCCACAGGCTCGAAGCGATTCTTTCGAAGGCCGTTGCGCCTATCCACATTACGCCCGCGACGCTCGATCGCACGGTTGCCGAGGATTGGTTCAAACGCTTCGAAGGCGCGGGACTCGACGGCGTGATCGCGAAGCCTGCTTCGGGGATCTATGAGCCGGACAAGCGCGTCATGTTCAAGATCAAACATGAGCGGGATTGCGACTGCGTCGTCGCTGGATTCCGCTGGTACCGGAAGGGAGAACGTCTGGCTGTCGGCTCGCTGCTCCTCGGATTGTTCGACGCTGCGGGCGCATTGCAGCATGTGGGAGTCTGCTCGAGCTTCACGGCCGCGAAACGTGAAGAACTGGTCGAGTTCCTTGCGCCTTATCGCGAGAACGCGCTGGATAAACATCCTTGGAAAAGCTGGGCGGACGCGGCTGGGGGCGGCGTTCCTCATCGTATCCCGGGCGGCGAGAGCCGCTGGAGTCAAGGCAAGGATCTCTCATGGGAGCCGGTGCGAGCGGAGTTGGTCGTCGAAGTGGCGTACGAACACATGCAGGGCAGCCGCTTCCGGCACATGGCACATTTCCGCCGATGGCGCACCGACAAACCGCCCGCGGACTGCACGTATTCGCAGCTCGAAGTCGTTCCGCCGCAGGAGTTAATGGCAATCTTTCCCGAGCGGAAACGCTAGCGGCCGTTATTTCGACGCGCGCTTTTTCGCGTACATCGCACGCCACTCCCGCGTTGGATCGTTATCCGGATCGGGAGTCTCCTGAACAGGCCGGATGTCCTCCGGAACATGGCGTAAGTTCACGCGCACGCGGGTCCACGTCGACGATCTGCCACGCATCGAATCGATCAGCACATCATCGACAGCGAGCAGTTCCGCCGCCTCCGCATGCGACTTCTTCCAGCGCTCGAGTCCCGCGAGCGCGGCCTCCTTGTCGGGGGAATTCGCCACCGTGATCAGCGGCATTGTCGAGACTCGTGCTTTCGGAGCAGCGGACTTGGCGGGCGCCTTCTTCTTCGCGCGCGATGGCGCAACTCGGCTGCCTTCGCCTTCCATCTTGCGAAAGTGCGGCGGCCACGGTGCATCGCCCAATCCCTCGGCGTCATTGCGCGCGGCGAGATCGAGGAGCTTTTCGAGCGAACCCGCGGCCGCATCCATAGCTGCGTGTGGGTCCCCAATTTCCTTGAAACGCTGGGGAACCGTGAGGACCGTGAAATCCGCGGGTTCGCAGTCCGCCACCTCCGCCCACGAGAGCGGCGTCGAAACCCTGGCATCCGGCAGCGGACGCACCGAATACGCCGAGCACGTCGTTCGGTCTTTGGCATTCTGGTTGTAATCGAGGAACACACCATGGCGTTCCTCTTTCCACCACTTCGAACTCGCGAGCGCCGGCGCCCGCTTTTCGATGGCACGCGATAGAGCCACGGCGGCGCGGCGCACTTCGTCGAAGCCCCATTTCTGTTGGATCCGCACGTTGATGTGCATCCCACGCGAACCGCTAGTCTTCGGCCATCCGCGGAGTCCCATCTCCTCGAGGAATTCATTCACTTCCATGGCAACCTTGCGGACATCGTCCCATTCGACACCCGGCCCCGGATCGAGGTCGACTCGGAGTTCATCCGGATGATCGAGATCGGTAGCGCGGACCGCGTGAGGATGCAGCTCAATACATCCAAGGTTGACGATCCACGCGAGCCCGGCGGCGTCTTCGACGACGATCTCCTCAGCGGTGCGTCCGGAAGGAAACGAGAGCGTGGTGGTCTCGAGCCAAGCGGGACGCTCGCTCGGTGCGCGCTTTTGATAGAAGGCCTCGCCCTCGGCTCCGTTCACGAAGCGTTTGAGAACGATGGGACGTCCGCGGATCCCCGCGAGCGCTCCGGGTGCGACCGACAGATAGTAGCGCACGAGATCGAGTTTCGAGAGGTGCGTCGCCTTCGTGAAGTAAGCTTTGCCCGGATGGGTGACGCGCACTTCGCGACCGTTAATCAGAAGGACTTTAGCGTCTTTGTCGTCTTCTTTGCCCACAACAACAGGCTATCCCGGAATCGAGTCGTTCGGCGTGGGCGATCGGATCATCGCCGGATCGATGCGATCAGCCGGTGCCAAGGCCCACCTGCTCCACTGATCGAGGTTTTCTGTAGAAGACAGTCCATTGTTGGCAGTGCGGACTGAATCGCTTCCACATACCTCCTGATCTCTCTCGCTTGTTAAAAAGCTGCCGCATCCTTAAGGAAGCTGTCGATCCGCGGCTGCTCGATCTGTGCCTTTCGCTCTCGGTCTACACGTTCAGCCTCAGCCTTCCGCTTGCGTTCCTTGATCGATAGCATTCTTTACTTCACTTAGGACCGCATGTTGCGGCCGGTTCGCGCGATTCTTCCGTACGGAAGAAAAACTATTTCGCTGACGTTGTCCGCAGACGGACTTATGGCGCACGCGTTTCCCATGGATTCAAATTTGACGAAAAAACTGGCCCGCTGGAGCGGAGCGGGACAGGAATCAGGCTGCCTGCCCGGCCGCCTGGGCATTCGACTCGGACTCATCGGGTTCGAATTGGAAATCGCCAGGGCCGCCCAACGCGTGGATCTGAGCGACAACGGCGGCGGTTTGGCTTTTGAAATGTTGACTCCTGATCTTTGACTTCGCCGATTGCTGACGGAGACAGCTATCCATGACTTTCTGGAAGTTGCAGGCTTCGGAAAGGGAATGGGGTGTTTGATTAAATTGTTCTGAATCTTCGATTTGTTCTTCGGTCAGCGGATAAGCTTCGTAACGGTACTGGATTTCGTTCTGCAGCTTACTCAATTCGCGCAGGCATTTCGCCAATGAGTTTTCATTCTGGCGGGCATATTTCTGGATGCGCGCATATTTGGCTGCATTCTCGTCGTCGTTCAAGGGATCGATGTCCTGGCTGCCGGAATTCTCATAGAGGTGCGCTTCGGCGAGACGGCAGCGGTGGAGGTTCCAGGAGCATTCGAGGATGCGCATGAAGAAGGTTTCCTGGAGCGGTCCTTGCGGATGGAGGCTGGCGCGGAGATCTGTTTCGAGCTCATGAAAGGCGGGTTCCTGACCGGGGAGGACGATGAGTCCACGAGCGGTGAGTCCATGGCGGGTATTATTGCGGGAGGAGGCAGCTTTGCCTTCCTCAGTGCGCGGGCCCGTCGAGAGTTTCGCGTTTTCACGGTTAGCGGCGGTTTGAGCTGCTGTTGACATATTGATACGATCCTTTCTGTTCTGGAAGTGAAAAAGCGCCCGGCGGAGGTTTTCCGCGCGGGCGCTTTCTGATACCGAATTGACGATACCACAGGTGGTTGGCAAACTTGTGACGTACAATCGACTAAATAACTGAAATAGAGGAATTTAAAACTTTTTGGAAGCACGTGAATGCAAAAGGTCCTGTCAGTCGCGCCCGGAGAAAGGACGGCGAAGACGTGTTGGTTGGCGCGATTGACAGGACCGTGCGGTGAACTAAGCCGCAACGAAAAGTCGAGCTATGGGATTTGCATGCTGAACCGTGCGGTGAGGGTGAAGGTCCAGAGGATCAATGGCCGGGCGAGAGGTACGGCAGACGCCGAAACCAGGGACCAAACGGGCGTGTCGGCTTCCGGAGAAACGGGCGAAAATCCATGGAAAGCGCCGGAGGACACACGTCGGCACGGGGCTGCCGGAAGGGCAACGCCAGATGCCGAAGTTGGCGTTGGGCTCAGGATGAGTCCTCCGGGATGGGATGGTTACCGGCAAAGCGGATCGGGGCCAGCGTCTCGATGGTGACCATCACGCCTTGTTTGCATTTAGGGCAGCAGGTCAGGTCGTGGCCGGTGAGAGCCAGATACAGCTCGCGAAAGTCGCGGCGTGGGTTGGGCAGCAGGGCCGTGATGGGGGAGTTGAGCAGACGGCGGCAGAGATCGAGAGCCTCCTGGCGGTGATGGTTGGAGAGTAAGCCGTAGTGACGGATGCGCTGAAAGCCCGGAGGCAGGCTGTGAAGCAGGAAGCGGCGGATGAACTCATCGGCGGAAAGAGTCATCAGCTTGGAACGCTGTTGATGACGGTAATCCTTCCAGCGAAAGGTGACGGAGCCGCCCTCATGGGAGACGAGACGCTGATTGGCGATGGCAACGCGGTGTGTATAACGGCCGAGATACTCAAGCGCTTGATGAGGTCCGCCAAAGGGGGGCTTGGCGTAGACGACCCATTCGCAGCTGCGCAGGGGTTGGAGATAAGCGGTGAAGGCGGCTCGGTCCTGAAGAGGTTCCAGCGAGGCGAAGAACTGGAGTTGGCCTTGGTCAAAAGCGTGCTCGAGAGCCTCGAGAAACAAGCGGCGGAATAAACGGGAGAAGACGCGGACGGGAAGAAAGAAGCCGGGCTTACAGAGCAGGAAGCGGTTGCCGTCCGGTGACAGTCCACCGCCGGGAACGACGCAATGAAGATGGGGATGGAGGAGCAGGTTTTGTCCCCAGGTATGTAGGATGGCGAAGAAGCCGATCTCGGCGCCGAGGTGCTTGGGGTCACGTGCGATGGTCAGCAGCGTTTCCGCAGTGGCGCGGAACAGGATGTTGTAAACGGCCTTCTGATTGTGGAGGGCGAGTGGGGCGATCTCGGCGGGGAGCGTGAAGACGACGTGGAAGTATTCCACCGGCAACAGTTCGGCTTTGCGCCGATCGAGCCAGCGGGCCCGGGCCAGAGACTGGCATTTCGGGCAATGGCGGTTGCGGCAGGAGTTGTAGCTGATGCGAGTGTAGGAGCAGTGGCCGCACTTGTCGACATGGCCACCGAGAGCCGCCGTGCGGCAGATCTCGATGGCTCGCATGAGGCGCCGTTGATGCCGCGGCAAGCGGTGCTTGGCGCGGTAGGACTCACCGTGCTGTCGAAAGATGTCGGCCATCTCGAGCGATGGCCGTGGCATCGGTGTTTACGTCTTCGGCTTTTTCGGGACCAGCCGGTCCTTGGCTTGATCGGGGACCAACCGGTCCAGTGGACTCTGCGTGGCAGCGATCAATGGCGGACCGACCCGTGTGTAGCGGGCGGTGGTGTCGATCTGGCTGTGGCCGAGCAAGACTTGGATGACTCGGGTGTCGGTACCGTTTTCCAGCAAATGCGTTGCGAAGCTGTGGCGCAGGGTGTGAGCGGTGATGCGCTTGCCGATGCCAGAGCGCTGACAGGCTTCCCGGCAAGCCAAGCCCAGGGTCCCGATGCTGAGATGGCGGTGTTGTTTCCAGGACGGAAACAGCCAGATATCTTTGGGCCGGGTGGCGCGGAAGTAGGTTCTCAAGACCTCCAGAAGACGAGGGCTGAGCATCGTATAGCGGTCCTTACCGCCCTTGCCTTGCTGGACGCGGATGAGCATACGCGAGCTGTCGATATCGGAGATCCGCAAGCAAACCGCTTCCCCGATGCGGAGGCCGGCGCCGTAGCAAGTCATCAGAGCGGCTCGGTACTTCAAGCCGGGGACCTGCTGGAAGAACCATTCAACCTGCTCCGGACTGAGAACAACGGGGAGAGTTTGCGGGCGTTTGACTCGGGGGAAGTGAGCCGAACCCCAGGGCATTTCCAGGGTCACTTGATAAAAGAACTGGACGGCGGAGACGAAGCCATTGACTGTCTCGGCCGAGAGCTTACGCTCGTTGAGCAAGTATAGTTGATATTGACGGATGGCTTCCAGGTCGAGCTTATCGGGGCTGGTATTGTAGTATTTAGCGTAATCAGCCACGTGATGGATGTAGCTTTTCTGGGTTGTGGGTGCAAGGCCGCGCAACTGCATGTCCTGGATGAACTGCTCTCGCAGTGGTTTCATGGTGATCTCCTTCAGGGAATCGCTTAGGTTATGGGCATAACCGTATTCCTCTGATCGGATCATCCGCCCACTCTTCTCACTCCCTGCTCGGGTGCAACGTTTTGCCGCGAAGAGGTTTAGTTCAACGCGTAGTTTTCGTTGACGAGACTGACCGCAAGATAGACTGGGCGGGTACTCGTTTCAGGCACCTCTGCAATTTAACCTGTTGATGCAGTTTTCTCGCCGTCGTGAAAGGTGCAGTAGGATAGGAGGAACTTGGATCGCTGAAGGCCCGGCATCAGCGCCGATTCGAATGCCAATTCCATGGATACTCCGGCGTGTTCCAATTCTGTCTTATTTTAGATTGGTTCCAGCGGAGCCAGTAAGATTGAAGCTTCCCGGCGTTTCACAAGTTAAGACGCAGTAAACCAAAGAGCGATTTCTAGCGAGAGACTCAATGCCGGCCGGAATCGCTGTGGCCGACTTCAGCTGCTGGCGGTGGTGACCAGTCCGCTTGTCTACACATCTCTGACGCAGACACGTTTTCCATGGGCTTCAACCCGATGCTGAAATGAGCTGCATGAAAATCGATGCCTCTCTACGGGTCTTGCACCAAAACAGAGGCGCTTTCCTGATCGTCCGCTCCCGCAAGATATGTTCCCGTTCGATTCCAAATCAGCCGCGTATCAAGGCTCCACTCTTTCGGTGTCTGCGAACCATGCCATTGGCGGACCGCAGAATGAGGTCGCTTCGCGTGACCAACGCCAATTCGGCGAGTTACGAGGAAAGATATCGCCAAGCGCCGTCTTCGACCCCATCAAAAGGCGCGCCTGGGCGGCGAGTCCGTCTTGCGCGAGTTCCTCGAAACGATCAGTGGTTTCCGATCGCACCCTCGACATCGGTCATGCCAATTGGAGACCGTTATCGCGGTTCTCGACCGCCCCGACGCTCCGCGCCAATTCAAGATTCGCCAGTCAATCGTGGAGATGATCATGGTTTCTTCCGCAAGGTTCAGGCGTTGTTTCACCCAGGATCGAATCTCTTCGATCCATTGTGGGAAGAAATTCATTTTGATTTTCGCGAACGGTCCGCGAGGAGCCGGACCGTGCCATTCGAGGGTGTAGCCAGCAAGGCCTGATCATCAGGCGCCCAGCGAAGATTCAGCGTTTTTCCATTTGGAAGATGGAATCGATCGCGGTGTAATCCTTGTAGCCACGGCGTGCGATGCGGCGGATTTTCAGGAGATCAAGGCGGCCGTCGGAGGTGAGAGCTGCGTCGTCGATATGGACGGCGTCCACGCGGCCGATGATGAGATGGTGTTCAAGCGACGGAGTGCGGCCAGGAGGCGCGACCATTTGGTGGAAGCGGCACTCGAATTGAACCGGTGATCCTTCTACACGCGGCGGGTGGACGAGGCGGGAAGGAAGCGGTTTAGTCAGAACGGCACTACAATCAATTGGAATTTCGATCGCAAGGCAGCCAGGAGTAAATTTCGTTATAAACCGAAACCGACTACCCGGTCCCGGAATTAGTTGACCGGTGAGTGCTTTTGCCATGAGAATCGGCGGCCGATGATCGCTTTGATGATCAGCCGGTCAGTAGAGGAGGTTACTCCGTAACCGACTCCGAAGTTAAACTCCCAATTCGGAGATAAGTTTAAGTC
>DASXZC010000549.1:0-2549 GCA_036502165.1 Bryobacteraceae bacterium
GAAGAACCCGTCACGCAATCCAAACGAAAGTGGATCTCCTTAGATAGCCTCTGGTTCATCCCCGGCTTTCAAAAAGGAAATTGAATATGGCCAATTTTAAAGCGGAAGTCTTTCAAAATCAGTTCATGGCCGAAGGCGCCAGCGAAGTCCACGCCATCATGACGGTGGCTGTCGACGGAGCGCCCGGCTTCGCCGCTTCCGGCAGCAACAAGATGTTCGGCATCCTCTGCGACGTTTCCGGCTCGATGGCCGGCGAGAAGATGCACGCCGCCAAGGATGCTCTGTCGAAGCTCGTGCAGATGCTTCCCGACGACGTTCATTTTTTCCTCGTCGCCGGCTCCGCGATCGGCCAGGTCATTTTCCCCGCCCAACTCGCGACGCCCGACAGCAAAACTCGCGCACTGAACGCCATCCGCGCCATGAACGCCGAAGGCGGTACGGTCATCTCGACGTGGCTCGAAGCCGCGATCAATCAGTTCCGCCGCCTCGATGGCGGAGTCAAACAGGCTCTCCTCATGACCGACGGTCAGAACGACGAGACCGACGCGCGCCGTCTCGATCAGATGATCGAAAACTGCCGTGGACTCTTCCAGTGCGACTGCCGCGGCGTCGGCACCGATTGGGACGTCCCGCAGCTTAAGAAGGTTGGATCGAAGCTGCTCGGCACCGTCGACATCATCGCCAACCCCGCCCAAATCGAAGCCGATTTCAAGGTGATTCTCGCTCAGGCGATGGCGAAGAGCGTCGGTGAAGCGCACATCCGCCTGTGGAATCCTGTCGGCGCGCGGATCCTTTTCTGCAAACAGGTGAGCCCCGAAATCGCCGATCTCACCCAACTCGGCCGCATCGTCAAAGGGCAGGTCACAGACTTCCCCACCGGCGCCTGGAGCGGCAGCGAATCCCGTGATTATCACTTCGCCATTCAAGTCAAGCCCGGAGGCGTAGGCGACGAAATGCTCGCCGGCCGCGCGAGCTTGGTCGTGATCGAAAGCGGTGTCGAGACCAAGGTCGCCGAGGCGCGCATCCTCGCCATCTGGACCGATGACGAAGCGAAGTCTACCCGCATCGAACGTCACGTCGCCCACTACACCGGCCAGGCCGAACTCGCCCAATCCATCCAGGATGGACTCGAAGCGCGCACCGCCGGCGACTCCGACAAAGCCACCGCGCTACTCGGCAAAGCCGTCAAAATCGCTCATGAATCCGGCAACGAAGCGACGGCCAAGCTGTTGCGCACGGTCGTCGACGTTGAGGATCCCGCGACCGGAACCGTCCGTCTCAAACGGGGCGTCGCGAAGGAAGACGAGATGGCGCTCGAAACCCGTTCGACGAAAACCAAACGCGTGCAGAAAAACTGAGGTGAACAATCGTCATGGCCGTATTTACTTGTCCCAAAGGGCACTCCTCTACCGAGAACGACTATTGCTCCGAGTGCGGAGCGAAGATTGACGGCGCACCCGGCCGTTCCCCCGGAAGCGCCATGAAGCAGAACGGCTCGGCCCCGTCGTCGCAGTCGCAGCAATCGTGTCCGGATTGTGGATTCCAGCGCGAGCCAGGCCCCGGCGACTATTGCGAAGTATGCGGCTACAACTTCAAAACCGGGGCCCATGGAGAAATCCCGATGCCGCCCGCGTCAACGCCTGCACCCGCCGCGACGCCCGCACCCGCGCCCGCGCCCGCTCCGGCCCCAGTCGCAGTCGCGTCAGCACCGCCGCCGGAAGCACCCGCTCCCGCTCCAACTCCCGCCCCGGAACCCACGCCCGAGCCCGAGCCTCCGCCTTCGACGAAGCTCCTCGGATGGGAAATCGCCATCACCATCGATCCCTCACTCAAAGTCGAAGGCAGTCCCGAGCCGCCAGCGGACTTCGAATCCATCGTCGCCGCACTACGCTCAGGCTCCAATCTGATCGGCCGCTCGAGCCCCCGCCGCGGCATCGAGCCCGAGGTCGCCCTCGATCACGACGATGCCGTATCCCACCGCCACGCGCTGCTCGAAGTCCACGCCGACGGCAGCCTCACGCTCCGCGACATCGGATCCTCGAATGGAACCTCCGTCAACGGCAAAGAGATCAAGCAACTGGTCGACGTGACTCTCAACGATGGCGATCAAGTCACCCTCGGACACTGGACGCGCCTCCTGGTCAAGGCGGTTCGGTGATGGCGGCGGCCACCACTCAGCGTGCGGCAACCCTCATGACCGCGACCCCGGCGGCGCGGCCCGCAGTCGAAATCTCCACGCCCCGTTGGCTCGCGGGCAGCCTCGTCCTGGTCGGATTGTTGACCGTCGCGTTCATCATCGCTTCGATCATCGCGGTCCGTGAGCATCGCGACGCGCTCCACATCATCGCCCAGCAATCCGGACCGAGCGTCGTCGCCGCCGAGCGAATCGCCACCTCCCTCGCCGACATGGACGCCAACGCCGCCAACGGACTCCTCAGTCCCCAGCAGAAGGCCGACTCCCTCAAAAGCTACAACGAAGCCCGGCGTCAAATGACCACCGCCCTCGTCGACGCGGCCCGCAACATCACGCTCGACGACGAAGATAAGGA
>DASXZC010000550.1:0-22683 GCA_036502165.1 Bryobacteraceae bacterium
GGATCCGTAAATAGCGGCGGCGGCGCCGCAGCGTCCGCAATCCGGCCGCGTTCAAGAGATCGACAAAGGGTCCCCCGCTGCCATCGAGGATCGGCACTTCCAGGTTGTCGATATCGATATAAGCGTTGTCGATCCGCATGCTGTAAAACACGCTCAGCAGATGCTCGGTAGTCGAGATGTAGACGCTCTTGCGCATCAGGCTTGTCGCATAGCTGACGCGCTCGACATGTTCCCAACGGGCGGGGATTTCGAAGTAGTTGAGGTCGGCTCTGCGGAAAACGATTCCCGTGCCTGCTGGCGCGGGATAGATTCGGATCGATACCGGCACACCGCTATGAAGCCCGACGCCACTGGTCTCGACGGGATTTTGGATCGTGGTCTCAAACGGCAACGCTGGCTCTCCTCCCCTGCATCCTCTCACAACCGAAAAGTTATTGTAACAGCAGCTCCAGAAGTTTGCTAGCGCAGTGATTCAATTAGAGTTAGCTTCTTTTAGAGTGTGGCTGATCAGCCACACTCTCTATCGATCGATCGTGGCCCAGGCGCGACGACCAGCCGCACGCCGCTTCTTTCTTTTAGGCTGGCGATCAGAATTATTGATTTGCCGATACGGCCACGGTCCTGAAATAATAACTGCTTGCGCGGACGCACAGGCATCTGTGGCCGTCGGCGTTTTGACTCCCCCCGTGATTAGGAGACCTCGTCCACTATATGTCCACAGAGTTGCGCAACTTCCTACAGCTTCCCTACGACGAGTTGGAAGAACTGAATCTGAACGCCAAGGAGCAGCGCAAAAACCGCGTTGCCGCCGACAAGATCCAGGAAGAGCGGATCAAATATTTGACCGACGAAAAGCGGATCAAGGCCGTCACCCTCCTGTTCAGCGACCTCGAAGGCCGCCTGCACATGCTCGACTATGACAAGAAGTTCCTTGTCAAGAGCGCCGACAATCTGACCTTCGACGGATCGTCGATCCGCGGATTTACCGCGCAGCACGAGAGCGATCTGCGCCTCGGCATCGACTGGTCGGCATTCTATTGGGCTCCCGCTGATTACTTCGGCGCAGGCAAAGTCCTCGTGTTTGGCGAAGTCATCGACAAGGACGGCTCCCCGTTCGGCGCGGACATGCGCGGCATGCTGAAGCAGTATGCGAACGGGCTCCACGCCAAGAACGACTACACGCTGCATGCGGCGAACGAAATCGAAGGATTCCTGTTCAAGGGCGTCGACGCCGAGCGGCACTATCACGAGACCGGCAAGTTTGAGTACGTGAACACCGGCGGATATTACCACTCGCTGCCCGGCGATCCGTTGCGCGGGTTCATCGACACCGTGGCCGAAGTCCAGCGGGCGATGGGTTTCCAGAATGAAAAGGATCACCCGGAGGTCGCGCCGTCGCAGTTCGAAATCAACTATGGTTACGGCGAAGTCGTCGCCGCCGCCGATCAGATCCAGCTCTATAAATTGATCTGCCGCGAAGTGGCGACCAGCATGGGTTTCACTTCGTCATTCCTCCCGAAGCCGGTCGTCGGCGTGAACGGCAGCGGCATGCACACCAACGTATCGGTGATGAAGGGCGGCAAGAACATCTTCTGGGATCCGAAGGGTGAAGAGAAGGTCAGCAAGTTCGCCTGGCAGTTCGTCGATCGCATTCTCACGCACGGCAACGATATTTGCCTGCCGTTGAATCCCAGTGTGAACGCGTACCGCCGCCTCGATCCGCACTTTGAGGCTCCGAATCAGATCAAGGCATCGGCAGTCGATCGCGGTTCGATGATTCGCATCCCGATCGGCAACGAGCGCAGTGCCCGCGTGGAAGTGCGCTCGGTGGCTCCGGACGCGAATCCGTATATGGTGTTGTTGAGCGTCTTCAAAACCGGCCTCGACGGCGAGACCTCGAAGATCAAGAATCTGCGGCAGGCGCAGCGGTATCTGCCCGACAACATTTACGACGCGATCAAGAATTTCGAAGAGGCCGAGTGGACCTCGACCCTCTTCGGCGCCGATGTAAAGGGCCGTTTTGCAGACTTGAAGCGTGCCTCGGCCGACCGTTGCCCGCGTGCTTTGGGAACGTTCGTGAAGTCACAAGAAGTCCAGTACCATCACGAAGTGTACAATCAATTTCTCTGGAATATGTTTTAGAAGGTCTGGTTAGCTTCAGGAGTGGCCCGAAGGGCCGAGGCGGAAACGCTTCGGCCCTTTTTGCATAAACTGGTGGCGAGCGCGGCGGCTTTTCATATGCGTCATCCCATACAGTTTGCGGCAGCGCTGCTGCTGACGGCCGGCTTCGTGTACGGCCAGCAGACCGTTTGCGAATTGTGGCCAAATCTCGATCGATCCGATGGGATGCTGGTGCGAGTGACCGGCGAGCTTACGATCTCAAAGGACGTAGCCGTGCTGGGTTCGGTGAGTTGTGAACGGAAGCATGAAGTGGTCGCGGGCCGTCGGTCCTGGTCGATTGGCTTCCGATTGCGACCTTCCGCCACGGCTGCTGCCGATCAGGTCCGGCAGCTCGATGACGCAGCGGCGAAGGCCGATCGTCTGCGGAACGAAGGCAAGTTGGTGAGGGCATCAGGGATCTTTTCTGGACGGCTTCGCCTCGACCCTTCGCACGACTTCCCGGCAGTGTTGGCGTTTGATTCGATCGAAAGTCTCTCGGTCGAGGCGCTGCCGGATCCCGAGACTTTGCCGGTCATCCCGATTTGCGAGTTGTTTCAGAATCTGTCCGCCTACAAAGGCAAGCGCATCGCGGTAAGAGGAGAGGGATTCCGAACCATGGAGGGCTCTTGGATCTCCGGCCGATGCCAGGGAGCCTTTGTCACGAACGGATATCGGTGGCCCGTTTCCCTGTGGTCCGCTATACCGGACTATTATTCGGAAACCACCGCCCCGCTCGTCAAACCTAAAGCGGATTCTCGTCCGCCCAGAGGCGAGAAAGCGCTACGCGGAAGGCAAAGCGTCATGCGGACGGCGACTTACGTTGGGCGGCTGATGATGCGGGATCAATATCAGGCGCGTTGCCGGGGCAGTGATTATTTGACGTATGGGCTCGGCCACTTGGGCAGTTCGGCCGCCGAGTTGGTCGTCGAGGCCGTCCTTGACCCTGCGGTCGAGCCGCGAGTCGAGTCAGCCGAGCCGGTCGAACAAGAAGCATACTGTCATCCGCCTAACCAAGCCGCGAGGTGCGCTGGCGTGCGTACTCTCGATATCGCCGTCTACTTCGACTGCGCCGATCGCGCCAAGGAATTCCTTTCGAAGGATGGCATTGACAGCCGCGGCGATCATGAGTCCGAGGCACTGCGAGACGCGGTCCTGAACGGCAATGCCGACCTCGTCAAGCTCCTGCTCGATGCTGGCGCGCCGGTCAATCCGGCGACCATGCAATTTTGGCCGCCGCTGTGGGAAGCCGCGCACCGGCAGCGGATCGGGATCATGAAACTCCTCATCGACGCCCACGCGAATCTAGATTTTCGCGATCGCGACGGCGAAACTTTCATTGCGTCTGAGGGGTTCTTTTCCCCTCCCGTTCTGCGCGTCCTGCTCGATGCCGGCGCCGCTCCAGATGCACGCGACAAGCACGGCGCTACGGCTCTGATGTATGCATCCATGTTTGGATACGAGACTTCGACTAAGCTCCTGCTCGCGCATCACGCGGATGTAAAACTGAAAGACGATCGGGGCCGCACCGCGCTTATGTACGCCGCTGAGGGGAAGTTCATCGACGCTATTCCGCTGCTGCTGGCAGCGGGCGCGGACCCTAACGCCGAGGACGCCATGGGCCACACGGCGCTCCAGATCGCACGCCTGTCGAACAATCAGGCTGCGGTTGAGATGTTGATGGCGGTGAACTAAACCAGCCTCCCCGCCGAGCTCGCCCTGCGCAGCACTCTCTCGAGCGGCTCATTCAGGAACACGACCAGCGGAGCCACCAGCTTGAACCGCATCACGACTTCCTTCAATAAATCAGGCGATCGCATCATCGCTGGACCTTTGATCGCTTTGAAGAACATCCACTGCTTCATGCGGATGAAATCCGCAGACGCGTGGTTGGCATCGAACCCCTTTGGCACGCGCGTCAGCGATCCGCCGTACAGTGGACCCATCGACTCGACGAGCTTCTTATGAGCGACGATCCTGGCGAAGCGCGCATCGTTCTCCACAATATGGTTGCGCAGTGCGAGCAGCCCATCGGGCAGCGGCATGTAGACGCCGCCGGCGAATTCGACCTCTTCGTCGGAAACGCTGAAATAATAGCCCGCCGCCGAGTGCTTCTCCATCCCCTGCCGCGGAAAGTTCGCGGCGATGTGTGTCTTGTAAGGAGTCTTGTCGTTGCTGAACCTCGTATCGCGATAGATACGGTAGATCGCCTTCTTCGGCTCGGCGATGTGCAGCGGAGCGAACTTTCCGAACTCGTGATTGATGTGGCCGACGAGATCCTCCATCACGGCGCGGATGCTCGAATCGAAGATGTCCTTGCGCGGCTGAAACCATTCGCGCGTATTGTTCTTGCGAAGCGTGCGAAAGAATTTGACGGCGTCTTCCGAAAATCCTGCAAAGGCTGGCATAATTCCTCGTCTCTCTCATTCTAGTGGCCGTGTCCCGAGTTGCAGCGGCATCCCACGGACCTCGTCATTGTGAGACTATTATCTCCGAGGGAAGCTTTACGCTTTTCGCCATCCCCATGAAGACTCGCCGTGTGTTCGTATCGTTGCCGCTAGTGGCCGTGCTCGTCCTTTCCGCCTCAGTGATCGTTGACGCTCAGCCAGCCGATGAGGCGCTTGGCCTTCTCAAAAAATCCTGCGCGGGGTGCCATTCCGGCGCGAGTCCGGCGGCGCATCTGCGCCTCGATTCCGCCGAGCACATCGCCGCCGGAGCTCCGATGGGCCCGGTGATCGTGCCCGGAGACTCGGCCGCGAGCAAGTTGATCATACGCGTTTCGAGCCCCGACAAGGCGACGCGGATGCCTCCCATGGGCAACGGCTTGGCGCCCGAACAGATCGCGCTGTTGCGGACCTGGGTCGATCACGGCGCCCCCGGACTTCCTAAATCCGACACGGTCGCGAAGGTGCAAAAGCTTTGGTCTTATATCAAGCCTGCCGAGGTGACGCCGCCTACGGTCAAGGGTCCAGTGCGGAATGCGATCGATCAATTTATCCTCGCGAAGCTCGAGAGTCAAGGCCTGACGTTCCAGCCGGAAGCGCCGAAGGAAATCCTGATCCGCCGCCTGAGTCTCGATCTCATCGGACTGCCGCCCTCACCCAAGGAAGTCAGCGATTTTGTTGCCGATTCGCGTCCCGATGCCTATGATCGCCTGGTCAACCGCCTGCTCACCTCGCCGCATTACGGCGAGCGTTGGGCACGCCCGTGGCTCGATCTCGCTCGCTACGCCGACACCAATGGCTACGAAAAAGATCTGCAGCGCACGATGTGGAAGTATCGCGATTGGGTCATCGACGCCCTGAATCGCGACATGCCTTACGACGAATTCACGATCGAGCAACTCGCCGGCGACCTGCTTCCAAATCCGACCATCGAGCAGAAGATCGCCACCGGATTCAATCGCAACACCATGCTGAACGAAGAGGGCGGAGTCGACAAGGACGAGGCCCATTTTGAAGTCCTCGTCGATCGCGTCAACACGACTTCGGAAGTCTGGCTCGGCTCGACGCTCGGCTGCTCGCAGTGCCACAACCACAAGTACGATCCGTTCACCCAGCGCGATTATTACTCGATGATGGCCTTCTTCAGTCACACGATGAAGACCTCGAAGGACTACGGCGACACCTCGATGAAATGGATCGAGCCGCAACTCGATCTGGCCACTCCAGCGCAGGAAGACAAGCGCAAAGTGCTGCGCGCGAAGATCGACGACCTCGAAGCAAAACTGAAGACCTCGACGCCCGCGCTCGAGAGCGAACAAGGCGAGTGGGAACAGCGAACGCTCAACGCTAAGAAAGACTGGCGCCCGATCGGCGATTTGAAGGCCCACGCGCTGCATGGCGCCGACCTCACTGTCAGCGCCGACGGATCGATTGAAGCGTCCGGACAGAATCCGCGCGAAGAGACCTACGTCATCGAAGGCAAGCTCGAAGGAGTCGAGTCGCTTCGAGGAATTCGTATCGAAGCGCTACCCGCGAAGTCCCTGCCACGCGGCGGTCCGGGCCGCGACGTGTACGGCGATTTCACAGTGAGCGAGATCCGCGCGGAAATGATGAGCGACGGCAAGTGGACTCCCATCGAATGGTCGCGCGAGTTGAGCGACGACGGCCGTGTCGGAGGAAAGCAATTGTGGACGGTCGATGCCACGCGCGACGACGTCCGCATTCCGCGTCAGATGGTGCTGGTGGCAAAGACGCCGATCGCCGTTACTGGCCCAGTGCGCATCACGATCCGGCAGGATTCCGAATTCACCGGCCAGTCCATCGGACGCTTCCGCTTGAGTGCATCGAGCGTCGACGATCCTTCGACGATCGTGAAAGTGCGCGCGCGTTTCTGGCCGATTCTCGCCGCACCGGCGACCGATCGCACAGCCGATCAGAAGAAGGATCTCTCCGCGTACTTCCGCACCATTGCTCCTTCGCTCGCCTCCGCTCGTGACGCGCTCCGCGGAGCCGAGAGCGACCTCGACCGCCTCGGAATCGTGACCGCGCAGATCATGGAGGAGACGCCCGGCGAAGGCGTCCCCTGCGACAACATACGCGCTCGCGGAGCCTTTGCGAGCAAAGCCGACAAGGTCTGCGCGGACGTTCCGGAATTCATCATGCCCTTCCCTGCCGATCTGCCGCGCAACCGGCTGGGTCTCGCGAAATGGCTGGTGAGCCCCGACAATCCGCTCACCGCGCGCGTCGCGATCAATCGGATCTGGGCCCAGTTCTTCGGCCGCGGGATCGTCGAGACCGCCGAGGACTTCGGAACGCAAGGCGAGCGTCCCACGCACCCGGAATTGCTCGACTGGCTCGCCGTCGAATTCATGCACCGCGGTTGGAGCATGAAAGCGATGGACCGCCTGATCGTCACCTCGAACGCCTACCGGCAAAGCTCCATCGCGCCGCAGGAAGTTCTGAATGCTGATCCCTATAACAAGCTGATCTCCCGCGGCGCGCGCTTCCGGCTCGAAGCCGAGCTGATCCGCGATTTCACGCTCACAACCAGTGGGTTGATGAATCCTAAAATCGGTGGCCCCAGCGTATTTCCTTATCAACCCGACGGCGTGTGGGACGTTCCCTATAGCAACGAGAAATGGACGGAGAGCAAGGGCGGCGACCGTTATCGCCGCGGCCTGTATACGTTCGCGCGCCGCTCCGCGATGTACCCGGCGTTGATCAACTTCGACGCCACCAGCCGCGAGGTCTGCACGGTCCGGCGCATTCGCACCAACACTCCGCTGCAGGCGTTGACGGCGCTCAACGATCCGGCATTTTTTGAAGCTGCTCAAGCCATGGCGAAGCGCGTCGAGGCGGAAGGCGGAACATCGACGAAAGACCGGATCGACTACGCATTCCGAATCGTGACCAGCCGCGCGCCGACTCCTTCGGAGCTCGACCGCATGCAGAGTTGGTTCGACAAGGAAGACTCGTATTTCAAATCGCACTCGGACGAGGCGATGAAAATTGTGGGGGCATCCTCTTCAGGTGATGCGGCGAGCGCCGCTTCCTGGACGATGCTTTCAAACGTATTGTTGAACTTGGATGAAGCGGTAACGAGGCATTAAGCGATGCAGGATTTGAAGCGTCTGACGCGTAGGCATTTCTTTGAACAGGCTGCTGGATTCAGCCTGGGTTCGGCGGCGCTGGCAACGCTGACGCAGGGCGAAGCATTCGCCAAAGGATTTCAGTATCCGCCGAAGGCGAAGTCGATCATCTATCTGTTCATGGCGGGTGCGCCGTCACAGCTTGACATGTTCGACTACAAGCCGGTGCTGATGAAATACGATGGCCAACCGGTTCCGGAAGACGTGATCAAGGGCGAGCGGTTCGCCTTCATCAAAGGCGTTCCGAAGCTGCTCGCGTCGCCTCATTCGTTCCGAAAATTCGGCCAAAGTGGCACGGAGCTTTCGAGTCTGCTGCCGCATCTGTCGACGATCGTCGACGATGTCGCCTTCGTCAAATCGATGCACACGACGCAGTTCAATCATGCGCCGGCGCAGATCTTTTTGAACACCGGCCATCAGATTCCGGGCCGCCCCGCGATGGGCGCTTGGCTCTCCTACGGCATCGGAAGCGAGAACAAAGATCTGCCGGGATTCGTCGTGCTGCTGTCTGGCGAGAATGCGCCCGACGGCGGGAAATCCTGCTGGGGCAGCGGATTTCTCCCTTCGACTTATCAAGGCGTCGAGTTCCGCCGTTCCGGTGATCCCGTGCTGTTCCTGTCGAATCCGTCAGGCGTTAGCGGCGAGTCCCGGCGGCGCTCGCTCGATCTGCTGAAGGATTTGAACACGTCCGAAATGGCGAGCGTCCGAGATCCGGAAATCGAGTCGCGCATCTCCGCTTACGAACTCGCGTACAAGATGCAATCGAGCGTGCCGGGTCTCGCCGATCTCACGCAAGAGTCGCATCAGACCCACGAGATGTACGGCACGACGCCCGGCAAGAATTCCTTCGCCAACAACTGCCTGCTCGCGCGGCGCATGGTCGAGCGCGGCGTGCGGATGATCCAGCTCTATCATCGCGGCTGGGATGTTCACGGGGCCTCGGCCGATGGCGACATCGTCAACAAGCTGACCGAACTCTGCCGCGAGACGGATCGCGCGGCGGTCGCCCTCATCAAGGATCTCAAACAGCGTGGACTCCTCGATTCGACGCTCGTCGTCTGGGGTGGCGAGTTCGGACGTACGCCGATGAACGAAGCTCGCTCCGGCTCGAAATTCCTGGGTCGCGATCATCACGCCAAGGCGTTCACGATGTGGATGGCCGGCGGCGGCATCAAGCCCGGCGTCACCGTCGGAAAGACCGACGACATCGGCTACACCATCGCCGAGGATCCCGTGGGCGTGCACGATCTGCAGGCGACGATCCTGCGCCTGATGGGGATCGAGCACACGAAGCTGACTTACCGCTTCCAAGGCCGCGATTTCCGTTTGACTGATGTTGAGGGCCAGGTCGTCGACAAACTGATCGCATGAAGCACGTTCCGAATCTGCTGACGGCGCTTCGGATTTTGCTCGTGCCGTGGATCTGGAAACTGCTGTGGGATGGCGAATATGCGTGGGTGATCGGCGTCGGCTTTGTCGCCTCGATGTCCGACGCCCTTGATGGTTGGGTCGCCCGCAAGTACTCGGCGACTTCGAAGCTCGGCGCATTCCTCGATCCGATCGGCGACAAGCTGATGCTCAGCGGAGCCTACCTGATCTTCGGGCTCCACGGCGTCGTTCCGATTTGGCTCACGTGGATCGTATTGGGCCGCGATGTTCTGATCCTGCTTTCGTCGGTGATCGCCTATCTGTTCACATCCATCCGTGATTTTCCGCCTAGCGTGTGGGGCAAATTGAGCACGCTCATCCAGATTTTGACGGCGCTCGTCATCCTGATCCATCATTCTTTTGCTCCGGGCCCCACTGCTGAAACGGTGGAAATTGGCATGATCTGGCTATGCGCCGCGATGACCTGCTGGAGCGCCGCACATTATTCATTTCTCGCAATCCATCGTTTACGGGGAACGGCACCGCGCGATCATTGATAGAATTCGTTTGAATGAATCCGACCAAACCAGGCGGCGCCGCGATTCAGGTGGAGGGGATCCGCAAGACCTTCGCCGACAAGAAACACGGCTCGCGTACGGCAGTCGACGGGCTGACTTTCGAAGTCTATTCGGGTGAAATTTTCGGATTGTTAGGTCCGAATGGCGCCGGCAAAACCACCGCCCTACGCGTTCTCGCGACGCTCCTCAAGCCAACCTCAGGCACGGCGATTCTAAACGGCTTCGACATCGTGAAAAATCCGTCGGAAGTCCGCGGATCGATCGGATTCCTCTCTGGTGACATGGGCCTCTACGGACGCCTCACACCGCGCGAAGTCCTGCGATTCTTCGCCGATCTGAACCGCCTTCCCGATGCCGCGGCGAGAGTCGAGCAAACGATCGTGAAGTTCGGCCTCACCAGTTTCGCCGAGTCGAAGATCGACAAATTTTCGACCGGCATGAAGCAAAAGGTCGCGATCGCCCGCGCCATGCTCTGCGATCCTCCGATCCTGATTCTCGACGAGCCGACCTCGGGCCTCGACGTTCCCGCCGCCCGAGCGATCGAGGATTCGATCCTCGAGGCGCGAAACCGCGGCAAGTGCGTCGTGTTCTCGATGCATGTCATGGAAGAAGCCGAGTACCTCTGCGACCGCATCGCCGTCATCAACGACGGCAAGATCCGCATGATCGGCACCATGGATCAACTGCGAGCCGCCACCGGAAAGCTGCGCCTGCGCGAGATTTTTCTCGACCTGCTCGGCCTTGCGGAGAACCGGAATTAAAAAATGCGCTTCGACATTCTGAAGACCATTTACATCAAGGAAATGCTCGATCAGTTGCGCGACCGCCGCGCCCTGCTCAGCATGATCATCATCCCGTTGATCGCGATTCCCGCCCTCATGGTCGGCATGGGCTTTGTCATTTCCAAGGTTCAGAAGAATGCCGAAGATGAAGCGAAAACCTTGGGCATCGGTCTCAAAATCAGCTCTCCTGAAATCCGCCAGGCGATCGAGAAAGCTGGACTCAAGATCGTCGACAAGCCCGATCTAAAAGAGGCCGTCGAGAAGAAAGAACTGGCGGCAGCGGTCGAAGAGATCGACAATCCCGGCGGAGTTCCCCAGATCGTCTACTACGTCGATCAGTCGAGCCCAACCTCCGAGACTGCCGGCGATTTGCTGCGCGCGATCCTTTCCGATTACAGGGATTCCAGTATCAGGCGGCGTTTGAGAGACCAAAACGTCCCCGAGGCAATCCTCACGCCGTTCTCGCTCAAACGTGTTAACGTCGCGCCCGAACGCAAAATGGCCGGTGCTATGTGGGGCACCATGCTCGGCTACATCTTGCTGCTGCTCATGTTCACCGGCGGCATGTATCCCGCGATCGACATGACGGCCGGCGAGAAGGAACGCAAGACACTCGAACTGTATCTCTCGTCGCCCGCGCACCGCTCCGAAATCGTTCTCGGCAAGATCCTCGCGGCCATGACCGCGATCTTCATCACGGCCATGCTGACGCTCGCGAGCATGGTGTTCTCGATCCGCAACGGCGGCCTCGCGGGAAAGAACAAGGAAATGCAGCAGATGCTGAAAACGATCCCGCTCGACGGCCATGCGATCGGGCTGATCGTACTCACGATGCTGCCCCTCGCGCTGCTGGCGGCGTCGATCATGATCGCCATCGCGATCCTCGCGCGCAGTTTCAAAGAAGGGCAGACGTACCTGACACCGCTCGCCCTGATCGTGATTTTCCCCGCTTTGATCGGCGGCATGCCAGGGCTCCAGTTCACTCCCACCATGGCTCTCATCCCGATCTTCAACGCGAGCCAGGTCATCCGCAGCACTCTGCTCGGGGATCTCACAGCGACCAATTTCCTGATCACGACGTTCGCCAACATCGTCTACGCCGCAGCCGCGTTCTACTTCGCATCGCGCCGGTTCGAGGATGAAACGGTACTCTTTAGAACATAAATGAAGCAGCGCCTCGAGCGGTACTTCGAATTCGAACAACTCTCGACCGGCTGGCGGATCGAGATCCTCGCCGGATTCACGACCTTCATCACGATGGCCTACATCGTCTTCGTGAATCCGGCAATCCTGTCCGAAACCGGAATGCCGCTGCCGGCCGTCGTCGCGGCGACCTGCCTGTCGGCCGCAGTCGGCAGCATCCTGATGGGCGTGCTGGCCCGCTATCCGATCGCACTCGCGCCCGGCATGGGCCTGAACGCGTATTTCACGTATACGGTCTGCAAAGGCATGGGCGTCCCGTGGCAGACGGCCCTCGGCGCGGTCTTTATTTCGGGCGTCGTGTTCCTGATCCTCACCCTCGCCGGCGTTCGCCAATTGATCGTGAAAGCCATACCCGCGGATCTCTACGGCGCCGTCGCCGTCGGCATCGGATTGTTCATCGCCCTCATCGGACTCAAAAACTCCGGCCTCATCGTGGCTCATCCCGCGACGTTGTTGACTCTCGGGGATCTGCATCAGCCATCGACGCTCCTCGCCATATTCGGATTGCTGCTCACTTCCGCACTCCTCGCCTGGCGCGTGCGCGCCGCGATGCTCATCGGCGTCCTCGCGACAACCGCCCTCGGAGCACTCACTGGCCAAGTGCAATGGAATCCGAAATTCTATAGCCTGTCGGAAATCACCGCGACTTCCTTCCGCCTCGACATCCCCGGAGCCCTCAAGATCGGGGCGCTCGAAATCATCTTCGTCTTCCTCTTCGTCGACATGTTCGACAATATCGGTACGCTTGTGGCCGTCAGCAAGAAAGCCGGTCTCTACAATCCGAAGACGAATGAGATCCCTCGCATGGATCGCATCCTCCTTGCGGACTCAGTGGCGACGATCACCGGCTCCCTGGCAGGAACCTCAACCGTCGTCAGCTACATCGAAAGCGCCGCCGGAGTAGTCGCGGGCGGACGCACCGGAGTGACGTCGATCGTCACCGGCTTGCTGTTCCTGCTCGCGCTGGTGATCGCTCCCGTAATCGGCGTCATTCCCGCTGCGGCCACGGCCCCGGCGCTGATTATCGTTGGATCCCTCATGGCTTCCCACGCCGCCGAAATCCAGTGGGACGATCCCGGTCTCGCCATCCCGGCATTCCTAACGATGATCACGATCCCCTTGACCTTCAGCATCGCTAACGGACTCGCTTTCGGCCTGACGTCATACACTCTCATCAAGCTCTGCCGCGGCCGGTTCCGCGAGTTCACTTGGATGGAACTCGTCCTCGCCGGATTGTTCATCACCCGGTTCGTATACCTTGCCAGGGCGTAGAGTCCCGCGCGGCTTCGGTATACCATGAAGCGTGCGAATCCTCCTCACAAACAGCTCGCTGGCAAAGCGCGCCGGGTCTGAGCTGTATGTGCTCGATATCGCCCGGGAGCTCCTGCGGCGCGGCCATCAACCGGTCTGCTACAGCCCCAATCTGGGTGAGATTGCGGATGACCTGATCGCCTCGACAATTGCGGTCACAGACCGGCTTTCGAACATACAAATCGCCCCCGATGTCATACACGGTCAGCACCACATGGAGACGCTGACCGCCCTGCTGCACTTCCCCGGCGTTCCGGCGATTCAATATTGCCACGGCTGGCTGCCATGGGAAGAGGCGCCGATCCATTTCCCGCGGTTGCGCCACTACGTCGTTGTGTCGGAACTCGGACACGAGCGGCTCGTGATGCGCCACGGAATTCCCAGCGACCGCGTCACCTGCCTCCCGAATTTCTTCGACGAGAACCGGTTTCCGGCGCGCACTGTTCCGCTTCCAGCCAAGCCGGATCGCGCCCTTCTGCTCTCGAACGCCTTCGATGCCGAGGCCGCCCCCGTGCGCGAGGCCTGCCGCCGCTTCGGCATCGCGCTCGATGTCGTTGGACTGGCCGCGGGCAGCGTTCACAGCAAGCCGGAAGTTCTGCTTCCGAACTACCCGATCGTGTTCTCGCTCGGCCGCGGAGCGATTGAGGCCATGGCCTGCGGCGCGGCGGTAATCTGCCTCGCCGAGGAGGGCACTGGCCCGCTCGTGACGCCCGCCAACTTCGATGCGCTACGCGCGATCAACTTCGGAATTCGCGCTGTAAACGGCCCATTGACAGCCGATGTGATCGCCCGGCAGATTGAGCTCTACGATCCCACTCAAGCCTCCGCCATCAGCGCCCGCATTCGTTCCGAAGCGACGCTCGGTTCGACCGCGAGCCGCCTGATCGATCTCTACACGAAGGCGATCGAGGCCAATCAAGGGCCACCGCAGCCGGAAGACGAGTCCCGTGCGGTGGCAGCGTACTTGAGCGAATGGTCGCCCCGGTTCAAGGATTGGGCGCATCGCTCAGGCCAGGCGGACAGGGCGCTGCAGAGCCACGCCGAACGTCTCGAGCACATGCTCGTGGACGTTCGAACTCAGTTGGAGGATGCGCGCACCCAGGCGAAGGACGCGCTTGCCCAAGCAGCCGATGACCGCGCACAGGCCGATGAGATCCGCAACTCGCTAGCCTGGCGGATGAGCAAGACGTTGCTCAGCATCGGGCCGCTTCGTTTCGTCGCCGGACTTCTAAAGGGGCAGTCCACGCCAGCGCGCATCAAGACACCTGGTTGACCAGGCCGCTCAAGTTGCCTGTCGCGGACGCTCGTTCAAAAGCATCCACGACGTTCCGAACCGGTCGCGCAGCATCGCGAAGCGGAAAGCGAAGAACGTCTCGGCCATCGGCATGAAGATCTCGCCGCCGTCGGAGAGCAGTGCGTAGATGCGTTCGGCTTCCTCAATGGAGTCGAGCAGCAGAGTCAGATACGCGCTACGCATCGGTTGGAACCGGTCGGGCGGGACATCGGCGCCGAGCAGCTCAGTTCCCCCAATGCTCATCCGCGCATGCAGGATCGCACTCTTCCAATTTTCGGGGACCTCGTTCGGCCCCGGCATGTCGCCGTGCGTCATCATCATCGAGATCTTGCCGCCGAGATGCTCCTCATAGAAGCGGAACGCCGCGGCGCAATTCCCGCCATAGTTCAAATAGGTGTAGAGTTTCATGATTTCCGTCCGATCGATTCCGCCTCATCATCCAGCCGGCCCATGCCCGCGGCCAGTCCGTTCTCCATGCCCGACCGCAAATGGCCGTCGCGCATATGCTTCGTCTCATGCAGGATCGTGTGGATCAGCCGCGTGCCGTTGTGAAACGGCTCGAAGACGACCGTCGCGATCCACTCTGGCCTCCCAAACGCCGGCATGTCGTAGCACGATGTATACTCGAGCCGGCGGCTCGGAACGATCTCGCGATACACCCCGTGGAACGGATGCTCGCTGCCGTCCGGCATCCGCATCGTGTAATGCCACGCCCCGCCCTCCCGCAAATCGACAGCGCAGGATGTGACCTCGCCCTCTGCGCAGCCCTGCCAATTCCGTATGTGCTCGGGCTGCGTCCACGCCTGATAGATCAATTCCGGCGGATGCCTGAGGATGCAGGTGAGAACGATCTCGCGATCGGAGGGGAGCGTCAACGCCACCTCAGGATTGCTTCTTGTCGTGACCATGTTTGTTCTTCTCCAATTTCGAAAGGTAATCATCGAGGCGTCCCATCGTCTGCTGCCAGTTCGCGCGATACGCCTCGACCCACAACGCGACCTCCTGCAGCGGAGCCGCCTCGAGCCGGCACGGCCGCCACTGCGCTTGTTTTCCACGGCTGATCAACCCGGCGCGCTCGAGGACCTTCAAATGCTTCGTCATCGACGGCGCGGTAATGGGAAAGGGCTCGGAAAGCTCCTTGACGGTCGCCTCCCCGCGCGCCAGGCGCGCCAGAATAGCCCGCCGCGTCGGATCGGATAGGGCCGAGAACGTCGCATTCAATTGATCGTCGAGAATGGCGGCAGCACGGTTAGCCATTTGGATAATTAGCCTAATGGCAAAATACTACAAAATGCTCGTTTCTGTCAAGCAAAAACGTTACCGCATCGAGGCTCGGATCAGACCTCACCCCGGATGTTATGATGAGTCCGACAACCATGAAACGCCGTCGATTTTTTCAAAGCGCAATCGCTCTTCCGGTTGGCTCGGCACTCCTGGCCCAAGAGGCCGTGAAGCCGGCTTCGACCGCCTCCGTGCCGGTCGCCACGCCGCACCCGGCGCCTCCTACTTATGGATCCGCGAACGGCTCCGGCATGGAGTATCCGAAGATCGAAACCGAAGGCCCTGATCAGGCATCGACACCGGTTTTGCACTTCTTTTCGCCCGCGCAGTACGCCGCTCTCAAACGTCTCAGCGATCTCCTGATGCCAAGCGGAGGAGAGTTGGCCGGAGCGCTCGACGCTCGCGTACCCGAGTTCCTCGATTTCTACGTCGGAAAATCGCCGGTCGACAGGCAGGATATTTATACGGCCGGCCTTGATCTACTCAATCATCAGTCCACTCAGAAGTACAGGAAACCCTTCGCGGATCTCAACGATTCCGAGGCCGCCGCTCTCATCGCTCCGGCGGTCAGGCCGTGGAACTATGTCGCCCCAGCCGATCCTTTGGCCCACTTCCTCGAAGAGGCGCGCCGCGAGGTCAGAGCCGCCACCATGAATTCGCGTGAATATCTGCACGCCGCCGCCAGCGAACCAGGTGCCCGAGGCGGGCGCGGCGGACGCCGTCAAGGCGGCGTGGGCCTCTACTGGTATCCGCTCGATTAAGGGATTTCGAAACATGCCGACTCAACAGGATTACGACGTTCTCATCATTGGCTCCGGCGCCTCAGGAGGCATGGCCGCCTACACGCTGACTAAGAAGGGAATCAAATGCCTGATGCTCGACGCTGGTCCGAACGTCGACTTCCAGCGCGAACGGGCCTTGAAGCCTGTCTACGATCTTCCCTATCGCGGACTCGGTGATCCCGGGCGCCTCCCTCACGTCATACAGGCCAACGAATTCAACGCCAATCAATGGGTGGACGAGAAACAGGTCCCCTACACGCACGATTCGAAGGAACCTTATAATTGGGTCCGCGTGCGTATGCTCGGCGGCAAGTCGAACTTCTGGGCGCGCATGTCGTTCCGCCTGAGCGATTTCGAATTCAAAGCCAAAGATCATGACGGCTTCGGCGAAAACTGGCCGATCAGCTACGCCGATCTAAAGCCTTATTACGATCAGGTCGAGCCGATCTTCCGCGTCGCGGGACGGAAGGAAGGTTGGGCGCAACTGCCCGATGGTATCTTCCTCGAGGACGACTCGCCGGATTCGGAATGCGTCAAACGCTTCAACGCATCCGCAACGAAGTTGAACGTTCCGGTGACGAAGATGCGCCGCGCAACCGGCAAGGGTCCGTTGGCGAGTTCTCTGAATCTGCTGCTGCCCGACGCGCTCGAGACTGGCAACCTGACGATCGTGCCCGATTCGGTGGCCCGCGAAATCTCGGTCGACAAGAATACCGGCCTCGCGAACGGCGTCCATTTCGTCGAGCGTCATTCGAAGCGCGAGATGTTCGCCAAGGCTCGTTGTGTAGTCCTCGGAGCCTCGTGCCTTGAAAGCACGCGCCTGCTGCTCAACTCCGGCCTCGGTGGAGCGAGCGGCGCCCTCGGGCACTATCTGCATGACCAGTTTTACATCACGCAAGGAGTCATGGCATCGATGCCGGAAGCGCGCGACGGCAAAGGCAAGCGCGGCATGATCGGCGGTGGCGGATACATCCCGCGCTTCACGAATTTAATTAAAGGCAAGCCCGATCGCGATTTCCTCCGCGGATATGCGATGGATTTCTCCACCGGCGGCACGCCCGACGCCAAATATTTCCCGCAATATGGCGCGGAATTGGAAAAGACCCTCGCCTCCTATCGCGGAACGGCGATCTCGGCGACCATCATGGGCGAAGCCCTCGCCCGTTATGAGAACCACGTCACGATCAACAAGAACGTCTCGGACGCGTTCGGAATCCCGGTGCTCAACTTCCAGGTGAAGTACACCGACAATGAATTCAAGATGGCTCTCGACGCGAAGAATACGCTCGAGGAGATCTGCCACGGCGCCGGTTTCGATGTGCTGCACGCGAGCGACAAGATGTACCCGCCGGGCTACAGCATCCACGAGGTCGGCACTTGCCGCATGGGCGACGATCCGAAGAAGAGTGTATTGAACAAGTGGAATCAGACGTGGGACGTCAAGAACCTGTTCGTCGTCGATGGCAGCAGCTTCGTGACCTCCGGTCCGCAGAATCCGACGATGACGATTCTGTCGCTGTCGATGCGCGCGTCTGAATACCTTGCCGAACAATTGAGGACGAAGGCCATCTGATGCGGCTGCTGGTCCTGTCGCTGGCGGCGGGTCTTCTGCTGATGGCGCAGCCGAAGGCTCCCGAGCAGCCTGTCCCCTATAGTCACAAACTGCATGCCGGCACATTGAAGCTCAAATGCGCGATGTGTCACAAGAACGCCGATCCCGGCGAAACCATGGGATTTCCGCCCGTGGCGACGTGCATGCAATGCCACTCAGCGATCAAGACGGACAGTCCCGAGGTTCAAAAGCTGGCCGCGGCGGCCAAGGAAAATCGCCAGATCGAATGGGTCCGCGTATATCAGATCCCCAGCTATGTGGACTTCAGCCATCGCGCCCATCTGGAATCCGGCAATCAATGTTCCGACTGCCACGCAGATGTCACAGTCCGCGACCGGTTATTCCGCGAAGGCGATATCTCAATGGGCGGATGCATGAATTGCCATCGTCTCAAGAAAGCCAGCATCGACTGCAATTACTGTCACGAAGAGAAACAGTAATAGTGACGTTCGACAATTAAACGTTTCACTATTCCTTTAAAATAATATTCTCTCTTAGATACACCACAAAAGACTTCCATTCCCTGCCCATTCCTGATAATCTTCTGTCAACGCCCCGCCTGAGAATTGAGTAATTACCCAATTCCTCCGGGAGCGTTCTGGAGGTAAGCACCCATGAGTAGCGCACACGGCGGCTCCCCACTCCGCGGACTGATGTCCACTTCCCGCTCCGAGAACTTCAACGGCCGGTTCGGACGTATGTTCCGAAACCTCCGGCCGGCGACATACGGCGCAACTGACAACATCACGCGAACCAACCTCATGAGCCTGGGCACCGCCATGACTTCCGATCCCGACGCCCCCAAAGATGGCGCGGACGACGAAGAGAGTGGCATTCCCGCGCTTTACACTTACTTCGGCCAATTCATCGACCACGACCTGACGTTCGATCCCAACAGCAGTTTGCAGAAGGCGAGCGATCCGGATGCTCTGATCGACTACCGGACTCCGGCCTTCGATCTCGACAACGTCTATGGACGCGGGCCGAACGATCAACCCTACATGTACGCGAGCGACGGCAAGAGCTTCCTGCTCGGCGACCCGATCGGCGGCGGCAGCGATCCGAACGCCGCCGACCTGCCGCGTAACAATGCGACCCCGCGGCGCGCCTTAATCGGCGATCCGCGCAACGATGAGAATTCAATCGTGTCGCAGTTGCAAGGCCTCGCACTGCGCTTTCACAACCGAATCCTCGCGGATAATCCCGGCATGTCGTTCGCCCAGGCTCAACAGCAACTGCGGTTTCACTATCAGTACGTGATCCTCACCGATTTTCTGCCGCGCATCATCGACGCGAGTGTGCTTGCCGGCTTGAAGGATTCCGCCGGTCATTTCGACCAGCACCAACTACAGTTCTTCCGCCCCAGAAATTCGCCGTTCATGCCAGTCGAGTTCTCGGTCGCCTGCTACCGCCTGGGCCACTCGATGGTTCGCCCCGGCTACCGGCTCAACGACAACAACCTGCTGCCGATCTTCGCGCTAGGCGCAGCCCCGGATTTACGCGGATTTGAAGCCATGGATCCCGGAAGGGCGATGGATTGGGGAAGGATGATCGACACCGACATCCGCGCCTACGATGGCGCCACGGGCTCGGACGCGAATACGCACAGGCTGCAGTTCGCCTACCGGATCGACACGTCACTCGTAAATCCGCTGGCGAATCTTCCAGCGAGCGTCGCCTCCGATCCGCCACCGTCTCTGGCGCAGCGGAACTTGATCCGCGCTTTTGAACTCGGGCTGCCTTCGGGCCAGTCCGTAGCACGCGCGATGCACCAGCCGGTTATCTGCGATGAACAAATCCTGATTGGAAAAGCGATCGACAATCCCCAAGGCACGGACGTCCCAACGAACATCGCCGACCTGGGAAAGCAATTGAAGACTACTGCATTCGTCAACAATTGCCCACTGTGGACATACATCCTCGCCGAGGCCATGCAACACAAGGCAACGGTGACGATTCCAGTGACAGGAAACGTGCAGGTGACGACTCCACGGCTAGGGCCAGTCGGCGGCCGCATCGTCGCCGAGGTATTCCTCGGCCTGATGTTCGGCGATTCGGCATCGCTGTTGCGAACGGATCCCGCGTGGACGCCGGCGGAGGGCGCCGGCTACACGCTAAAGGACTACGTACTGTACGCGATCGGCAAGCCCGCGGCTAAAACGGCGGGCGCGGCGTAAGCCTTTCGAAGACTCGAGCGCGCGCGCCCCGGCGTCAGGTTATTCGACAGGAACGGTAGTTCCGTGCGAGTGGCCGGCCGATTGCGCGCGCTCGATCTTTTCATCGATCATGCGGCGCAGGCCTTTCAAAAACTCGATGCGCGAGTTCCGGAAATGGTCTTTCACTTCGGCAGACGGGCCCAGGCCTTTTAGCATATTGGCCAGTTTGTCCACCTCGGCGTTGATTTCTTTGCACCAGCAGGCATAATCCTTTTGGTGTTGTTCGTTCGTGTGCTCTTCCATGGTTTTAGTAAACCTCCTTCATCTCGATCGTCAGAATTCTATTCTCTAACTTTGCGCGGCCGGGCACCAGGGCTACCATGGTGTTCGGCAATCCGATGTGGCGGCGCAATGTACCAATCTCGACCACCAGTTCGTCGCCCTTTTTGAACAATCCGACTTCGCCCTTGGCGGCGAACGGAAGCTCGAGCCGGACGCAATATTTGCCGTCGTCCGTCTTCTCGAATGAGTACGGCCGGTCTTTACGCGTCACCGCCGCCGGATCGTCGCCCTCCGCGTAGAGGACGTTCGCCACTTCCCTCAATCGCTCGATGCCCAGGACTTCCTGCTTGAACATCGGCACTCGCGTCACCGGAACAGGGTCGAAGTACTCCTCGATCTCCGCCAGCACGACCGCCTGCGCATCGCGCCAGGCTTTGAAATACGGATCTTGCAATCCATCGGGCAGTACGCGATTGACGAAAATCCGATCGACCGCCAGGCCGTGCAACGAGAAATACACATAGGCTCGCTGCGTCTCCCGCAGCACCATCCGTTCCGGATTGGTCACCAGCCGCACGCTGGTTTTCTCAGGATTCTCGAGCAGTTCGTCAAATCCCTCGATGCGCGAAAACAGATCGAGCATATTTCCGAAATAGGTATCGGGCGGCAACTCGACCGGCGCGACCTTGTTCGCCAGTGGCCGGAACGCCTTGAGCAGCTTCCGCTGCATCGGGAAGACATGCTTCATATACCAGCCGAGCGTCGCCGGCATGCTGACAAACCGTAGCGACTCCGCTGTCGGAGCGCAATCCAAAACCACGACGTCATAGCGCTTGCTGCGATCGTACGTATTGACGTACATCATGGCGCTCAGCTCTTCCATCCCAGGAAGGATCGCCAGTTCCTCAGCCTCGACGCCCGTAATGCCAGTCGTGCGCAGAATAGAAAGGATATAACTCGAAATCTCCTGCCAATGGCGTTTGACTTCGCGCTGTATATTCACTTCCTGGATCTCGAGCCGCTCGCCGATCCGGAATGGGTCGGACGTCGCCTTGTGGAACAGATCCCCGCCGATGTTGAAGGAATCGCCGAGCGAATGCGCGGGGTCGACGCTCATCACGAGCGTCTGGTACCCCTTTTCCGCCAACCGCAAGCCCGTCGCGGCTGCGAGGCTCGTCTTGCCGACGCCCCCCTTGCCGCTGAACATCAGGATTCGCATAAGTTCCCACTGATAGAGACGCACTCGGCGCGGGATTTGTTCTCAGTTTCGCATGAGCTTTGGAATCAGTGACTTACTGCCTCCACTTGGCCCACATATCCGGATCCGCCAGCATCTTGATGAACACTCCACCCACCACGCTGCGCGCCTGGAACCCCTTTTGTTTGCCATCCGTGGTCATAAACCAATCCGTCAGCGGCACCCTCGTCGGAGTCTCGTTCGTCCACTTGTACGCCGGGTCCACGATCGCTTCGAAATCCGCCTGATTCCGCGCCAGCGTCGCCGTCCACACCAGCCAGTCGAGTTTCGTGTACTCGGCCCGATTGTCGAGCGGAAGTCCGTAAACGTTCAACTTCGTTTTGTAATACGCGATCTCTTTTGCGGCCACTTCCGGCGGGAACAAATCGAGGCCTAGAATCCGATCCCACACCAGGTTGTATTTCTGGCTCCACGTCCCGGACGTTCCAAATGCCAGCACCGTGTGATCGCCATCCGCCGCCATCGTGATCCACTTGTGCGCATAATCCTGCGCGATCGCGCGATAGGATTTCGCCTCGACCGCGCGGCCGGTCATCGACGCCAGCATCGCGTACGACCCTAGTCCCTCGATCGCCTTCAGAGAAAGGTTCGCATTCCTAGCCAAATGCCCGGCGAAATCGTCGGTACACAATTGATTCTCAGGATCGAGACCCTTATCGCGCAAAAACTCCGCCCATTTTGTCAGCGTGGGCCAATATTTATTCGCGAGATCCACGCGCCCATCTGCTTTCGCCAGCGCGCCAACGAGGATCAGCATGTTGCCGCTCTCCTCGACCGGCATCTGATTCTGCTCCGTCTTCTCGCCGCCGCCGTAGGTCTGCCCATTCGCCAGCGGATACGTCCCCAAATCGTGCGGAGCGAACGGCCAACGCCACCGCGACATCGCCGCATACTCAAGGATCGGCTCAACTGACCCGCGCAGCAACTTCGGATTCATCAGCAAAAACAGGGGAGAACTCGGATAAAACACGTCCACCGTATTAATCGACCCATTACTGAAATTCTCTTTTGAGAAGAACAGCAGCA
>DASXZC010000551.1:0-6901 GCA_036502165.1 Bryobacteraceae bacterium
TCCCTTCGTCACCGTTGTGACCGCCTCGAAAACCGCTCTCTGAAAGAATCCATCGTCTCCGGCGGGCTCGAGTCCCGCACGGCGGAACTGCGCGGCGATGTATTCGCCGGCGATATCGAGTCCGCGCGACGGAGTTCCACGGCCTTCGAGAGCGTCTGATGCGAGGAACGATACGTCGGCCTTGAGGCCATCCGCGGTGAGGCGCGAATTGATGACTTGGAGCGCCGAAGGAGTCTGCGCCAATACCGTCGAAGCCGCGGCCAGCGCAGCGAGGAAGAGAGCTTTCATCGTCCTAGAGTTTAACCCGGTTACGGTTCGAAGACGACGCCTTCGAACAACACGGCGCCCGTCGAGGAATCGCAAATCATGAGCGCGAACGGCCGATCGAATACGAGGACCTTCTTTTCCTGCGGCTTCGGAGCGCCGGCCCCGGCGCCCATGATCACGGCAGTCGCAGCAGCAGCCACCGTTCCCTTTTCGTCCACCTCGAGGCGCGTCTTATGGACTACCTGACTGATGAAGAATAACGGCGAACCCATGGGCGCAAACTCGGCTCCTGGGTATTCAAACGCAATGCCCATGCCCATTTTCGTGAGGGTGTCTTTGAGCGACGTACTGTAGCCGATGCTGAAGCGCGGCAGGCGGAGCTCGAGATCGAATGGCTGGTTCTGCTCGATCAGGCTGCCTGGCGCGGCCTTCAAGAGAGCCTGCTCCGGTGTCACGCCATCCGCAGGCAGGATGACGTACATCGCAACCGACGAACCTTGATACGGAAGCGCAGCGGCCTGGTACCCGTCGCCGGATTTGTAAGCGCCGCGCAGGGTTCGATGAAGCATCATCCGAACCTTCTTCACGCCGTTGCCGTTGAGATGGAAGTCGGCGTCGGTGGTGTCGCCTTCCCAAAACTCACGACGCCATTTTCCTGCGAAGTACACTGCGTTCGTAAGCACCGCCTGCGCGGCTCGCATCACCTCCGGTGTAACGATTGATGGAATCTTCCCCTTCGTTTTGTCCTTAACCCAAGCGTTGACGATATCCGCCGCTTCGGCCGGCTTCGAGAAGTCGAGTGTGCGCGCCTCCGCGTCATAGACCGTCTTCGCTTTTTGAATGAACGCGGGTGCGAGAGGCATGTTCGGATTCGACCACAGCGCATTTGCGATGGCGAGTTCGCCTCCTCGTTGTGACCGCAGAGCTTCGAGCAACGCAGCGCCCGATTGATGCATGGCGTCTTCGGAAATCGACTCGGGGATCTCGAGAGTCTTACGCATCGCCGTTCGCGTCTTGCCATCCGCGCCACTTTCCGTCATGGCAAGCGCGAGGTACAAGCTGACGGGCGAGATGAAGACGTTCTCGTGAGGATGGGCCGCGGCTTCAAGATTGAGCAGGCTGTGGCCGAAGCGATTCTGACTTTCAGCGGCCGGTTTGGATTGTTCAATCAACGCTCTGGTGTCAGCCATCGGACGTCCTCCTCCGCGTTGCGCCTGGGCTCCGGCCATGGCTCCAAAGAGGACCATTGGCATCGCAAACCAGCGGACTGTTGCGGGACTCCAGAGCGGCATTGCCTCCTCAGCATAACGCGCTCAGCAATTCCAAAGGCACTCCTGACAGAATGAAAAGTCGTGGAGAATTGGGCATTGTGAAGGATCTCACGCGTCACGTTGCGCTGTTGCTCGCATTCCCTTTGATGTCGATGGGCCAAACCGCGCCCGGCGATCTGGTCGTCGACTTCAGGAACGCAATCGATCGTGCGCGCCAATATGCGAACGTGCTGCAGAGCGCGGGGCTGGCGGCGCGGATCGCGACTGAGGATCGTGTGCAGGCCAAGTCCACGCTGCTGCCGTCGGTGAATCTCTTCAATCAATTTATCTATACACAGGCGAACGGATCCGACACTGGAGTGTTCGTGGCGTCGAACGGTCCGCGCGTGTATACGTCGCAGGTCAATGTTCACGAGGATCTGTCGCTCGCGCGGCATTACGAATATCAGCGGACGATCGCGGCGGAGGCGGCGGCAAAGGCCCGCATCGAAATCGCTTCGCGAGGATTGGTGGCAGCCGTGGTGCAGAGTTATTACGGCGTCATTGCGGCCGAGCACAAGCTGAAGAATGCTCAGGGAGGCGTGACCGACGCGGAACATTTCCTCGACATTACGCAGAAACAGGAGCACGGCGGCGAAGTCGCGCATGCCGACGTTGTGAAGGCGCAGTTGCAGCTCGATCAGCGGAAGCGCGATGCTCAGGACGCGCAGTTGGCGATCGAGAAGGCGAAGATCGGGCTCGCCGTGTTGATCTTCCCCGATTTCACGCAAACATTTCGTGTCACGGATGATTTGGAGCCGCCGACGGGTCCGGCGGTTCCGGCACAGGCGGAAGTCGAGGCTTCGGCGAAGGCGAAGAGTCCTGAATTGAATGTCGCGAAACTGAATTTGAAACAGGAAGAGGCGGATGTGAACGCTGCGCGGACCGCTTATTTTCCGGCTTTTTCCTTCGACTACTTCTATGGCTTGAATGCCAATCAGTTGGCGTATCGCAATCAGTTCGGACAACTGAATTTAGGAAATTCGGCGGTCGTCACTATGACGGTTCCCGTGTGGAGCTGGGGCGGCCTGCAGAGTAAAGTGCGGCAGGCGAGGCTCCGGCAGCAGCAAGCGCAACTCGATTTGAATTTAACGGAACGGCAGTTGGCAGCCAATGTTTACGGCTATTATCTCGAGGCACAGGTCGCTGCGAGGCAGATCGAATCGCTGCGCCGATCCGTCGATCTCGCGGCGGAAAGCGTGAAGCTGACGCTGCTGCGATACCAGGCCGGCGAGTCGACCGCGCTTGAAGTTGTGGACGCCGAGACGACGCTGCTGCAGGCTCGCAACGGCCTCGATGACGGATTGGCACGGTTCCGCATCGCACTCGGCGCACTGCAGACGCTGACGGGGACGCTCTAGAAATGGATCACTTCAAAATGAGCAGGCGCATAGTTCTCTCGATGGCCGCGGGCTCGCTCCTGCTGTCCGTGGGATGCGGAGCGAAAAAGGAAGAGGAACCTCCGGAGTCGCCCGTGCCGGTGCTCGTTCAATCCGTCGCACGTGCGTCGATCCGTAAGCTGGTGACCGCCGATGGCATTCTGTTCCCCATCGACCAGGCGAGTATTGTTCCGAAAATCAGCGCTCCAGTGCGGAGTTTCGCGGTCAAACGAGGCGATGCAGTCCGCGCTGGGCAAGTGGTCGCGGTGCTTGAGAATCGCGATCTCGCCGCGTCGGTCGCTGACAACCAAGGGATGGTGGCGCAGGCCGAGGCGCAATACAAAACGCTGACCGGTGCGACGCTCGAGGAAGAGCAGACCAAGGCCCAGCAGGATGTCGCCTCCGCGCAGCAGGTTCTGGAAGCATCGAAGAAGCTCTACGAAAGCCGGCAACAATTGTTTGAACAAGGCGCGCTGGCGCGACGTCTGGTCGATGAAGCAAACGTTGCTTATGCGCAAGCGAAGACCCAATCTGTGGTGGCGCAGAAGCATTTGGAGGCGCTGAAGACGGTCTCGCGTCAAGAGCAGATCAAAGGTTCGGCCGCTCAAGTCGAGTCCGCGAAAGCCAGGCTGCAAGGTGCGGAGGCGCAACTGACTTACTCCGAAGTCCGCTCGCCGATCAGCGGAGTTGTGACGGATCGTCCAATGTATCCAGGCGAAATGGCGGCAGCGGGAGCGCCGCTGATGACGGTCATGAATACGTCGAGAGTCGTGGCTCGCGTGAACGTACCTGTATCGGAGGTAGCGGGCCTGAAGACTGGCATGGCTGCGACGATCAGGCAGTCGGATACAGGAGTCGAAGCCGCTGGACGCGTGACAGTCGTGACCGCCGCCGTCGATGCGAATTCGACGACCGTGCAAGTTTGGGTCGAGGCTCCGAATCCGGATGGACAATTCAAGCCTGGCGCGACGGTGCGCGCGACGATCGTCGCCGAGACGATTCCGAATGCACTCGTGATTCCGAAAGCGGCGGTGTTGCCGTCGCCCGAGGGCACGGGCGTGTCGGTGGCAGTCGTTGGCTCCGATCTGGTTGCGCACATACGTCCCGTTGAATTGGGTGCGCGCGACGGCGACAACATTGAGGTTGTGAAGGGATTGAAGGAAGGCGACTCGGTCGTGATCGAGGGCGGCGTCGGACTCGAGGACGGCAAGAAGGTCGTGCTGCGGAAGGCGGGCGAGAAGGATAAGGATGAGGACGAAAAGCCTTCGCCCGCGGAGAAGAAATGACGTCCACCGCACACTGGAGCGAGCGCTACGCAAAGCCGATTCTCTTCGTAATCCTGACGCTCGTGGCGGGCGGCGCGTACCTCGCGTTCACTATCCCCATCGCCGTTTTCCCCGAAACAGATTTCCCTCGAATTGTTGTGGGCGTCGACAACGGTGTGGCGCCGATCGACCAGATGCTGGTGACCGTGACGCGGCCGATCGAAGAAGCCGTGAACTCGGTGCAAGGCTTGGAGCGCGTGCTGTCGGTGACCAGCCGTGGAACAGTCGAAGTCAATCTCTTCTTCGATTGGAAAGTCGACATCTATCGCACGCTCGAGCGAGTGAACGCCGCCATGGCGCGCGCGCAAGCGAACTTGCCACCGACTGCGAAGATCGCTGTGAATCGGCTGACGTTCGCGGCGTTCCCGATAATTGGCTACAGCCTCACGTCCGATAACGTCGCGCAGACGCGGCTGTGGGAGCTGGCGACGTACGACATCAAGCCGCGGCTGAATCGTTTGCACGGCGTCTCAACCGTCGTCGTACAGGGCGGACGCGAGCCGGAATTCGAAATCGCACCCGATCCAACGAAGCTGCTCGAGGCCGGATTGACGATCCCGATGATTCTCGACGCGATTCGCAAGACGAACATGATCGATTCACCTGGCTTGATCGAATCGAATCATCAACTCGTGTTGGGCCTCGTTTCAGGACAGGCGCGGACGCCCGATCAGATTGGAACGATCGTCCTCAAAACGACACCTGCGGGAATTCCGGTTCATGTCTCCGACATCGCCACCGTTCGCGCTTCTGAGAAGCCGATCTACACAGCGGTATCCGCCAACGGCAAGCCGGCGGTGCTGTTGAACATCAATCGGCAGCCCGATGGAAACACGGTCGAAGTCGCGCGTCTGGTGCGCGACGAGATGGAGAGCATCCGCAAGACTCTTCCCAAAGGGATCGACGTCAAGCCGTTCTACGATCAATCGGAGCTCGTGCTGTCCTCGATCGACAGCGTCCGCGACGCGATCCTCATCGGGCTCGTGCTGGCGGCGATTATCCTCGTGCTGTTCCTGCGGGATTGGGGCAGCTCGCTAGTCGCCGGCCTCGTGATTCCGGCGACGATCGCGATCACGTTCATTGTGATGCGGCTCATGAATCAGAGCTTCAACTTGATGACCCTCGGCGGATTGGCCGCCGCCGTCGGACTCGTGATCGATGACGCGATTGTCGTGGTTGAGAATATTGTGCTGCACCGCGACGCCGGCCAGAGCCGCGGTGATGCGATCCGGCTCGCGATTCAGGAAATCCGAAAGCCTCTAGTCGGCTCGACGATTACGCCGATCGTGGTCTTTCTGCCGCTAATACTGATCAGCGGAGTGACGGGCGTGTTCTTTCGTGCGTTGGCATTGACCGTCGGCGCGTCGTTGCTCGCGTCGCTTGGCCTCGCGCTGACATGGACGCCCGCGTTGAGCCATCTGTTGTTGCGGAAACCTCGTGAAGACGCCGCGCACGAGGATCCTCGAGCGGGATTGATGGGCCGTTTGATCGGCGTGTACGAGAGCGTCCTGCGATTCGCGCTGGCGCACCGTTGGGCGCTGCTCGCGATGAGCGTGGTGTTGATAGGAGTGAGCTGGTTTGGCTACAACGCGCTCGGTTCCGACCTGCTGCCGGAGATGGACGAAGGAGGATTTATTCTCGACTACTTCACCCCCGCCGGAGCCTCGCTCGCTGAGACGAATCGCATCATCAATCACGTCGACGCGATCCTTCATTCCATTCCGGAAGTCGACACGACCTCGCGGCGCACGGGACTGCAACTCGGATTGGCAGCGGTCACCGAAGCCAATCGCGGCGATTTCACGGTGAAGTTGAAGCGCGATCGGAAGCGCAGCGCAGACGAGGTGATTTCGATCGCGCGTGAGAAGGTGAGCCGCGCCGAGCCGACACTCAAGGTCGAATTCGTACAACTGCTTTCGGATATGATCGGCGATCTATCGAATGCTCCGGAGCCGATCCATGTCAAGTTGTTCTCGCCTGATGCGGCCCTGTTGCGCGAGTGGGGTCCGAAGCTTGCGGATGCGATCGAAAAGGCGCAGGTCAAGCAAAATGGCAAGGAACACGGCGTGGTCGACATCCTGAACGGCATCGACGACACGATCAGCGGGCCGGCGCTTCTGTTCCAAGTGGATCCCACGATTGCCGGACGCGCGGGTTTCGCGACGGATGAAGTGGAACTCGCGGCAAGCGCTTTGATGCAAGGTGAACCCGCGGCCGCGCCCGTGGTTGTGAACGACCGCTCGTACACGATCCGCGTTCGATTTCCTGACTGGACGCGCAGTTCGGTCGATGCGATCCGCAATACGCTGATCTCGAGTGCGTCGGGCAGCAAGGCGACCTTGGGCACGCTCGCAAAAATTGAGGAACTTCCCGGACAGACCGAAATCCGCCGCGAAAATCAGCAGCGCGAGATCGCCGTGACAGGGCGCCTCGAAGGAGTGAGTCTCGGTGAGGGAATCAAGTCCGTGAAGGACGTGATCGCGAAGCTGGGAATTCCCCCCGCGATCCGCATCGCGTTCGGCGGCGCGTATGAGGAACAGCAGCGCTCGTTCCGCGATCTCGCGCTCGTGCTGGCGCTGGCGATCATTTTAGTGTTCACGGTGCTGCTCTTCGAGTTCGG
>DASXZC010000552.1:0-5800 GCA_036502165.1 Bryobacteraceae bacterium
GTCGGCACATAGCAATACGTGCAGCCAAAGGTGCAATTGCGGGCCGGTGTTAGTGAGTGAGTAAATCCGGCCTCGCGGATGTATCCCGAAGTCGCCGTGAGGATCCCGCGCGCCGTCGACTCGTAGACAGGGAGATTCACACTTCTCTCTCAAATACTACCAACGCGCCCGCTTTGCACGCGATCGCAAGTGCGATACATTGAACCTCTATGCTCGCCACCGCTCTAGTACTCACATCCCTCCTCATCGCTCAATCCTCCGACCTCGACCGCGCCCGCCGACTGCAATCCCAATCCCCCGGCGTCGACACGCACATCGACACCGTCCAGCGCGTCCTTGTCGGTCACGCGGATCTAGGCCAGCGCTCAACGAAAGGCCACGCCGATCTCCCGCGCCTCGTCGAAGGAGGCGTGAATGTGCCGACGTTCTCTCTTTGGGTCCCGACTTATTATCCCGGCGCCGAAGCCGTTCGCCGGACGCTCGAGCTGCGCGACGCCATGCAGAGCGTCTTTGACAAATATCCCGATCGCATCGAACTCGCCGTCTCCTACGCGGACATCATGCGCATCACGAAGGCTGGAAAAATCGCCGCCATGCTCTCGGCCGAGGGTGGACATCAGATCGACGACGACCTCGCCGTCTTACGCGTGTATTACAAGCTGGGCATTCGCTCGATGACCCTCACTCATTTCCGCAACAACAATTGGGCGGATTCCTCGACCGACAAGCCCGTCCACAATGGACTCACCGAATTCGGCAAGCAAGTCGTTCGCGAAATGAATCGCCTCGGCATGATGGTCGACATCTCGCACGTCTCCGACAAGACGTTCTATGACGCGATCGCCGTCAGCACGAAGCCGGTCATCGCCTCGCACTCGAGCTGCCGCGCGATTTCCGCCGTCCCTCGCAACATGACCGATGATATGCTGCGCGCGCTCGCGAAAAACGGCGGAGTCGTTGGCATCAACTTCGCCGAAGGATTCGTCAACTATAAGGACGTCGCGGCAGTCAACAAGACGATCTCCCGCATCTCGACCGGCAGGCCGCCCGCCGCGGGAGGCAAGCTCCTCGACGACTACGCCGCCAAGGAGTTCGAAGAAGAATACATGCACCCGTACACGCCGATTGCCACCATTGATGATGTCATCCTCCACATCGATCACGCCGTCAAAATCGCAGGCATCGATCACGTCGGCATCGGCAGCGACTTCGACGGCATCACCGGTCCCCCGCGTGGACTCGAGGACATCTCCAAAATGACTGCCCTCACCGCCGCGCTCCTCAAGCACGGCTACAGCGAAGCGGACGTTCAAAAGATCCGCGGTGGCAATTTTCTGCGAGTCATTCAGCAGATTATGCCGAGGTAATTGGTGGCTCGAGCCACCTGTTACTCTGAAAGATTCGAATGTCAGATTCAAAACTTCAAATCATCCCCTTGGGCGGCCTTGGCGATTTCGGAATGAATTCGATGGCCATCCGCTACGGGGATGACATCATCGTGGTCGATGCCGGCATGATGTTTCCCGATGCGGAACTGCTCGGCGTCGACATCGTCACTCCCGATTTCGCTTATCTCGAACAGAACGAAAAGCATGTTCGCGCCCTGCTTCTCACGCATGGTCATGAGGACCACATCGGCGGCGTTCCCTTCCTGCTGAGCCAGATCAATCTCCCGATCTACGGCACCGCCTTCACCCTCGCCCTGGTCGAGCGCCGCCTCGACGAGCACGAGAAGATCCCCAAGCCGAAGCTCCACGAAGTCGTCCCTGGCCAGAAGGTCACCATCGGCCCCTTCGTGATCGAGTTCATCCAAGTCACTCACTCGATCGTCAGCTCAGTCGCGATCGCCATCACGACGCCCCTCGGAGTCATCATCCACACGGGCGATTTTAAAGTCGACCCCACGCCGACCGACAACGTCCTGTTCGATCTGCACACCTTCGCCGAGTATGGCAAGCGTGGAGTCCTGCTGCTCCTCTCCGATTCGACCAACGTCGACCGTCCCGGTTATACGGAAAGCGAACGCGCCGTCCGCCCTCGCCTTGAGGAGCTGTTCCTCCGCGCCGAGCGCCGCCTGGTGATCGCGACATTCAGCTCGTCGATCCATCGCCTGCAACAGATCCTCGACCTCGCCGCCGAGTATGGACGCAAGGTTGCTTTCGTCGGCCGCAGCATGAACGAAGTCACCGAAATCGCCCACGATCTCGGCCTTCTCTCGATTCCGGATTCGACGCTTCTACGTCCGCAGGACATCATGTCCGCCGCGCCGAGCAAGGTCGCGGTGCTCGTTTCGGGAACGCAAGGCGAGCCGATGTCGGCCATGTCGCGCGTCGCCGTGAACAACCACAAGAACATTTCGCTCGAGCCCGGTGACACCGTCGTCCTCAGCGCGCGCATCATTCCTGGCAATGAAAAAGCCATCTACCGGATGATCAACCACATCGCCCGCCGCAAGGCGGAGGTCGTGTATGGGTCGATGAATCCGCCCGTCCATGTCTCAGGCCACGGCAGCGCCGAGGAACTCAAGCTCATCCTCAATCTCGTCCGGCCCAAGTATTTTGTTCCGGTCCACGGCGAATATCGTCAGCTCTCGAAGCATGCCGCGCTTGCCCAGCACCTCACTCATCTGGGCCTCGAAAAAACATTCGTCATGGAAAATGGCGAGTCCCTCGAGATCGATCGCGAGGGCGCACGCAAAGGCGAACGCGTCACCGTCGGCCGCGTCTGCATCGATTCCGGATCCATCGACGATGTCGTCGAGGACATCATCATCCGCGATCGCCGTCACCTCTCAGAGGACGGCTTCGTCCTCCCGATCATTGCCATCGACAAGAACACCGGCAAGCCTGAAGGACTCCCTGAGATCGTCAGCCGCGGCTTCGTATCGTTCGAAGAAGGGTCCGATCTGCTCAAGGACGCTCGTGGCATCGTGATCCGCACACTCGAGTCCTCGAATGCGGAGGAGCGCGCCGATTGGGGCGTCATGCAAGAAAAAATCCGTGTGGATTTGAAGCGGTTCCTGACGAAGCAAACGTCCCGTCGCCCATTAATCCTGCCGGTAATTTTGGAAGTCTAGCGCCGATGATCGAAGTTCACGACGCGTCCGGCTACACCGGCCACGCTGATCGCCTGCTCGCTCCCAAATCCGCCACGGAAGCCGCCGCCATCCTCAAGGAAGCGAGCGACTCAAACACGCCCGTCACGATCGCCGGCAACTGGACCGGCCTCGCCGGCGGCGCCTGTCCTACCACGGGCTGGATACTCTCGCTCGAAAATCTGAAGCACATCGCCATCGAAAAAGATTACGCCATTGCCGGAGCCGGAGCGTCGCTCGTTGCCCTGCAGTCCGCCGCGAAAACCTCGAATCAGTTCTACGCCCCGGACCCGACCGAGAACACGGCTTCGGTCGGTGGCACCATCGCCACCAACGCTTCCGGATCCCGCAGCTTTCTTTATAAGGCGACCCGCGAACACGTCGTCGCGCTAACTGTTGCGCAGCTCGATGGGTCGCTCCACACATTCCGCCGCGGCGACGCCATCGACTTCCCCGTCCGCTCGATCCACAAACCCGATACGACGAAACATTCGGTCGCCATGCCGCTCGCGCCTGGAATGGACTGGGTGGATCTCTTCATCGGATCCGAAGGCACCCTCGGCGTCGTTGTCGAAGCGCAACTGAAACTGCTCCCCGAGGTCCGCGATCTTCTCACCGGCGTTCTCTTCTTCGAAACGGAAGAATCGGTCTGGGATGCGGTCGAAGCATGGCGCGCGACCCCCGCGCTGCGGATGCTCGAATACCTCGACTCCGGCTCGCTCAATCTCATGGAAACGACGCCTGGAGGTGCGCAAGCCGCACTCATCATCGAGCAAGAACTGCGCGCCCAATCAGATGAGGACCTCTGGGTCGAGCGCATGGACACCGAAGGACTCCTCGAGCCGCACTCCTGGATCGCTTCCGGCGAGACCGACCGCGAGAAATTCCGCAAATTCCGCCACGGAGTTCCGGAACGCGTTAACGCGACCGTCATTCGGAACGGCTTCACCAAGCTCGGCTCCGACGCGGCCGTCCCGCTCGATCGTATGAAGGAAATGATGCTCTACTACCGCGAAATCGTCCAACCCGAATTCGCCGGCCAGTTCGCCATCTTCGGCCACATCGGCGATGCCCACGTCCACGTCAACCTGCTGCCGAAGACGAAGGAACAATCCGCGCGCGGCCATGAGATGATGGCGGAAATCGCAAGAAAAGCGGCCAGTTTGAACGGATCCGTCTCCGCCGAGCACGGCCTCGGGAAGCGCAAGAAGCACTTTCTACCGATCCAATATTCCGCCGGCGAAATCGCGAGCCTGCTCGAGGTGAAGCGCCGCTTCGATCCTAAAGGTCTGCTCGGTCAGGGCAACCTGTTCCCGGATGTGACACAATAGCGGCAACCGGCATCAGGCGCCGTCCTGTTCGGGTGGCTTCTTGTGCTTGGGTTTTTTTCGGTCGAGTTTAGGTACGATAGGCCGGGACGGCTTGACAGTGCCAACGCGCTCACGGGCTAGTTCACGAACTACTCCGCCGGTGTCGAGTTTGGCTTCGATGATGAGCTTTTTCGGCTTCATTCGATAGCTAGTCTAACGCGTCAGAGGGTAAGAAAAGGAGTTCTAAATGAAAAAGATTGGATTGCTCTTGGCGGTCTTCGCCATGGGCGCATTTGCCGAGTCCTGGTCGGGTACCATCACCGATGCCAATTGTGGCGCCAAACACGTCGATGCCAGTGAGAAATCGCAGGCCTGCGCGAAAGCTTGTGTGAAGCGCGGCGCCGCCGCCGTTCTCGTCGTAGGCGACAAGGTCATGAAGTTTGACGACTCTTCGAAGGCGAAGGTCGCTGATTTCGTCGGCCAAAAGGTCGAAGTCACGGGCGACATCAAGGGCGACACGATCACCGTCGCCAGCGTCAAGGCCGAGTAGTTCTCACTCGATTTCGGATCAGGCCCAATGCGCTCGCGAACAGCAGAGCGCGTTGGGCCTTTTTCGCCTGCGAACGAAAAGGAAGAAGGGAGGATCCGCGATGCTCAAATGGAACGACGTCGTTGCGTTCGGCAAGAAAGGCAACCCCGAGCCGGCTCATAAGGTCGTCAAAACCGACGCCGAGTGGCGCGCCGAACTCAGTCCCGAGGAATACCACGTCACCCGACAGGCCGGCACCGAACGAGCCTTCAGTTCAGAGATGTGCAGTTTATTCGAGCCAGGAATTTACGCCTGCCGCTGCTGTGGCACCGTGCTCTTCGATGCCTCGGAAAAGTTCGAGTCCCGCACCGGATGGCCTTCGTTCACTCAACCGATCGACCCGGCCGTGATCGCCTATCATGTCGATACGCAGTTCGGAATGACCCGCGTGGAAACCGTCTGCAATACTTGCGATGCGCACCTCGGTCACGTCTTCCCCGACGGCCCCGCCCCCAGCGGACTTCGCTACTGCATGAACGCCGTCGCCCTCAAAAAAATCGCCGCCCATTGATCCCGCTCGACGAGGAGTCTCACCAGAAATGTCCGCACGACCGCTAACGATCCTCTTCATTCTTGCCTCTGCCGTTTACGCAGCGCCGAAGTTCTCGGTCGTCGAAGCGACGATCCCTGAAATGAAGGCCGCGCTCGAACAACATCGCGTGACATCGCGTGAACTAGTCACGCAATACCTGACGCGCATCGCGATTTACGAATCGAAGTTGCATGCCGTGATCACGGTCAATCCGCACGTCCTCGCCGACGCCGACGAACGCGATCAGGAACGCGCGCAAGGGCGCATACGCGGTC
>DASXZC010000553.1:0-14237 GCA_036502165.1 Bryobacteraceae bacterium
GCTCTGGGAGTCGGCGCCAACACGACGGTCTATTCGATCGCTGAAGGATTGTTGTTCCGTCCACTCCCGTTGCAGGACCTCGATCGCGTCGTCTCGATTGAAGGCGGACGTCCGGACCGCTTCGATGAAGTGGGCGTGACACCGGCCGATTTGATGGATATCCGGGAACGTGCGACGAGCTTTCAATACGTATCGGCGTCGAATTGGTGGGACCTCAACGTCACTGGTCAGGGATTCCCGGAGCAGGTGCAAGGCTTCCTGGTCGCTCCGGATTTCTTCGATACGATCGGCGTGAAGCCGTTGCTGGGGCGAATGTTCGTTTCGCGGGATCATTCGGGTGGCGGCGAGAATCGCGTGGTCGTGCTTTCAGAAGGACTGTGGGAACGGAAGTTCGCGCGGGATCCGAAGGTGCTCGATCGAGTGATCCGTTTGAACGGAGTGCCGCACACGATCATCGGAGTCGCGCCGCGATTCGCGCGTGTGCCGGCTGAGGCTGAGCTGTGGGCTCCGCTGGTGGTCGATGAGAAGTTCCGCGTCACCGCGACCGGATGGTTCAACGTCATCGGCAGGCTGAAGCCCGGGGTCACCGTGCAGCAGGCTGCGGCGGAGACGAGGGCCCTCTCGCAGAGGATCGCGCTGGAACGTCCGAATACGAATGCGGGGCGCGACCTCCGCGTCGCGTTGTTGCGCGAACGGATTTCCGGTGGAAGCCTGACTGCGAATTATATGAAGATGTCGCTGATCGCGGCGTCGCTGTTGCTGCTGATTGCGGCGAGCAATGTGGCGAATTTGCTGTTCGCAATCATATCCGGACGGGGACGCGAGATCGCGCTGCGGCAGGCGCTCGGATCGTCGCGCGGACGGATCATCCGGCAGTTCCTGGCGGAGAGTATTGTGCTGGGGTTGGCGAGCATTCCTTTGGCGCTGCTGCTCACGCTGTGGGGGCTCGATCTTGATCGGCGGGCGATGCCGGCTGAGGTGGCGATCCATTTGCCGGGTTGGCTCACGATCGGTGTCGACTTCTATGCACTCGCATTTGGAATTGGCGCGGCGTTGTTGACTTCGATCATCGCCGGAGTGCTGCCGGCGTGGCTCGGATCGCGTGCGGATTTGACGTCGCAGTTGAGAGAAGGAGGACGTTCGCTCACTGGCCCCGGAAGCCGCAGCCGTGTGAAGGCGGCGTTGGTCGTTGTGCAGGTGACGCTTTCGATGGTGTTGATGGCCGGCGCGGCGTTGATGTATCGCGGCGCGGGAGTGCTGACGGCATCGGCTCCGGCGCGGAATCCGGAGCAAGTGCTGACGGCTGGGCTCACGCTGCCGGAGCGAACCTATTCGACTCACGAGAAGCAGAGCGAGTTCTCACAGAAGTTGCTCGAACGGGCGCGGGCGTTGCCTGGGATCGAGTCCGCGGCGCTGATCCACGACATTCCTTATGCAGGCGGATGGATGACGACGCATGCGGAGACCGATCAGACTCCGGCGGCGTTGAAGGCGTCGAAGAACCAATTGCCGGAAGTGCAGTGGCAGCGGTCGAGTTCAGGATACTTCGCGATGTTGGGTGTTCCGATGGTACGCGGGCGCGACATTGAGGACTCCGACGGGCATGATTCACAACAGGTCGCGGTGATCAGTGAGAAAGCCGCGCAGTTGCTGTTCCCGGACAAGGATGCTGTTGGGCAGCGGCTCAAACTGGACGATGGTCCGTGGGTGAATGTGGTCGGTGTGTGCGGCGACATCCTGCAGGATTGGATCGAGAGGCGGCCGATGCCGACGGTGTATCGTCCGTATCGCCAGACGGGATCCGCGGGGATGAGCGTCATGATTCGGAGTAAGAATCGGACCCCGGAGGCGCTGGCTCCGGAGCTGCGTGCGGCGGTGATGCAGATCGATCCCGAGCTTCCGCTGTTCCATGTACAGAGCCAGGCGCGGGTGATCGAACTGCAGATGGTGGGGCTCAACTACATTACGGGCATGCTGGGCGTGGCGGGACTGATGTCGCTGCTGCTCGCGGCGGTTGGTGTGTATTCGCTGATGTCATTCACGGCGACCGAGCGTACGCGGGAAGTGGGCATCCGCATGGCGCTGGGCGCGCGGCCTCGCGAGGTGATCGGGATGCTGGTGGGGCAGGGATTTCGAATGGTGGGACTGGGGCTCGTGATCGGACTCGTGGGGGCGATGGCGCTGTCGAAGCTGTTCGCGAGCCTGATTTACGGGGTGCGGGAATTCGATCCGGTGTCGCTGGGGTCGGGCGTGTTGGTGTTGTCGCTGGCGGCGTGGGTAGCCTGTTTGATTCCGGCGCGCTGGGCATCGCGAGTGGATCCGATGGAAGCGTTGCGGCACGATTGATTCATACCGGCGGCCATCCTTCCGATACGTTGACTTGTGGCGCCGATTCTAGAACTCCGGTCGCACTACCGGGATCGTGCGGCGAAGACGGTGGGCTCGTTACCTCCGTTTTCGCCCATTTTGAACCAACTGCTGGCCGACCTCGGCAAGGAGCATATATCGTACGCGAAGCTCGCCGATACGATTGAAAAAGACACGGTGATCGCGGGGAACGTCCTGCGCCTCGTGAACTCGGGGCTCTACGGACGCCGCGGGCAGATCAATTCCGTCCGGAGCGCCGTTGCTGTGCTCGGTCTGAACAAGCTGCGCAATACGGTCCTCAGCCTGTCGGTGTCGCGCATGTGGAGCCAGTTGAAACTGGCGGAGGGCTTTTCGGTGAGGCGCCTCAATCTGCACAGCATCGCGACGGCGATTCTGGCCGATCAACTGGCGTCGACGCTGCCGGTCCAGTACGGGGAGGGAGCGTTCCTCGCGGGGCTGTTTCACGATCTCGGCAAGATCCTAATTGCGGTGGGCATGAACGAGGAATACGGCCATCTGCACTATCGCTACAAGCTGAGTGAGCGATCCTACAGGGATTGCGAACAGGAGATCCTCGGGCTGACGCATGAGGAGCTGTCCGCAGTGGCGGTCGCCAATTGGAATCTGCCCGAGCAGATACAGATGGCGGTGCTGTTGCATCACAAGCCTGAAGGCGAGCCGGCCGTGTATGGAACTCCCGGTCCGGTGCCGCTGAGCCAAGTCATCGCGGCGGCGAATCATCATGTCAAGTCGATCGGGATTTCGGTGCAGGAAGAAATGCGGGAGTGCGACTTGCAGTCGAAGGTGACGATCAGTTCCTTGCGTCTGCCCCCGGAGCGGCAAGTGTCGGTGCTGGCGGATTTCGACGCGGAATTCAAGGCGATCAAGACGTTCTTTCAGTAAGTAGAAACACGAATGGCGGCAGAGCCCCCTCAGGCATCCGCCGCCATATTCAGAATTCCAAAACGAAGTCAGTTGCCGGAAGCCGTACCCGACTTCTCGAGGACGATGATTTTGTTGGTGCCGCCGAGGCGGATCTCCTTCAACTGCTTGGTGTCGCCGTCCACGTCAACCGTGGTCGACAGGATCTTGCTCGCGCCCTCTTCCACCTTCGCCTTGGCTTCAGTCGTGGTCTTGCCTTGCTTGAAAACGACCGAGCTGTCAGTCAGTTCGACTTTGTAGTCGCCCGGCTTCAGGGTGGTACCGGCCACTTGGGCGGGTTGATACAGGGTTACGCGATACGAAGTTCCAGCGCTCGCGATCGCGAGGGCCAATGTACCGAATCCAATCACCAGTTTCTTCATGAGGTTGTTCCTTCTTCGTCCCGAGTTTCTTTGTTCTCTCTACTACCAGCTTAACGCTGTTAAGGAGATGAAGTCAAGTCTAAAAAGGATTCACGTTATCTATGGGATCGATCGATTCTTTTTACTCGTCTCTATCGAATCAGCAGCTTACGCATCATTTCATGGATCTTTCCGTAGGGAGGACGCAGGCTGGCTCCAATCCCGATGCCGTGGCGGCGGAAGACGGGCTTGATTTTTGAGAACGTGTCGAAGCCGGCTTTGCCGTGGTATTGGCCGATGCCGCTGAGGCCGGCGCCTCCGAACGGGAGTCCGTCGGCGACGATCTGCACGAGCGTGTCGTTGACGCAGACGCCACCGGCGACGGTGCGCTTCAGGACGCTGTCGATGGTGCGGTCGCTTCCACTGAATAGATACATGGCGAGCGGGCGGGGATGCGCGTTGATATAGTCGACCGCCTGATCGATCGAATCGTAGCTGCGGATGGGAAGTATCGGGCCGAAGATTTCCTCCTGCATCACGGCGAGGTTTTCGTCCGGATCGAGGATCGCGCAGGGAGCCATGCGGCGCGTCTTGGCGTCGGTTTCCGTTGACGACAGGGAAACGACGGCTGCGCCGGCCGCTTTGGCTTCGTTTTGGTAACCGGTCAGGCGCGCGAACTGTTGGTCATTGATGATGCTGGTGTAGTCCGGGTTCGAGGCGGCGCGGGGGTAGCGCTTCTCGACAGCGGCGCGCAACAGATCGACGAAGCGGTCGCGGTCGGAACGGCGGATCAGCACGTAGTCGGGAGCGATGCAGGTCTGCCCCGCGTTCAATAGTTTGCCGTAGACGATGTCATCGGCTGCGCGTTTCAGATTGGCGTCCGGGGCAATCAGGGCGGGCGATTTTCCTCCGAGTTCGAGCGTGACGGGCGTCAGGTTCTCGGCGGCGGCTTGCATCACTTTGCGTCCGATGGCGGTCGAGCCGGTGAACAGCAGATGATCGAAGGGAAGGCGGCTGAAGGCGACTCCGACGTCGGGGCCGCCTTGGACGACGGTCACATGGTCGGGTGCGAAGGTATCCGCGATCATCTTGGCGAGCAGCACGGAGGTCGCGGGCGTGAACTCGCTGGGCTTCAGTAGGACCCGATTGCCCGAAGCCAGCGCGCCGGCGAGCGGACCCATAAAGAGGAAGATCGGATAGTTCCACGGCGAGATCACGCCGATGACTCCGGCGGGTTGCGGCATCAGCCAGGCGGAGGCGAACTGCAAGGGCCAATCGACTTCGACTGGGCGCTCTTCCATCCAGCGGGCGACGTTGCTTTCGGCGTTGCGGATCGTGTGGATCGAGACGAATACTTCCGAGTACAGGACCTCGGTGCGGGACCGGCCGCCGAAATCCTCGGAGATGGCGCGGGCGAAGTCCTCTTGGCGGCTGAGCAGGGCTTTGCGTAGGGCTTTCAAGTGCTTCTGGCGGGTGCGGAGATCGGGGAAGGGATTCGACGCGTAGCCGGCCTTGAGGCGTGCGAAGGCGGTTTCGAGCGCTGTGTTTGCCGGAGAAGCGGTGCTGGTAGCCATTTGCAATTACTTTACTCCTCCTGGGGCTGCTACGATTGCGTTGAGTGTCCTCCACTACTGAGATCAAAGGTCCTACGACCCCCAACCAATCGACAATTTTGACGCCGGAGGCGATGGCCTTTCTGGCCGATCTGCACCGGCGGTTCGAGCCGCGGCGGCGGGAGCTGTTGAAGGCTCGGCGCGAGCGGCAGAAGCGGGTCGAAGCGAGCGAACTGCCGGATTTTCTGCCCGAGACTGTCGCGATCCGCTCGAATGCCTGGACGGTTGCGCCGATTCCGCCCGATCTCGAGGACCGGCGCGTCGAGATCACCGGCCCGGCAGAGCGGAAGATGATCATCAACGCCTTGAACTCGGGGGCGAACGTGTTCATGGCCGATCTGGAGGATTCGAACTCGCCGACTTGGGAGAATCAGGTCGAAGGTCAACGGAACCTCGCGGACGCAGTTGACCGGACCATTTCCTTTGCGGGTCCGCAGGGCAAGGCTTACAAGCTCAATGAGAAGACGGCCGTGCTGTTCGTGCGTCCGCGTGGATGGCATCTGGAGGAGAAGCACTTCCTGGTCGATGGCGAGCGGATTTCCGGATCGCTCTTCGATTTCGGGTTGTACTTCTTCCACAATGCGCGGAAGGCGGACGCGAAGCCGTACTTCTATTTGCCGAAGCTCGAAAGTCATCTCGAGGCGAGGCTGTGGAACGATGTCTTCCTGTTTGCCCAGGACGCGCTGGGTGTGGCTCGCGGAACGATCAGGGCGACGGTGCTGATCGAGACGATCTATGCGGCTTTCGAAATGCACGAGATCCTGTGGGAGCTGCGCGATCACTCGGCGGGGTTGAACTGCGGACGTTGGGACTACATCTTCAGCTTCATCAAGAAGCTCGGCGGGCTGAGCGATAAGTTCCTGCTGCCCGACCGCGCGCAGGTCACCATGGACCGCGATTTTCTTGATGCTTATGTGCGGCTGTTGATCCAAACCTGCCATCGGCGCGGCATACATGCGATGGGTGGCATGGCGGCGCAGATCCCGATCAAGAACGATCCGGAGGCAAATGAACGGGCGCTGGGGAAGGTCCGCGCGGATAAGCTGCGCGAGGCGACAGCGGGCCATGATGGAACCTGGGTGGCGCATCCGGGGCTTGTGCAGGTCGCGCGCGAAGTCTTCGATGAGCATATGAAGACGGCGAATCAGATCGATCGCAAACGCGAGGACGTCCACGTAACGCGGGCGGATCTGCTGCGCGTGCACGCGGGAACGATCACCGAGGGCGGCGTCCGCTTGAATGCCGACGTGGGGATCCGTTACCTCGAAGCATGGCTGATGGGCAACGGATGCGTGCCGATCCACAATCTCATGGAAGATGCGGCAACGGCGGAGATCTGCAGGGCGCAGCTCTGGCAATGGATCCGGCACGGCGCGAAGTTGGACGATGGACGCGTGGTGACCGTCGAACTCGCGGTCGGGATGATGCGCGAGGAATACGCGAAGATCGTCGCCGGGCTCGCGCCCAAAGAAATCGATCAACGGAAGTTCAGCGAAGCGGCGGACCTGTTTGAAAAAATGATGACAGAATCGCGTTTCAGCGACTTTTTGACGCTCGAAGCGTACCAGCATATTCCCTGAGAGGATATAATCGGGACACCGGCCCTTCCCGAAGGTGTGGTCACTGACTGTGCTGTAACGGTCGAGCCGGGCGCGTCACTAATCTGGCAGGGTTGTGTTTGAATTCGGAGAGAGGCCGCTAGATTGCGAAGCTTGCGACGCGGCAGGATGGAGGAACATGGTTCGATCCGCGATGGCATGGTTTTGCTGTGCCTTGGTTGTGTGCGCCCCGGCCTGGGCACAAGAGGCGCAACCGCAAGTAAACGGGGAACAACCTCGATTCCAACTGGTCGTCCTGAGGGGCGACGATGCTCAGAACAATATCAAGAAGGGCCGTGCGACGAAGGCGGTGGTCGAAGTCCGGGACCGCAATAAGAAGCCAGTCGCGGGCATCGCGGTGCTGTTCCTGCTGCCGAACTCGGGTCCTAGCGGGACGTTCGTAGGCGGCGCGCAGACGGCGTCGGTCACTACCGACAGCCTGGGACAGGCGGCGGTCACGTACAAACCGAACTCCCTGCCTGGCAACTTCAACATACGCGCGTCGGTCAAGAACGGCGATAACGAGACCAGCATCAATATTGTTCAAACGAACATCGCCGCGGCGGCGGCTGGATTGTCGACGACTGCGATCATCCTGTTGGCGCTGGCCGGAGCAGGGTTGGGAATCGGCCTCGGCGTTGGATTGACGCGCGGGGGAAGTTCCGCTCCGAATCCGACATCCGTCACTTTGACACCCGGGACACCGTCGGCAGGACCTCCCAAATAAATAAGAGAGAGTCAGTGAAGCACAAGATCGACTGGAGAATGCACGATGGGCAAGAGTAGCGTGATTCGATTGTTTGTGGCGGCCGCGGGGATGGCCGGATTGCTGTCAGCCGATTCAAGTTCCGTCGACTCGCCGCTCATCGGCTACGTCGTGCGTCCAGCGGGGCCGGCTGGATCCTCGAAGGTGCCTGAGTTGCGCGCGATGTTGGGCGTGCCGGGCGCGGCTCGCTTCTCCGATGCAATGCCGCTGCCGAAGGGAACGCGCACGGCTGAAGCGGCTCCGGGGCTTACGTGGATCCTTTGCAATCGTACAAGCGGCGCGGCGGCATTTGAACCAGCATCGCTGACGTTGACGCCGTTGCCGGTTTCGGGGATGCCTTCCTCGTGGGCGTTCAGTCCAACGGGTGCGCGGGTTGCGCTGTACTTTGCGGATCGGGGAGAGGTCGCGCTGATCAGCGGACTGCCCTCGAGTCCTGCATTGGATTCGACCGTGAAGGTCGCGCCGTTCGATTCTTTTGCGGCCGGCGACAATGGCGGATTCGTTTATACGAGTGGAAATCGGGTGTTCACGAGCAGTGGACAGTTGTTGTACAAGGCGTCGGGGACGCTCGGTCCGGTGGCGTATGAGACGGGGCGCGATGCGGTGGTTCTCTATGACGGGGGGTCGCTGATGGAGGCTGGATTGACGGGCTCCGCGACGCCGCGGTCTCTGGCGGCGGGTCTGACCGCGTGCGACCAGATGTTTGCGTCGGTGGACAAGATCTACGCGAGTGATTCGAAGGCGGGGACGCTTTCAATCGTGAACTACGCGGATGGTTCCGTTGCGTCGCAGAACGTGCATGTCACGCGGATCGTTCCCTCGGCTGTCGTGGGGACGGTGGTCGTTTCACTCGAAGCAGCCGAGCCGGCGTGGCTCGTGAATGCGCAAGGCGTTTCGTTCGTTCCGGCAGTGTTGGGATCGCGGGTAGCTGAGTCGCAATAGGCGGGTGGGAAAGAATAATGACACGGAAGAAACAAGTACTCAAGGGCCTTGGACAGATCGCGGTTCTGCTGACCGCATGCACGCTGCCGGCCATGGGGCAAACCATCTCGAGCTTCAACCCGCCGAGTGTCAACGCGAACGGGCCTCAATTCAACCTGACGATCAACGGTACCGGCTTCACGGGGACGAACGTACTCAGTTGGACGGATCCCGGTTCGGAAGGCGCGGTTTCGATTCCGTTTACGACCTCGACCAGCGATAGCCAGATTGTCGTCACGATTCCGGCAGCCCGGATTATGACGCCTGGTTTCGCTAACGTCGCCGTTTGCACAGGCAGTATTTTCAACTGCGGTGGCACAATGAGCTACGAGATCGATTCGAATCCGGTACTGACCAGCTTGTCGCAAACGAGCGCCATTGCCGGATCAGGGTCGTTCACGCTGGTGCTGACCGGCTACAATTTTTCACCGACCGCGCAGGCGGTCTTCGGTAGTCAACCCGCACTGTCGGGAACCGTCAGTGGAGGCACGCAATTGACCGTGACCGTGCCAGCCAGTTACCTCACGAATCCAGGCATCGTTCCTGTCAGCGTGACGGATGAAAGCACGAGCAATTCCATCAACTTTACCGTTGGAATTCAACTCACGTCGGTGTCGGGGACTCCGGTGCTGGCAGGTTCCGGCCAGAACCTGACGGTGACTGTCACGGCCGTCGGAGGCCTTGGGGGAATTACCCAGTTTTACTGGAACGGCACGACGATGTTGTCGCAGCCGGGGAGTCCGTCGGCGACTAACGCGGTCGTTACGATTCCAGCGGCATTGACGAATTCGCCGAATGTGAGCACGATCACCGTCGTAGCGAACGGCGTGACATCGAACGGATTGACGTTCACGTCTCTCGGGCCCACGACGACATCGATCTCGCCGACTACGGCGACGTCGGGAGCGGGACCAGTCAGCCTGACGGTCAACGGCGCGAATTTCGGCGTCGGATCGGGTGGGAATGCGATGGTGATTCTCACGAGCCCGAACGGCACGTTCGTTCTCACGCCGGACACGAACAACGGCAGTGTGATCACCGTGACGCTTCCGGCCGCGGATATTACGACGCCGGGACAGGCCACGGTGGCCGTGCAGAATTATCCGAGCAGCGGTCCGATTTCGAATACCCAGACGCTGACGATCTACGCGGTGCCGGTTGTGACGTCCGCGTCGCCAACTTCGATTGCGTTCAACACGGCGACTGCGCTGACCCTCAACGGCACCTTCAACACCGGCGATCAGATCAACTTTAACGGAACCATATTGGCGACTACCGGGACCACGACGCAGTTGCACGGCACTGTTCCGGCGAGCGTGCTGCAGAATATCGGGCCGGTGTCGGTGCGGGCGGTGAATCCGAATAATATTTCGTCGTCAACATCGGCGACGGTGAACGTGATTCCGGTGATCTCGTCATTGAATCCCAACTCGGTCAATGCGGGATCGGCGGCGTTCCTCTTGACGGTCAACGTGACGGGCGGCTTTGGGGCCGGCGGCGCAGCGGCGCAGGTCACTTTCAATGGCACGGCGATCAACGCCACGATCGTGAATGCCAATACAGTTACGGCGACGATCCCTGCCAATTTGGTCATGACTGCCGCGACCGTGCCGGTTACGGTTACCTTCCTCGAGTCGGCTTTGACCGAGACCTCGAATCCGGTCAACTTCACGATCGGCACGCCGGGGCCGCCTACCATCACGAACCTGACGCCGAATCAGGCGACGGCTGGAAGCCCGGACACTCCGGTCACGATCACGGGAACGAATTTCAAATCGGATGGGGCTTCGACTACTGGCTCCCGCGTGTTGTTCACGCCGCCGAACGGCGGGACTGTGGTGCAGTTGACTCCGTCCTCTTTTGCGCCGACGTCACTGGGCGTGACGATTCCGCAAGCGCAGTTGACTACGGCCGGCGTTGCGACCATCGCGGTGACGAATGTGACGGACGGCACGACGTCGGGCACATTGCCATTCACGATCGGCACCGCGCCGGTGATTACGGCGTTGGCTCCGAATCCGACGCCGGCGGGTGGCAATGTTGCACTCACTGTGACTGGTTCGAACTTCTCGTCGACAGATACGATTTACCTGGCGACGCCGAGTTGCTCGAGCTCCAGTTGCGCGACGGCGGTCAGCACGACCTACAACAGTCCGACGAGTCTCACTGCGAACGTCCTGGGATCCCAGATTCCACTGCAGGGAATCTATTCGATTTACGACAAGGTCGCCGGTGGGGGCTTTTCCGCTGCAAAATCGCTGACGGTGGGGATCCAGCTCACGAGCTTGAATCCGTCGACGGTGACGCAGAACGTCACGCCAGTTCCGACGCTGGTGGTGCAGGCGATCGGAGGCTTGACGTCGACGAGCGTCGTTTACATTGCAGGCAAGCCGCTGCCGACATTCCTGGACAGTCCGACGCAAGTGCATGCGACGCTTTCGGCGGCGAATGTCGCGACGGCGGGCGCATATCAGGTGACGGTGCAGATGCCGGGATTTGGAGCCTCGAACGCGTTGCCGTTCACGGTGACGGCCGCGGGAACGATCACGGCTATCAATCCGACATCCGCGTTCGCAGGGGCGGCACCGACAACCATCACAGTGTCCGGAACGAACTTCAACAACGGCGACACGGTTTACTTTGGGACTTCTCCGCTGGCGACCACGTTCGTGAACGCCCAGACGCTGACTGCTCTCGTGCCGTCGGCGCTGCTGGCCAATGCGGGCAACTTCCCGGTGACGGTCTCGAATGGATCCTCGAGTTCGAATTCCATAAACTTCGCAGTGAAGCTGGAGATCACAGGGTTGTCTCCCACGTCGGTGAATGCGGGAGGTCCTGCGTTCAACCTGACTGCGACGCTCACCGGCGGAGTTACTTCGAACACCGTGCTCTACTACGCGGGCACACTGCTGCAGACAGTCTCAACGACGGCGACTTCCGTTACTGCGCTGGTGCCGGCGAGCCTGATCACGGCTGCTTCGACGCCGCCGGTGTATGCGGTCGATGGTTCGAACCAATCGAACACGGTCAATCATCTGGTGATGGGCCAACTGACGTTGATCTCTATTTCGCCGAACTCCGTCGATGCCGGCAGCAATAGTTTGTCGCTCGCATTGACTGGCGTGGGCTTCAACGGCACTTCCGTTGTTACCGTGAATGGGACTGCGGTGCCGACTAGCGTGACAAGCAACGGGCTCTCAGCGGTCGTGCCTGCGAGTGCCTTGACTTCGCCCGGAACCGCGCAGGTGGCCGTCGTGAACGGCACGCAGGCTTCGAATGCGCTGCCGCTTACGATTCTGACGCCGCTGACGTTGACCTCGCTGAATCCCTCGATCGTCGCCGCGGGTTCGCCTCAATACACGCTGACTGTGAACGGCACGGGATTCGATATGTCGACTGTGATCACGTGGACCAATGGGCAAACGCTAACGAACCTCACGACGACTTTCGTCAGTGCGACGCAGTTGACGGCGATCGTGCCGGCGGCACTGGTGACGCAAGTGGGGAGCGCGTCAGTGGGAGCGACCGATTCACACAGCCGCCAGGCGGCTCCGCTGACGGAGACGATCGCAAGTGGAGTAACGATCACGAATTTGAATCCGTCGCAGGCATTGGTGGGAACGGCGGTGAATCTGACGATTACCGGCACGGGATTTGCTCCTGCGTTTGGGGTATCTAATTCGGGTCCTGTGACTGTGTACTTCGGAACGAATGCGTTCACTGTGACCCCGGTGAGCCCGACCGAGATTAATCTCAACATCCCGGCGGCGGCGAACTCGCCGGCCGGAGTGAATCTGGTCAGAGTCGTGACTGCTGGCGGATTGGTTTCGAATTCGCTGCCGTTCACGACAGTCGCGGGTCCGATCATCACGAGCATCAGCCCGAATGGTGTGACGGCGGGTGCGTCGGGAGTCGTGTTGACGGTGAGTGGATCGTACTTCCAGCCGGGATCGGTGATTTATGTGGGCGGAACTCCGCTGGTGACGACGTATGTGACGCAACTGCAGTTGACCGCCATGCTGCCGCCGTTCGCGAGTTCGGGAACTCAGAACGTGCAGGTGGTGAACCCCGGCGGTTTGGTCTCGAACGTTGTAGGACTCGGAGTCGGGAATGCCACGCGTGTTCCACCGCAGTTGACGTCGATTTCGCCATCAGCGGTTGCGGCGGGTAGTCCAGGCTTTACGATCACGGCCTTTGGCTCTGGTTTCCAGAGTGGCGCGGTCATCAGCTTCGGGGGCGTTAGCATTCCGACCTCGTTCGTGAGTACGGGACAACTGAATGGCGTCGTCTCGGCGAATCTGGTAGCGGAGACGGGGAGCATTCCGGTTTCCGTAATGAATCCCGATGGATCGACGACGAATGCGCTGTCGCTGGTGGTCACGGGCAAACCGGTGATCATCTCGTTGGCTCCCGCGTCGGTGAGCGCGGGTGCGCCCACATTGAGCTTGGGCGTTTACGGCCTCGGCTTCCGGCCGGGCGCGGTGGTTTCATTCAATGGAGTCGCGCTGACAACGACGGTCATCAGTGCAACGCAGCTTACGGCGAGCCTTCCGGCTGGACTGTTGAAGGTTCCGGGATCGTTCCCTGTGGTTGTGATCAATCTGGATTCGACGGCTTCGGATCCGGTGCCGTTCACGGTGAATCCGTTCGCGCTGGTGTCGATCAATCCTGCAGCCGCGAATGCGGGCGGTGCGGCATTCACGTTGACGCTGAGCGGATCCGGATTCCTGCAAGGCGCGGTTGCATCATTTAACGGCACGACGTTGAGAACGACGTTCGTCAATGCAACAACGTTGACGGCGAACGTGCCGGCGAGCCTCATTGCGACCGTCGGTACTGCGCCGGTGACGGTGACGAATCCCGATGGAGCAGTGGCGGGACCGGTGAACTTCACGATTCAGACGGCGTTGACGCTGCTCTCGATCAATCCTCCAACGGTTCCGGCGAACAGCAAGGCAACTTCGATTACGGCGACGGGCACCGGCTTCATACAGGGCGCGGTGATCGTGTTCAACGGAGCGGCGCTCGCAACGACGTACGTGAACTCCACGACGCTGACTGGTACGATTCCGGCGACGCAGTTGACGCAGACGGGACCGGTGCAAGTGACGGTGCTGAATCCGAACGGAGTAAGTTCGAACGCGGTGACGTTCACGGTGGGTCCGCCGCCTCCTCTGCCGGTGATCACGAGCGTCGCGCCGGCAACGGCGTTGACGGGAGCTTCTGCGACTCCGATCACGATCAATGGATCCGGATTCGTGCAGGGCGCGGTTGTGCAGTTCGCCGGTGCGGCTGTGTCGACGCAATTCGTGGGTGCAACGCAGTTGACGGCGCTGTTGACTGCTACGCAGTTGGCTCAGGGCGGCGTCTTTACGATCCAGGTCATCAATCCAAACGGCGATCAGTCGAACACGGTGACGTTCACGGTGGCGACTCCGTTGTCGATCACGAGCGTGAGTCCGGCATCGATCTCACAAGGGGCCGCGGATACTTCGATTACGGTCACCGGCGTGGGGATCGTGAGCGGCGCAACGATACAGATCGGGACTGCTTCCCTGGCGGCGAACGTCAGCGGATCCACGTCGGCGTCGGCGACGATTCCGGCGGCGCAATTGACGCAAGCGGGACC
>DASXZC010000554.1:0-10117 GCA_036502165.1 Bryobacteraceae bacterium
GCGGCAGACTCTATACGGATAAGCCAACCAGTCCGCACCTGTTGCTTCCGCGCATCAAAGCGCGGCTCTATTTTGGACACGCCGATCAGGATCCCACGATGGACGCCGCCGCGATCGAACGATTCGACGAAGCGCTCAAGCAATGGGGAGGCACGTTCGAGAGCGAAATCTACTCGGGCGCGAGCCACGGCTGGACGGCTGCCGGATCTCCCGTCTACAATCCCGAGCAGGCCGAGCGCGCGTTTGAAAAGTTGACGGAGCTGTTTTCCGTGACTCTTAAATAGGCCGCGTCGTCTCGCGGATCACCAGCTTCGTTTCGACCATGAGATCCTGTTGCGTCCCTCCGTGGGCGGCCGCCGGCTCAGGCACCAGTGCATGAAATGCGCGCTCGCCGAGCTCAGTTCTCGACAGCCGCACCGTCGTCAATGGCGGATCCGTGAACTGCGCGAGCCAGATGTCATCGAAGCCGATCACCGACATGTCCCCCGGCACTGACAATCCGGCCGCTTGAATCCCACGCATCATCCCGATCGCCGTCAGATCGTTGGACGCCAGCACAGCGGTAGGACGCACTCCCAGTTGCAGAAGACGCGCGATCGCCGCCAGTCCGCCTTCCACTTTGTGATCGCCTTCGACGACGAGCCGGTTATCCTCATGGATCCCGTAACGGCTCAGCGAGCGCAGGAACGCGAGCCTGCGAATCTGTGCGGACTTTAAATGGGGAGGCCCGCTCACGAATCCGATCCTGCGATGTCCGAGCGCGACCAGATGGTCGATCGCTTCGTCGATGCCGCTCTCATAATTGACCGCGATATTCGCGATCCCCTCGCGCGGAGTCGCCACGTCGAGAAAGACCATCGGCACCTTGCGCCGCGCCAGTTGGTCGATGAGATGGTTATCCATTTCGGACGTCATGATGGCGACGCCGTCGACGCGGCGCTCGACCATGCGGCGGACGCATCCGGCCATCTTTTGCGGATCGTAATCCGTCGAGCCGATCAGCAGGTCGAACCCTTGACCGACCGCGACATCCTCGAAGCCTTTGATCACTTCCGGGAAGAACGGATTCGTGATGTCGGAGACGATCAGGCCCAGCAGGCGGCTGCGGCCGGAGACGAGCGATCGCGCGGGTTCGCTCGGATAATATTCGAGCTCCTCGATCGCTGCCCAGACGCGTTCGGCAGTCTCGGCATCGACTAGCGCGGGCGTGTTAATGGTGCGCGAAACCGTGGTGGTCGACACCTTTGCACGGCTTGCAACTTGATGAATCGTCGGTTTCGCCATGAAAACGTTTGCACGAAAGCAGCTCTTCGTGCATGTGCTTTGTTATACGCCATTTACGCCCTCCAGGGCAAGCTAAATGCGAGACCCGCCCAAAACAAATCGGACCAGTACAAAAGAAACCCCTTGACTCCGATCGCGAATCTGACTTAACATTCATGAAAACGTTACCATTTCGATTTTGGAGTGCTGGGACCACGTCCGGGACCAGGCAGGCCATGACGGCAGGTAACAGTCACGTAGAAAACAGATTGCTAAACAGGGGATCCGAAAGATATCCCGGTTAGATTGACGCAAGCTCTTGTCCAGCTTGCCAATGAAAGGGAACACCATGCGCCACGTTGCACCCATCAAGATTGGCTTGATGGCTTTATTGTTCACTGCCGCCGCATTCGCCCAACGAGATCTCGGAACCATAGTCGGAACCGTTACAGATCAACAAGGCGCGGCGGTCCCCAATGCCAAAGTTACAGTCATCGAGGACGCGACGGGGCTGAAGTATCAGCTCGAAACGTCCGCTACAGGCGAATTCGTCCGTCCGGCCCTCAAGCCCAGCACCTACTCCGTCGAGGTGGAAGCAGCCGGATTCAAAAAGGCCGTCCAACATAACATCCTGCTGACAGCCGGCGACCGTACGGGTGTCACCATCGCCCTCACCGTCGGCGAAGTGAACCAAAGTATCGAAGTATCCGCGGCCGCGCCGCTGCTGCAGACCGAGTCAACCATTCTCGGCGCTGACGTCGATGCCAAGCAACTGTCGGAATTGCCGCTCGGCGGACAGCGCGACTTCGCGTTCCTTGCCCGCCTTTCGCCAGGTGTCGTACCCGCCGAACCCGGCGCGCGTGACGCTCAGGGCGGTGGATTTTCCGCTAACGGTGTCCGTTCGAACGGACAGAATAACTTCCTGCTGAACGGCGTCGACAACAACGTCAACGTCATCGACTTCTTGAACCAGACCTCTTACGTGATCGGGCCCTCGATGGACGCGATCGGCGAAATGCGCGTCATGACCAACGGCTACAACGCTGAATACGGCCGCGGAGCTGGCGGCGTTGTTAACGTCACGCTGAAATCCGGCACGAACGAAATTCACGGCGCGATATTCGAATATTTGCAAAACCGCGACTTGAACGCGAACCGCTGGGAGAACAATGCGAACGGCAACCCGCGCGGTGCATACGGTCAGAACCAGTTCGGCGCAGCCGTCGGCGGACCGGCGATCAAGAATCGCACATTCTGGTTTGCCGATTACCAGGGCACGCGCCTGACCTCGACCGGCGGCGCTGTGGCGAACCTCGGCACCTCCGGATACTTCACCATTCCGACGCCGGAAATGAAGACCGGTGATTTCTCACGGCTTCTGACTGGCGGCACCAACGGAGTGATTTATGATCCGACTTCGACCCGGACCGTGAATGGCGTCGAAACGAGAACCCCCTTCCCCGGCAACAAGATTCCCGCAAGCCAGATCGATCCGGCCGCCGCAAAAATCATGGCGCTGTTCCCGTCGCCCAATGCTCCTTACCCTGCGACTGGAATTCCGCAGAACGACTACTTCACCACCACGAGCGGCACCCTCCAAAACAACCAGTGGGATATTCGTGCCGATCACCGGATCAGCGACAAGGACAGCATCTTCGGCAGCATTAGCTGGTCGACAACCGACAAGTTCAACGCGCAGCCTCTTCCCGGCGCACTCGATGCGACCTACTTCAACTCGAACGCCGAAGAAGATTTGGCCCGCAATGCAATGATCAGCTACACCCGTGTCTGGAACCCCACGATCATCAGCGAGACTCGCGTTGCTTTTACCCGCCTCGTGACCTCTCGTGTGCAGGCTAACCCGAATACTGACCAGTACACTGCGTTCGGTATCGGTGGCTTCGATCCCACGACCGCCCTCAATGGAGGTTTGCCTTCCGTTAACATGAACCGCTACAGCGGTTGGGGCGCTTCGGATTGGCTGCCTTCGAAGGAATACAACAACGTCATGGATTTCATCCAGAACTTGTCTGTCACCAAGGGAACCCATTCCTACAAGTTTGGTGCCGAGTTCCGCGAAATCAAGTTCCCGTTCTTCCAGGTGCCCAGCCCCCACGGCGATATGACGTTTGACCGGCGCAACACGGCCAACCAGGCAGTGGATCCGACCGGTTCTACCACCGGCGATGAGTACGCCTCTTTTTTGTCCGGCCAAGTCTATTCCGGTCAGCTTTCGACCACAAACTTCGTCTCGTCGCAGAAGTCCGCTTGGGCGTTCTTTGCGCAGGACGATTGGAAGATCAGCCGCAAGCTCACCATCAACTACGGCGTTCGCTACGAACTGTTCTCGCCGATCGGCGAGCGCTTCGGGCGCCAGTCGAACTTTGATTTTCAGAACCTGACGCTCTACATCCCGAAGGGCCCGAACCAGGATGCAGCTCTGCCGCCGAACTTCGCCAGCGCATTCCCCGAGGTGAAAGTTTCGCGTGGACAAGTGGAGAACACTCTGATCCCCTGGGATAAGACTGACATCGCTCCGCGCATCGGCATCGCATACAACCTTCTTCCGAAGACTGTGTTCCGTATCGGCTACGGTATCTTCTACGGCGGCGAAGAGAACCAGGGTGGCAACCCGAACCGTGGCGAATCTGTGCCGTTCAACGAAACCGTCAATCTCGCTTCTCCCGCCGGTGTCAGCGCGTTTGACCCGAGCCCGTACTTCTCGGCCGGCTTCCACAACGGCTTTCCGACCAACGTCTTCACCTTGCCGGCGCCGATCTCGTTCCGCGGCATTTCGCCCGACTTCCTCAATTCGCTCGTTCACAAGTGGAACGTCGCGCTTCAGCATGAGTTCAAAGGCGGCAATGCACTCGAGCTCTCCTATGTTGGTAACCATCAGGCGCACTCACTGCTGCAACCCGACTTCAACGCATGTCCCAATTCGCCCATCTCTGGCATCAGCTGCAACACGCTGCGGCCGTATCCGGACATCGGCGGAATCAGCGGAACTGCTTCGAACGGCTTCGGTAACTATGAAGGCATGACTGCTAAGTTGGAGAAGCGCTTCTCCGCCGGCTGGCAATACATGTTCGCCTACACCTACGGTCACGCTCTTGCCAATAGCGGAACGACGTTGAGCGGTTCGAACGGGTTCACCTACCTGGACAACACCAACCTGTCTACCAGCTATTCGAGCGCCGCCTGGGACATCCGTCATTCGGTCGTAGCCAATTTCCTCTACGAATTCCCGTTCGGCAAGGGCAAGAAGTATCTGAGTGGCAATGCCCTTGCAAACGCGATCGTCGGCGGATGGCAGGCTAACGCAATCTTCACCTTCCGCACAGGCTCGCCGTTCACTATCCGCGGCAACAATTGCGTCGGACTGTGGAACGGTTGCATGGGCCAGTTGACTACCGGCAAGCAGCCGAACGCTGCGCCTTCGAACGGACGAAACGCGAACGAATGGTTCGACGTTACGGCGTTCGGATCCTTCAACGCCGCTGGGGTGTTCGTGCCCAACACGCCGACCCCGGGAACCTACGGCAACAACGGCCTGCAAACCAACTATGCCCCCGGTCAGCGCAACGTCGATCTGTCGCTCTTCAAGGCGATCAACTTTACCGAGCGCTTCAAGGGTCAGTTCCGCGCAGAGGCCTTCAATCTGGCCAACACCCCGCAATGGGGTACGCCGGACAACAACGTTTATGATTCGAACTTCGGTCGGATCACGAGCACTCAGACTGGTTCGGAACGCCGCATCCAACTGGCGTTGCGCATCATGTTCTAAATTCACTGGATCGACGTTCGCTTAGCGGAATGGCCCTCCTTCACAGGAGGGCCATTTTGCATGCCGGTGATAAGCTGAGGGTTGCCCCACGATTGTCTCGAACGCCGCAGCCTTGCCTTTCATCGCGCCATCGCCGCGAAGCTCCGCGCACAGCCGGAGTTGATGGCCATCGCGTTCGACAATCTTGACCGCTGGAGCAAGCCGGGAAACAGATCGCAACCCTATCTCGACACGTGGCGCACGCCGCTTGGCCGGCCGCGCGAGGAGCTCCTCGCGATGCTTGAGGAGGACACGCCGGAGATGACGGAACTCCGCCAATCGAGCCCGTTCGCCGGGATCCTCGAGCCGAAGGAGCGTTGGCACATCTATGACACGTTTGAATCTGGAACACATCATCCAGGCGGCGGGGACGATCGCTGACGCGATACCCGAGCGTAGATCACCGCTATCTTGTTGTTTTCGTATCACTTAGCTCCTCTTCCGTTTGATCCCCAGAATCACCGTCGAGCCCCGGATTCGAACAGTTCAGCGCATTCTGGTGGCGTAGCCTACCTAGGCTCCGATACACTCTTAGAGTCGAAGTACTAGACGTTGAGTTTCAAGCTGCTTTACCATCTCAAACCCGCAAGGAAGCATTGATCATGGGACACAAACCGATTAAATATGTAGAAAAGGCCGTCACAGTCGCGGCGCAGTGCGCATGGTTCGTTTACGACAAGGTCAATTCGATCAGTCCGAACGCGTCATTCACGCCCAAGTGGTCGGATAAGCCCTTGTTGAAGTCCTGGGAAAAGGTCAAGCCGAAGATGGGATGGCCGCGCGAAACCGACTCGCTTTGTCCGAAATGCGTTCCTGAAATCCGCCAGCAGATCCTCGATGGCAAGGTTCCGGTAGAGATCCTGCGCAACGAGAAGGTCGGCGAAATCAAGGCGCAGATCGTCGAACGCGACGGCAAGATCATCATGGTGAAGGAGTGCGCCATTCACGGTAAGTTCGAAGACGTGATGGCAATCGACCCGGCATTCTTCCGCCACCTCGAGGAGTCGTTCCCCGGCCGCGACATCCGGGCGCACAACGACGAGAAGCTCCACAATCATGGATCCTCGACCATCACCCATGGCCGCGGAGCCGTTCTCACTGTCGATTTGACGAATCGCTGCAACATGATGTGCGACCCGTGCTTCATGGACGCCAATCAAGTCGGATTCGTGCACGAACTGACCTGGGACGATATCAAGACGTTGCTCGACAACGCTGTCTCGATCAAGCCGCGCCGCCAGATGTCGGTGCAGTTCTCAGGCGGCGAGCCGACGATGTCGCCGTTCTTCCTCGACGCCGTCCGCTACGCCCGCAAGGTTGGTTATCAATCGGTGCAGGCCGCGACCAACGGTATTGAATTTGCGAAGTCCCCGGACTTCTGCCGCCAGGCCGCTGAAGCCGGATTGCGTTACGCCTATCTCCAGTTCGATGGAATCGGAAACGAAGCCAATTCGCACCGCGCCGTCGGCAACCTCTTTGATGTGAAGTTGAAGGCGATCGAGAATCTGCACTCAGCGGGCGTCGACATCGTCCCGGTCATCACGATTATCAATGGCGTGAACAACGAGCAGGTTGGAGCGGTGATCCGCTTTGCGCTCGACAATCCGAAGAAGATTCCGTTCCTCTCGTTCCAGCCCGTGTCCTTCACCGGGCGCGACGAAGCGATCACCGACGAGCGCCGCCAAGCGCAGCGCTACACGCTCAGCCATTTGGCCCACGACGTCAAGAATCAGGTCGGCATCGGCGAGCCCGCTCGCGACTGGTATCCCATCTCCGCGATGAGCACGTTCTCTGACTTCGCCGATCTCGTCCACGGTCCGGAAGCGGATTGGGGCCAAATTAGCTGCGGATGCCATCCGAACTGTGGCATCGGCATGGTCGTGATGTGTGACAAGGAAACCAAGGAATCGGTGCCGCTCACGCAGTTCCTCAACACTGATCAACTGATGCGCGACGTCACGAAGTTGAATGACGGAGCCCGCAGCCCGAAGATGTCCGCATACGGCATCAGCCTGGCTTTGCTGCGCAACTACAACCCGTTCCAATCGCCGACGCACTTCAAATTGACCGACCTCGTGGCGAAGTTTGACAAGTTCGCCGGCATGTCGAAGAAGGCGCAAAAGGGCGGCTACGGAAAGGTCACGGCCGACCGTACGCGCGCCGACATTGAACAGCGCCGCAAGGATCGTTGGAACTTCCTGTTCATCGCAGGCATGTGGTTCCAGGATCTGTTCAACTACGACTTCCGCCGGACCGAGCAGTGCATCATCCCCTACGCCACGCAGGACGGTGAGATCTCCTTCTGCGCTTATAACACTGGCGTGGGCTGGCGCAACATCATCGAGAAGATGCACATGACGGCGACGTTGACCAAGTGGTACGACGAGCACGGCCGGCACGAGATCGTCGCCGGTGGCAAGAGCGTGAAGCTCGAGAATCCGCACACGGATTACGTGGTTCTGCGCGCAGACGACGTCAACCGCAAGCGCCAAACGGATCTCGACGAAGCGGGCATTGCGAAGACTGCTCGTGAAGAAAAGACTCGCCAGCGTGACGCAAAGATGAAGACGAATGCCGAGAACGCACAGATGGCGAAGCTATATCGCCAGGTTGTATTGAAGGAACCGGAGACACCGGGCCTCGTGCAAATCGGCGGCGCCAACGGCGGTATTGCTCCCGCGCCGAAGCCGGTTGAAAAGAAGAACGAAGAAGTCGGATCGTTCGGCGACTAGCCCCTTGTCAAAATCAAAAAAGAGAGTGCGCCGCCATGGCGCACTCTTTTTTTGCGCGCTGTCTATGCGGGATACCGGAAACCATGAGAAGATATGCGATCGTTCCCGATCTCCCTGGCTGCATCACGACCGGAAGACGGTGGAAGAGATCGAAGAGAACATTCGCGAGGCCATCGAACTTCACCTCGAAGGCATGATCGAAGACGGTAATCTCTAAGAGAATAAATGCGCGAGTCCTTCGGGCACACCCCTTTCGTTTGCTACCCTCCTTGAGAGGCCGCGAAGGGAGATAACGACCGGATGGAAGGCACCCTATACTCGCCAGGAGATCGTGTTAGCGACTATGAAGTGATCGAAGTCCTCGGAGCCGGTGGCTTCGGGCAGGTCTATAAAGTCCGCAATACATTATCCGATCGCGTCGAGGCGCTGAAGGTTCTCATCCCCAGCCTCTTGGGCGACGCCGCTTTGACTGAGCGCTTCATGCGCGAGATCAAGGTGCAGGCCGCGCTGCAGCATCCGAATATCGCAAGCCTCCTCGGGGTTCAGAGGCAGGACAACCGGATCCTGATGTTCCTCGAATACATCGATGGCGTCACCCTCGATAAGGCGCTCGATCGGAACCGGCTGTCGCCCGGAACTACGGCCGCGATCATTGCGCAGGTGCTCAATGCGCTAGGTTATGCGCACGCCGCGGGTGTGATCCATCGGGACGTGAAGCCGGCGAACATCATGATCCAAAAAGATGGCCGCGTCAAACTCATGGATTTCGGAATCGCCCGCGCGGGGCAGGACCGCAAGCTTACTTCGACCGGCCAGGCACTCGGATCCCTCCATTACATGTCGCCTGAGCAGATCAATGCTTTGCCGGATATCGATGGACGAACCGACTTGTATTCGTTGGGGATCGTCATGTATCAGGCGATCACCGGCACGAAGCCGTTCGATGGACCCAGCGATTATTCGATCATGGCCGGGCATTTGAGTACGCTGCCGACGCCGCCGATTGCGCTCGACGGTTCGGTGCCGCGGATGATCAACGATGTCGTTCTTCGGGCCGTCGAAAAGAATCGCGATCTGCGCTTCCAGTCGGCGCAGGAGTTCAGGCAGGCGCTCGACTATGCGATGAACGGGCAGTATCCGATGATCGAGATCGCAATGGCGCCCACGTCGCCTTCGCCGACTGCTTCGGCGCCTACGGTCTCCATGTCAGTTCCTGTACCGCCATCCGCCGACACGGTCCCGACCGTGAAGATCCCGCATGCGCCGCCGCAGTATGCCCCGACGGTTTCGCAGAACTTCTACCAGGGACCTCCGCAGCAGCAGTCCGCCGTCATGAACACCCTCACGCAACATGCGCTGAGGACTCAGTATGGCTGGAAATCCCCAGTCTCCGCCGGCATCCTGGGATTCTTCATCTCCTGGGCCGGAGCCCTGTATGTGGGCAAATCAGCCATGGCGTTCCTGCTGTTTTGCGCGGAGATCGCAGTCGGAACGGTGGGCTGCGCGGCGAGTTGCAGTTCGCGCCATGGAACCGGCATGGGCGGCTGGCTGCTCTTCGAAATCCCCTTCCATTGCTTCACAGCATGGCAGTGTTTCAAGTGGGCGACGCTGCGCAATGCGCAGTTGGGAATGCAGCCAATGCCGCCACAGCAGATGTACCGCCAGTAGCGCGGATCCCTCCTCCTTCTTTCGTTACAGTTGTGATAACATCCAGCCGTAGATTAACGAACCCTAAGGAGGGGTTCCCCTCATGAGAGTCTACGAAGCCTCTGAAATCCGAAACGTGGCCCTCGTCGGCCATGGACACGCGGGCAAGACGAGTCTGGCCGCGGGTCTTCTCTACACGTCAGGAGCCAGCAACCGCCTGACGCGGGCCGACGAGGGCAATACCATCACCGACTTCGACGAAGAAGAAGTCAGCCGTAAACTCACCATCTCTACCTCACTCGCTTACGCCGAGTGGAAGAAGAATAAGATCAACCTCCTCGACACGCCCGGCTTCAACATCTTTGTACAGGATGCGAAAGCCTCGATGATCGCCGCCGATGGAACACTCATTCTCGTCGATGGCGTCGCCGGAGTCGAAGTTCAAACCGAAAAGGTTTGGGACTACTCTGAAGAATTCAAGCTTCCCACCGCATTTTTGATCAACAAGCTCGACCGTGAGCGGTCCGATTTTGCGCGTGCCGTCGAGAGCATCCAAAAGTTCTTCGGGCGCCAATGCGTCCCCATACAGATCCCCATCGGATCCGAACGCGAGTTCAAAGGCCTCATCGACGTGATCGAGATGAAGGCG
>DASXZC010000555.1:0-2613 GCA_036502165.1 Bryobacteraceae bacterium
AACAAATGTGTTTGCGATTCTACGCGGAGACGTTTAGTGAAACCGGTCGGAACGAGGCCCTGCTCAGAGGTCCAAGCTGGGACGGATTGCTCTGACCCTTAACAAAAAGGAGTTATCACATGTCCTCGACAAATGATCGCGCGAAACGAACGGAAAAAGGGTTGCTCACGCCCGACAACTGCGTCGTCACACTAATCGACCTCCAGCCCCAGATGCTGTTTGGCGTCTCCAGTTATGATCGTCAATCGATCATCAACTGCAACACTGCACTGGCCAAGGCTACTAAGGTATTCGATGTCCCTATCGTCCTGACCGCAGTGGAAAGCAAAAGCTTTAGTGGCAACGTCTGGCCCCAGATTCGGGCGGTATATCCAGAGAAACCGCTCATCGAACGTTCTTCCATGAACTCGTGGGACGACAAGAACTTCGTAGCTGCGATCGAAACGACGGGCCGCAAGAAGATTGTGTTAGCCGGACTATGGACGGAAACCTGCGTGGCGCTGCCAACTGTCCAGGCGATCCACGACGGCTACGAGATCTATGTGGTGGAGGATTGCTGCGGCGATGTAAGCCAGCTCGCGCACGACAATGCCATGAAGCGAGTCATCCAGGCGGGCGCGAAGCCGGTCACATCGCTCTCCGTAATGCTCGAGTGGCAGCGTGACTGGGCGCAGAAGGACACCTACGATGCCGTGATGGATATCGTGAAGAGTCATTACGGCGCCTACGGAGTCGGGGTCGAATACGCGTATACGATGGTTCACGGAGCGCCGGCGACGCAATTCCCCGAATACTTCGTTCCACCCGCTACCACTCCTCATAAGTAGGACCTTCTTCGCCACGACTCAAAGGCCAACACAGAGGCCGGAGGCCATATGCATCCCGACACCATATTAAGCAGCGGCAAAATCGCGACGAATCGGGTCCCGTCATTCGTCGAGGCAGCCGCCATCAAGGACGGAAAAATCACCGCGATCGGCAGCAATGACGAGATCCTTCCGAACCGTGGTCAGACAACGCGGGTGATTGACTGTGGAGGGCGGACAGTAATCCCAGGTCTCAATGATTCGCACATGCATCCGATTCGCGGTGGTCTTAACTACAATATGGAGTTGCGTTGGGATGGTGTGCCATCGCTCGCCGACGCGCTCCGCATGCTGAAGGAGCAAGCTGCGCGGACCCCTGCCCCGCAGTGGGTGCGAGTGATAGGAGGCTGGACGGAATTCCAGTTCGCCGAACGGCGAATGCCCACGCTTGACGAGATCAACGCCGCGGCCCCTTACACTCCAGTGTTCGTGCTGCACCTGTACGATCGCGCGCTTTTGAACGCAGCTGCGTTGCGCGCGGTTGGCTATACCAAAGATACGCCTCCGCCACCTGCGGGCGAGATCCAACGCGATCGTCAGGGCAATCCCACAGGCCTGCTCATCGCCAAGCCCAACGCGATGATACTCTATGCAACGTTGGCGAAGGGACCCAAACTCTCGCGCGAGGATCAGATTAATTCGACGCGACTATTCATGCGCGAGCTCAACCGCTTCGGTATCACGAGCGTCGTCGACGCCGGAGGCGGCTTTCAGAATTATCCAGATGATTATGAAGTCGTGCGGGAGCTCCACGACCGCGGCGAATTGACCGTCCGCCTGGCATACAACCTGTTTACTCAGAAGCCCAATCAGGAACTGGACGACTTTCAATCATGGACGCGGATGACGAAACCCGGCGCGGGCGACGACTTCTATCGGATTAACGGCGGGGGCGAGATGCTCGTGTATTCGGCCGCAGACTTCGAAGATTTTCTTCAGACGCGGCCCGACATGCCGGGCTTAATGGAAGCGGAACTAAAGTCGGTGGTTCGGCATCTCGCTGAGAATCGTTGGCCCTTCCGATTGCACGCGACCTACGAGGAGACCATCACCCGCGCCCTGAACGTATACGAAGAAGTGAATCGCGAGATCCCGTTTGACGGTCTTCATTGGTTCTTCGACCACTGCGAGACGATCTCAGATCGCAACATCGAACGTGTCAAGGCGCTCGGCGGCGGTATTGCCGTTCAAGACCGGATGGCGTTTCAGGGCGAGTACTTCGTCGAGCGCTACGGCGCGAATCAAGCGCTGCGTACTCCGCCCATCAGGAGGATGCTCGAGTTGGGTGTACCTGTCGGCGCGGGCACAGATGCAACGCGAGTCTCAAGCTACAATCCATTCCTTTCGTTGTACTGGCTCATCACCGGAAAGACCATCGGCGGCATTTCGCTCTATAATGAGAACAACCGCCTCGAGCGGGCGGAGGCGCTCCGCCTCTATACGGCTGGCAGCAGTTGGTTCTCCTCAGAGGACAGCAAGAAGGGTTCGATCCTGCCGGGCCAATTAGCCGATCTCAGTGTGCTGTCCGCCGACTATTTTTCGATTCCCGAAGATGAGATCAAACGCCTGGAGTCGGTGCTGACAATAGTCGGCGGCAAAATAGTGTACGCCAATGAACCATTCGGAAAGCTCGCCCCTCCGACTCTACCGGTGAGCCCCGATTGGTCGCCGGTCAAGCAGTACGGCGGCTACTGCCGGGCTCCAGCCACAAACGCAAAAGCGAACCTACATGTGGCAAAGGCAGTCA
>DASXZC010000556.1:0-8201 GCA_036502165.1 Bryobacteraceae bacterium
CTTGAGCGAGAAGACTCAGCAGGCGGGCGAAATCATAGCGACGGTGAACGACATCGCCGAGCAATCGCACCTGCTCGCGCTGAACGCGGCGATCGAGGCCGCGGCCGCGGGGGATCATGGCCGGAGCTTCTCGGTGGTAGCCGGAGAGATCAAGAATCTGGCGGACCAATCGAAGGAAGCCACGATCCAGGTCCGATCGATCCTGGGGGCCATGCAGAAGGGCATCAATACTTCCGTCATGTTGACCGAGGAAGCCGTCAAGCGCGTCGAGGCCGGGAAGCAGCAATCGGACGTGGCCGCGTCGACGATCAAGGAACTCGCGGCGGGCGTGGCTCTTAGCTTCCAGGCATTCCAACAAATCGTCGCCGGCACCAATCAACAACAGATCGGCTTTGAAAGCGTGACGCGCGCGGTGAAGGACATTGGGCAGGCTAGTGAGCAGACGGCGATCAGCACGCGCCAGCTTGAACGGGCGGCGAGCGACTTGACCGTGCTCGGCCAGCAGCTTCGCAAAACGGTGGACCGGTACAAGATGTGAAAGACATACGCCAAGCGCTGTTCTCCATCTTCCAGGCCGAGCATGCCCAGCATCTCGAGCAGATCCGCTCGATTCTGGCCTTGTATAAGACCGTCTCGGAAGCAGACGGGAAAGCCATGCTCGACGAGGCGTTCAGGCGTGCACATACGCTCAAAGGCGCGGCGCGCGCGGTCGATATCCGGCCGGTCGAGGAACTGGCGGACGGCATGGAATCGTTGCTGTCGAGGGTGCGCGAGGGGGGCTTGCATCTCGATCGCGATGTTGCCGCGGTGATTCACCAGGCTCTCGATTCGAGCGAGGGATGCGTGGCGGCGGTGGAGCAGCAGCAGACTCCGACGGCTCCTCTGGACGTGCTGCGGGCGATGGCGCAGTTCCTCGGCGCGAAAGATCACGCAGCGGCTCAGACACAACCGCCGCCGCAGGCCCCGCTAGCGGCGCCCGTCGCGGTGCCGCCGGGAACGGCATTCGAACCGCGGACGCCGTTGGAAATGGTCCGGCTGCCAAGCGAGAATCTCGATCGGCTGGTTCGTTCGACGGGACAGATTCTGGCTGAGAGCTCGCGTCAGAAAGCGGTGACCGCGCAATTGACGGTACTGGGGCGGCAGATCGGCGAGCTCGAAGCGGAGTGCGACCGCTTTCGAAACGGGTCCTCGGCGCCGCTGCGGCATCTGGCGGGGACGTTCGGGTTTGTGCCGGTGACTCAGTACATCGATTCGGTGGAGCAGAAGGTGCGCGCGCTCGCGGGGCAGGCGCGGACGGTGCGTTTCCTGCAGCAGCGGAGCTCATGGACGACTGGCCTTTCGGCAGAGCAACTCCGGCAGGATGTGTGGAGCGCCCGGATGGCTCCCGTCGAGGATGTGTTCGAAGGCTTTCGCAAGATGGTCCGGGATTTGGCGCGCGATGAGGGCAAGGAGGTCGAGTACCGGTTGGCGGGATCCGGTGCGCGCGCGGACCGGGCGGTGCTGCAGGCGATCAAGGATCCTGTTATGCACTTGCTGCGGAACGCGATCAGCCATGGCATTGAGAGTCCACAAGCGCGGGAGGGCAAGAAGAAATCGCCGGTGGGGCGTCTCACACTGCGAATCGAGTGCGAACGCGGGCGATTGGTGGCGGAGGTGGACGACGACGGACGTGGCGTCGATCTCGACGCCGTGGCGAGGATTGCTGTCTCGCGCGGACTCATGACCCAATCGGAAATCGAAGCTGCGACGCCAGAGACGATCGGGCAGATTATTTTCAGGGCCGGATTTTCTACGTCCCCAACTGTGAATCATATCTCGGGCCGAGGCATGGGGCTGTCGGTCGTCCATGAGACAGCGCGGCGTTTGCAAGGGGATGTGAGCTTGCGGTCGCGACCGGGTCCGGGAACGGCGATTGTCCTGTCCGTTCCAATGTCGGTCTCGACGCATCATGTGCTGCTCGTGCGCGCGAGCGGACAAGCCTTTGGCATTCCTACGCACTCGATCGAGCGGATCTGCCGCGTTCAACCGGCGCAGGTGGAGACCGTGGAAGGCAGGCCCGTCGTCAATCTGGAAGGGCGGCAGATCTCGCTCTACCGGTTGTCGCACCTGCTGCGGATCGAACGAGGCGATCCAGCTCCGGCGTCCTCGTCGCCAGTCCTGAAGATTGTGTTGGTGCGCGCCGGCGGCAGGCAGGAAGCGGTCCTCGTTGATGAGTTCATCGGAGATAAAGACTCCCTCATACAGGAACTCGGGTTTCCGAGCCCGGCATCCGGCAACGTTGCCGGCGGCATTCTGCTCGGAGACGGAACTGTGGTGGTGGTGCTGAATCCCAGGGGTCTCGTCGATCACTGCACGCAGTCGAACTCTGCCTCGCTCGGCAGCGTGAAGCCCGCGCCGCCACGAGCGGCACAGCGGATCCTTGTTGTCGACGATTCGATCACAGCCCGATCGCTCGAAAGGAGCATTCTCGAAGCCAACGGTTTCAAAGTGAGGGTGGCCGTCGACGGTCTCGAAGGTCTGGAACTGGCCCGCGAAGAGAAGCCCGATCTGATCGTCACCGACCTGCAGATGCCTCGCCTCGATGGCTTCGGACTCCTCGAGGCGCTGAAGGCGGATCCCAGGCTGTCGGATATTCCGGTGATTATCATCAGCTCGGTCGAGCGGCCGGAGGATCAGCAAAGAGGGCTGGTTCTGGGCGCCGATGCGTATGTCGTGAAGCGCAAATTCGACGAGCAGGAATTGCTCGAGACGATCCGGCAAATTCTATGAATAAGATCAGGGTGCTGATCGTCGAGGATTCGGCTGTTGTTCGAGGGCTGCTCGAGCACATCATAGGCACCGATGCGCGCCTGGAGGTCACGGCGACGGCCGGCAGCGGGGAAGCCGCGTTGCGGATCCTGGCAGGGGTCACTCCGGACATTATTGCGATGGACATCCAATTACCTGGCATCGACGGATTCGAGACTACCCGGCGGATCATGTCGCGGATGCCGATCCCGATCGTCGTGGTCGCGAGCGGTGGTGGGGGCAGGGATCAGGGAAATATGGAGGCGGAGGCTCTGCGCGCGGGCGCGCTCGCAGTGCTCGAAAAACCGGTGGGAACGACCAACGCCGAATACGAAACGATGTCGAAGCGGCTGTGCACGCAACTGGTCATCATGAGCGAGGTCAAGCTGGTGCGGCAGTATGGGGTGAGAGGACGTGCGGAGACGACGCCGGACGCCAACAATGCCGGCACGGCAGCAACGTCCTGCCCGATCCGGGGCAATTATTCGATGGTGGGAATCGTCTGTTCGACGGGCGGTCCTCCGGCGCTCGTCAAACTACTCGGCGGATTGGGGAGCGACTTTCCCTTACCGATCCTGGTCGTGCAACATATGGCCGCCGCGTTTCTTTCGGGATTCGCCACTTGGCTCGAAGGCGTGTGCCCGTTCCCGGTGGTGATCGCGAGCCATGGCGACATCCCGGTGCGTGGGAGGGTCCACCTCGCTCCGTCGGAGCGTCACTTGTGCGTAGGCGGAGGCCGCCTCTACCTCGATTCGACCGACCCAGTGTGCCTGCAGCGACCGTCCGGATCGGTGTTGTTTGGGAGCATGGCACGTGGTTTGGGCTGTCACGCATTGGGCGTATTGTTAACGGGCATGGGACGGGACGGCGCAACCGGGCTCTACGACATACGGCGGGCCGGTGGACACACGATCGCGCAGGATGAAGCGACGTGCGCTGTTTACGGAATGCCGGCGGCGGCGGTTGCGCTCGGAGCCGCTTGCGAGACGCTTCCGCTTGAGGCGATCGCTCCACGGTTGCTCGAACTTGCGACGGTTCAGGAGACGAACTGAGGTGGTCCACGCGATCGACAAAATGCGTCTGCTGCGCGAGGAGGAAACTGCCAGGCTTCGCCCGGAATGCTTCGCACATATCCGGTTGGCGGGCACACGTTTATATCGACGCGGATTGCGGGTTCTCGACTGGTGGCATCTCCACCCGAGAGGCGATCGCCCTGCTCTTGCTCGAACTCGCAACGGTTCGGCTAATCTGGCGATCGGGGAGGAGAGTCGCAACGCTCTGACTCGCGGGGCCGCGAGAGACGCCTGCCCTGGGGACTCATCGCTCCGGAAAAGGCGGCTTTTCGAGCAAGATGTCTCCGGCGTGTCAATCGGTATCCGAGGTTCGACGTCGCGGTCGGGAGACAACATGACTACGTGGGCTGTTTACCGGACGCCGGCGTTGGCTTGCGAGCGTCTCCACGTTAACTGGCAACAGTTCGGGAGGCGAATCGAAGTGGTCCAGCCGATCCGGGCAAGAGTGACGAGGCGAGAGCGTCCGGCGAATTCGACTGATATGCGGCGGCTGGATCAGATCGCGCGGACGGCCTGCGGGTGCTTCCAGTCGATCCGAACGCCGCGCAGCCGGGTGATGGGCTCCGTGTTTTGGATCCCGGTGACTGCCCTGGGTGCAGGTTCCGAATTCCTTCCACTCGAACTCGCTACTGCTCAGGAGGCGAACTGAAGTGGAGCACGCGATCCGGGCGATGGTGGTTGAGGATTCCGAGACCCAGGCCTTCAAAATGCGCCTGCTGCTCGAGGAGGAGGGCTGCGAGGTTTCGACCGTCTCGACCGCTGAAAATGCGATGGCGGAGTTGAGCCAGTTCCACCCGGACTTGATCCTGGTTGATTATTACTTGCCGGGAATGCTGGGCGATGAATTGTGCCGGCGGATCCGCATGAATCTCAACACGCGCGGGATCCGGATTCTGATGCTCACCGCCGGCGGAGTCGAGATGCAAGGCCTCGACAGCGGCGCCGATGATTATGTCAGCAAGTCGGTGAGCGCGGACGTCCTGATGGCCCACATACGGGCGCTGCTGAGACGGGCCCGCGTCGCCCCGGCGATCCTGCACTCGAGCGCGTCCGACTTTCGCCAGACGCGGATTTTGACGATCGACGATAGTCCGACGTATCTCGAACATGTCAGTTCGGAGCTGAGGAGCCAGGGCTATGATGTCGAGAGCGCGGTTAGCGGCACCAACGGCTTGGACGTCCTGCGCGACCGTTGTTTCGATTGCGTGCTTGTCGATCTCGAAATGCCCGGCATGGATGGCATCGAGGTGTGCCGGCGTGTGGTGTCGACCCATCACAGCCTCGACAATCCGGTCGCGGTCATCATTGTGACGACGAGCGCCAGCACTCAGGACATGACTCGCGGACTCGAGGCGGGGGCCGACGATTTTGTCAGTAAGTCGAACGACCTGTCGGTTTTGCGCGCGCGGATCCAGGCGCTGATGCGCCGCCGTTTTTTCCAGGACGAGAACCGGCGCATTGTCGAAGAACTGAAGACGAAGGAAATCGCGACCGTGCAGGCCGAGGCCGGACGGGCGGCGGCGGAGGCGCGGGCCGCGATCGGCGAGCAACTGATCCGAACGAACGAGGAGCTCAAAGAAGTCAACCGCCGGCTGAAAGAAACTCAAGCTCAGCTCATTCAGACCGAAAAGATGGCATCGCTAGGCCAATTAGTGGCGGGAATCGCCCATGAAATTAATAATCCTATGGCCTTTGTCCTCAATAACTTGTTCACAGTCGAACGGCTCATGGAGCAAATCGCTCCCGAGGCCGAGTCGCGCCTGCCTGAGCCGTTTCTCCGGAAATTGGCAAAAGTCCGCCTGCGGTTGGGGGAGATGAATGAGGGGCTCGACCGGGTGAAGACCCTGGTGCTGAATTTGCGCACCTTCTCACGGCTCGACGAGGGGGAGTTGAAGACGATCGACCTGGTTGAGAGTATCGAATCCGTACTGATGCTGCTGCGTCACCGGCTGAGCGGACGCATTCGTGTCGAGAAGCATTTCGGGCCCGAGCGCGAGCTGTATTGCTTCGCCGGCCGGCTGAACCAGGTCATCATGAACCTGGTATCGAACGCCATGGACTCGATCGAAGGCGAGGGCACGGTTACGATCACGACTCTCCACGGGGATCACGATGTCTGCATCTCGGTGCGTGACACGGGGGCGGGCATTCCGGCTGCGATCCGGGGGCGGATTTTCGACCCCTTCTTCACGACCAAGCCGGTCGGTAAAGGGACCGGGCTCGGCTTGGCCATTTCCTACGGCATTATTCAGGAACACCACGGTTCGATCGAGGTCGAGAGCGAAGAAGGCGTGGGGTCGGAATTTACAATCAGGATCCCGCGGGACCTGCAGTCCAGGAGTTCTTTATGACCAGAAGCAAGTTGCTGGTATTGGACGACGAGACCAGAATCCTTTCGTCAATTGAGGATCTGTTCGAAGACGATAACGAGGTCCTCACGACGACCGACCCGACGATGGCCCTGCATCTGCTGCAGCAGGAAGACGTTGCGGTGATCCTCACGGACGAGCGCATGCCCGGCCTCACCGGCCACGAATTCCTGCAAAAGGCGCGCGAATTTTCGCGCGCGACCCGGATCATGATTTCGGGCTATGCCGACACCAAGGCCCTCACCGAAGCCGTGAACGCCGGCCAGATTTTCGCTTACGTTGCGAAGCCGTGGGAGCCGCTGGCGTTTCGCGAGACGGTGCGCGCGGCGATCGTCCATTACGAACTGATCCAGGCGATCGAACGCGAGCGCCAATTGCTGCGAGTGCTGATGGAGAGCATTCCGGATCCGATCTACTTCAAGGACACGCGGTCGCGCTTCGTACGCATCAATCGCGAACACGCGCGTGCGCTGGGGGCGAAAGATCCCGAGGATTGCGTCGGGAAGATGGACTCGGATTTTCTCGACGCGGCCGATGCGATGCGGTCTTATCGAGATGAGCAGCAAATCGTCGAGTCGGGTAACGCGATTTTCGATCAGATCGAGACGTTTCGCACGCCGGATGGCAGGAACCGGTGGATGTCGACCACGAAGGTGCCGATCCCGGATAAAGAGGGCCGAATTTCCGGCCTTGCCTGTGTTTGCCGCGACATCACGGATCTCAAAGAGGTCGAGACGTCGCTCAGAAAGGAATCATCTCTTCTGCAATTGTTGCAGGCCGTGACCGTGGCGGCGAATGAGTCCTCGACGATCGAGCAGGCCGCGCGCAGTTGTCTCGAACGCATCTGCGCACACACCGGCTGCAGCGTGGGTCATGTTTGGCTCCTCGACGCGGAGTCGCGCGACCGGCTGGTATCGGCGGATTTGTGGCTGCTCGATCCGGCGGAGCAGTACGAGGGGTTCCGGCTCGCGACGGGCGGCGGGAGCTCGATAACGGCCGACGATATTCCCGCGCGGGTACTTGCGTCGGGGAGACCGGAATGGGTCGCCGTTCTTGATGATGCCGGGGGTCCCCCACGCCACCGGCAGGCCCGGCGGGCCGGTCTACGGTCCGGGTTCGGGTTGCCATTGCTCACGGGTAAGAAAGTCGTGGGAGTATTCGAGTTCTACTCGAGGCGAGAGTGCAAAGCCGATCCTGAGCTGATGGAATTGATGATGCTCGTCGGCTCGCAATTGGGCCAGGTGGTGATGCGCGAAAACGCCAATAAGGACCTGGAACAGGCGACGCGCGCCGCCGAGTCGGCGAACCGGGCGAAGAGCGATTTCCTTGCGAGCATGAGCCACGAGATCCGCACTCCGTTGAATGCGATCCTCGGGATGGCGGAGTTGCTGTCCTCGACGCCGCTCAGCCCTGATCAGCACGGACTTGTGAATATCTTTCGGCGAGGCGGAGCGAAGCTGCTGACGCTCGTCAACGACCTGCTCGACCTTTCGAAGGTGGAGTCTGGGCATTCGGAGCTGCACATCGTCGAATTCGATCTGATGGGCGTGCTCGAGAGGACTCTCGAAATCGTCCGTCCGCGGGCTGAGACGAAAGGATTGGAGTTGACCCTGGATGTCGCGCTGGCGGTTCCTTCTATACTGACCGGCGACCCGGATCGTCTGCAACAAGTCCTCGTGAATCTGGTGGGAAACGCTATCAAATTCACTGAGCGCGGTGAGGTCCGCTTGCGGATCGAAAGTGGTCCGGCCGCGGAGGTGGGTATCGTGCGGTTCAGCGTGGCCGACTCCGGGATCGGGATCGCTCACGACAAGATCACCATGATATTCGACCGCTTTGCGCGTATCGACTCCTCGGTCACGCGCCGGTATGAGGGGACGGGCCTCGGGTTGGCGATCGCCAAAGAACTTGTCAACCTCATGGGAGGGCAGATCGGAGTGACCAGCGAGGTTGGGAAGGGCAGCACCTTCTG
>DASXZC010000557.1:0-5168 GCA_036502165.1 Bryobacteraceae bacterium
TTGTCGATCGACCGCGCCCAATTGAACGAAACCAGATACTGCAGCGACGACTCCATACGGCTGCGCAACTGCACCTGTAACGCCCGATAGTTCGAGAACCCATCGTTGGTCGTCACATCGACGCCCGTGAACGTCGGGTTCGGATCCGACAACCACTCCCGCCGCAACAGCCCCGATCCTCCGATGCTCACATACGTCGCCGAGATCGCCGCCGCACGTCCAAGGCCCTGTTCGACGCCCGCATTCCAATGCACCGACATCGGCAAATGGAAGCCCGGCTGATAAGCAAATCCCTGCGCATACGGCGGATTCGCGTTCGGCAACAGCAACTGCGGATCCGGATTATAAATCGACGTCCCGTAAATCGTGTTGCTCGTAAAGTACGGCGCCGAGGACGCCAGGCTGCTCATCGCGACTCCATAACCCAAGTCGTAATAAACGCCCGCCCCCGCGCGGATCGTCAGATTACGCCCCTCAATCGGACGCCACGCAATCCCCGCCCGCGGCGCAAAATTCCCCGTCCGATTGCTCCACAGCGGAGTGTTCCCCGTCGACAATGCCGCCTGTTGCGGATTTTGGATATTCAGCACCGGCTGCAGAACATCGCCATTCTGCCCCGTCATCGGCGGATTCCACTCCCACCGCAGCCCCAGATTCAATGTCAGATTCGAACGCACCCGCCACGTATCCTGCGCGAACAACGACAAATTCTTCGCCTCGAGCGCCAACGGATCCTGATGATTGACAGTGAGCTGCGAAATCTGCCCCAGCGCCAGCGACGCCAGCGAATCGAACGACGCGTACAGCGAATACGGCTGCGACGACAGGCTCGGCGTGATCCTTCTGAAATCTCCGCCCAACTTCCATTCATGCTTCCCGCGGATCAGCGTTAACGAATCAACCGCATTCCATTGCGATTGCGTATGCCGATCCCCCGACGTCGCCACCACCGGCTCGAGTCCATACACTTGCACTTCGTAATTCGTCACACCCGCCGGCGCCACTGGCGGCAGGATCGTCCACAGATTCCCGTTGGCCGCCGTCTGAAACGCCGGCACGACTCCATAGCGCGCCGTCGCCGTTGCATAACCGAATCGCAAATCGTTCAACGTCCGCGGCGACAGCGCGACGTTCAGTCCCGCCGTCACGCCATGCGCATCGAGATTCAGCTGGCCTTCCGAGAACAACGACGCCCCGCTGCCCTGCGCCGACGAAGGAGTCGAATACCCGCGCAAAAAGAACTGCGCCCGATCACTGAAGTTATGATCAAGCCGCAGGCTGCTCGAGTTCAATTCGGAATGCCTTGAAACCGCCGCCGTGAGCTGCGCCATGTCCCCGCTGATCGGACCATTCGGCACCGGATACGCCGCCAGAAAATCACTGACGATCGGCGACGCCTGTTGCCGGAACGGATTCGACGGCACACTATCAACGACCGTATACGGCTGCACCAGATCGAGCCCTTCGAACGCCGCAAAGAAGAACGTCTTGTTCTTGATCAAAGGTCCACCGAACGACGCCCCATAATCATTCGAGCGCAACAACGCCCGCGGCAGTCCCACCGAATTCGAGAACCAATCATTCGCATCCAGCTTGTCATTGCGGAAATACTCAAAGACGCTCCCGTGAAATTGGTTGCCGCCCGATCGCGTCGTCATCGCAATCTGCCCGCCCGGCAGTCGTCCATATTCAGCAGGCGTCGTGGACGTCTTGATCTGAACCTGATCGAGCGCCTCGACCGACACGACAGTCTGCATCGAACCGAGCGCCGTCAGCACCGGCGTCGACCCTGAAGGAGCCTGCCCCGGCAGTCCATCATTGACCGCGAAGTTCGCACTCACTCCATCGACGGTCATGTAGTTCGCATTCGACCGCTGCCCATTGACGCTGAACTGCCCCACCTCGCCGCCGCCCGCCGGAACAATCACCACCCCCGGAGCCGCCTCGATCAGCGGCAGCAAACTTCGTCCGTTATTGGGTAGATTCTCGACCATACGGCGGTTCACATTCGTTCCCGTTGACGCATCATCCGGCGGCTGTTGCGGCTTGCGATCGTTGACGTTCACCGATTCCTCGACCTGCCCCACGATCAACGTGAAATCGAATCGCGCATGCTCACCGCTCGCGAGCACGATCCCGTTATGCGCGGATGTCTGGAATCCCTCTTTGCGGACGCTGATGCGGTAATTGCCCGGCCGCGCCGCGGGGATCGCGTACAGTCCTCGATCATCGGATAGGGCATGCCGGCGGATGCCGCTCTGGAGTTGAAGTAAGGTAATGGCCGCCCTGGGAACAGCCGCTCCCGATGAATCCCGGACGACTCCGGACACATCGGCCTGCTGCGCGTAGAGCGCAGTCGTCGCAACCAGCGCAACTGTGAGTAGGCAGCGGGCCATGTACCTTCTAAGCTTGCGGCGGACTTCCAATTGCCCGCACATCCCTCCGGAAACACGGACTCGTCCGCCGCAAGCGCCGACCACCTCCACCAGCTCAGTTGGCCGCTGCTACGCGGAGACGCGCCATCGCGTTCCTCAATTCCTCTACCGTCTGCGGCAGTGTTCGATTTGTTTCGACGCCAGCGAATAAAACATTCAACAGTTGATCTGTTTTCTGCGCCGCTTCGAACACCGATCCCGCTTGTCCGTTCAACGAACCTGTCTCGGGTGCAACTCCCAGTTTCGCAAATACTGGAGCCGCGCGGCGGTTCAAGGCGTCGACGGCCTTGCGCAATTCGCGCTGATGGTCAGCCGCGATCCCGTCGATCTTTTCCTGCTCGGCCGGCTTCAGCGACTCCGCCGCGAACCGGTCGTGCAACTTCTTCAACGCGACCGTCCGCGCCGTCACCGCATCGCTCAAATCGAGCAGTTCATTCGAAGTCTTCTCAAGTGCGGACTTCCCACCCAGCGCCGCCTCGAGCTCCGCCTGCCACGGCAGCCGCCCGGCATCGAAGTTCGCATTCGGGCGCGATGGATTCGGAGTGATCCTCGAATCTTCCCAGCGGATCGAAACGCCCGCGATCGGCGCCAGCGCGCTCGTCAATTCCTGCCGCCGGCTCGCGGGCAGGGCAGTCCCGGTCACGACGATGCGATCCGGTTCCCGCAGAACCTCGACCGGCTCGCCCAAGTCCGCAGCCGCCCGATGCAGCGCCACCGCGACTTCGACTTCCGTACTCACCACGCGCACCGGCTGCTCAGCCACCACGACCGGAGCAGGCTGCGCCGCCACTTCCGGCTTCACGATCACCGGACTCTCCGAGCCAGTCACCGCCGGAGCCGCAGGCACTGGTTGCTCGGCCGTCTTCACCACCGGCACCGGCACATCCGGACGCAACACGTAGTAATAACCGAATCCAAAACCGATCACCGCCAACGCCGCGATCCCCACCGCGATCCTGCTGACCCGCATCGCCGGCAGCGGACCAAACCGCGCAAACATCCGCGATCGATCGGCCAAATTGTTATTCTCGCGATCCACCCGGTCGAAATCGCCCTTGAGATTCTTCCACGGCTGCGGCGGCGCCGGCAGATTCGGCACCAGCGTATGTTCGCGATACCGCATGAATCCGGTCACCGTCGCCTGCAGATCTTCGAGTTGCGTACGGCAGCGCCAGCATTCCTTCAAATGCTTGCGGACGCTCCGCGCACCCGCTCCCTCGAGCTCGTTATCGGAATAACTTAACAACTCATCGTCTTCGGGATGCGGCGAGTAGAAATTATTGCTCATACACGGTCTTCCTCAAACGCGAAATCGCACGGCGCAAAAACTCGCCGACGGTTGAAGTGCCCACGCCGATAATATCGGCGATCTCCCGGTAGCGGAATCCTTCGGCCCGCAATAAGAGACAATGACGTTGCTGATCGGATAAGGACGCCAGGGCATCGCGTAACCGCAAATTGCGTTGACTCTCGATGGCCCGATGTTCAGGATCCGGATCGCTCGACGCGAAATCAACCTCGCTGGTCGGATCGAACAGATGAATTCCCTGTTCGGATTGACGCAGATTCAAGGCCAGATTGTGTGCGACTGTGAAAATCCATGCGCGCGTATGCCGTATACGGCTGCCCCCGCGCTGCGCGGTGTACATTCTAAGGAACGTATCCTGTGTAGTTTCCTGCGCCTGCGCTGGACTGAGACCTAAGAGGAGCAGGTACCGGTAGAGCTCCTCGCGGAACTCCTCGTAAGCGGCTGCGACCTGGTCCTGAAGGCTCAACGGCCTGGGCCGCACGAGTTCCGCCGTCGTGTTCATGGTTTTTTCGTAATAGTGCAACGTCCGGTCACCCTGTCCTACAACTTAAGACAGTGACGGGCACCCTTTTGACGACAGGCGGACGAGAAAGTTTCACTCAGGGCATCGCGCCGGCCAATTTGAGGAAGGCCGGCGGATCGTACTATCGACCGAGCGGGACAGGTCCCTTGGGAGGAGGGGGCGGGACGTGCCCCGCACTCGGCCGCTCCGGCTATCTAGCGCTGGTTGGGGGAGCGCCATGACAACCGAACTCGTTTGACGGAAAACTCTAGAGAGCGAGCTTACCGTCGAATGTCATATCTTTCAGAACGAACTTCTGCTTAACCTCCATCGGTCCAACCTTCGTATAGAAATCGAGTTCCTTATCGTCCAGGCTGAAATCAGCCGAACGTGGAAAAAAGAAACGCACGGTCATTCCGGCGCCCGGTTCGCCCGGGACCACTTCGATCTTCGCGGGCTTCACCGGATCCTTGCCCTTCGCGCCTAGAACAGTACTGTTCTTCAAACGCTCCTGCTGATCCGCGGAAATCTGGTGCGGCCGGTCGTCGCCGCCGCGGCTCGCATTCACATCAGTGCCATTGCGCCGCCGCCCGTAAAGTTGCAGCCCATCGACCGTGACGATGTAGAAAGCCTGCACATCGCCATCCTCGACAGCCTTCGAAACGCTCACTCGCTTCATCGCCGATATGACCGGCGCAGCGCTATCGAATCGGACCACGACATGCGGAATATCCGGCATCTGCGCGCCCATATCGCCGCCCATGCCGCCACCGCCGCCGCGCGATCCGCCGCCACCGCCACCCGGACCACCACCCGCACCGCTCATCCCGCCGCCGCCACCCATTCCACCGCCGCCGCCCATGCCGCCACCTTCACCCATGCCGCCACCGCCGCGGCCTCCACGGCCGCCGCCCTGGCCACC
>DASXZC010000558.1:0-2141 GCA_036502165.1 Bryobacteraceae bacterium
ATATGACGGGCATCACGTACCTCGACAGCTCGGCCCTGGGCGTGCTGATCGGGTGCCATAGCGCCGTGCACAAGTCCGGCGGCCGGTTGCGTATCGCGGGCATCAATGATCGCGTTGGCGCAGTTCTCAAGATGACCGGCGTGGACACGGTTCTGCGTCTCGACCCGAGCCGGGACCATTCGGTGACAGCCCTCAAATAGTGCATGACTGTTTTTTCCTCGACCCTCGACTCGGTAGTCGAATCGGTGGATGGCGCGGAGGAGTCTGTGCGCCGTTGCGCCCAGGATGCCGGGTTCAGTGAGTCCGATCAGTTTTTCATCGGCCTCGCGATTCGTGAAATTCTGATCAACGCGATGAAACACGGGAACCGGTTCGATCCCGGCAAGAAAGTCGGCTTCGAGGTGTCGCTCGACGGTCAGGACCTGATTATGGACGTGACGGACCAGGGAGCGGGATTCGAAATTGCAAGCGTGCCCGACCCGCTCCGTCCGGAAAACCTGGAGCGCAGGTCCGGCCGCGGGATCGCCATGGCGCGGAAGATCATGGATGAGGTCTCCATTACCGCCAACTCGCCGTGCGGATCGCATGTCCGCATGGTGAAACGGCTGAAAAGCTGATCAGCTGACGACTTCGACCGATTGAACCAGCGAAGTCCAGATCACCCGATGGCCCGCCCGAATCTCACTCTGGCCGGTAGTCGCGTCGTAGATGGTTTCACTCACAAGCTCCGCAGGCTGCGGAACAAACTCGAGGCGCATGCCGACGTAGATGCCACGCCTTTTCAGAATCGAGCCGCCGAAGGTACTGCCAGTCAGCTGCACTGGCGTGTGTTCCGGAAAAAATCCGCCGCCGCGCACGAGCACCTCGCCGGTATGGCCGTTCAGGATCGTGATTTCGTACAGGCTGCGGGCCGTCCGGACGGCAACCGTTGTCAATTCGCCCATGCGGTCGATCTGAAGGCCGTTGTCCCACGGCGAGCCGGACCAGGCGTCAAGCACCGCGCCGCGCGGGACGGATTGGGTAACGGGCGTCAACACCTTCGAGCTTACCGCCTTTCTGACTTCGCAGGTGGGCAGATGTTCTTTAACTATCTGAGACAGGCGGCGGTTCTACCACGGAACACTCGGGGCCGCGCCAGCGTCTTTGATATAGGGGCCGATACCCGCGACGCGTTAAAATAAAGACGAATCCCTCTATGGTCGACGCAACACTAGCCAAAATCTTCGGCACCCGAAACGAGCGCGAGGTTAAGGCGATGCGTCCGGTCATCGCCGCAATCAACGATCTCGAGCCCTCAATGCGAGAGCTCTCTGATATCGATCTGGCCGCCAAAACAATTGAATTCAAGGAAAAACTTGCCCGCGGGGCCTCGCTGGACGATCTTCTGATCGAAGCGTTTGCGGTCGTCCGCGAAACCAGCCGCCGCATTTTGAACATGCGGCATTTCGATGTCCAGCTCATCGGCGGCATGGTTCTCCACAAAGGCCGCATCGCGGAAATGAAGACTGGTGAGGGCAAAACGCTCGTCGCCACCGCTCCCTCCTACCTCAACGCGCTCGGTGGAGAAGGCGTTCACATCATTACCGTGAACGATTACCTCGCCACACGCGACTCGGAATGGATGGGCCGGATTCATCGGTTCCTCGGCCTGCGGGTCGGCATCATCGTGCACGACCTCGACGACGCCCAGCGCCAGGAAAACTACCGCGCCGATATCACCTACGGGACCAACAACGAATTCGGCTTCGATTACCTGCGCGACAACATGAAGTTCAATCTGCAGAATTGCGTGCAGCGCGGGCATAACTTCGCCATCGTAGACGAAGTGGATTCCATCCTGATCGACGAAGCGCGCACGCCCCTCATCATCTCCGGGCCGAGCGAGGAATCGACCGATAAATACTACAAAGCAAACAAAGTCATCCCTCACCTCAAGCGTGGCGAGATCGTCGAAGGCAAAGAACCCGGAGAGAACTACACGACGGGCGATTTCACAGTCGATGAAAAACACCGTTCTTCGGCCCTGACCGAGGAAGGCGTTCTGCACGTTGAGAGGCTGCTCGGCATCGGCAATATGTACGAGCCGCAGAACGTCGAGTGGAACCACCATATCCAGCAGGCGCTCAAGGCGCACTCGATCT
>DASXZC010000559.1:0-14889 GCA_036502165.1 Bryobacteraceae bacterium
TATCCGCTCAGCCGTGCGTAGTGTGGAAGGCGTAGCTCAGCAAAGCGGACTGGTCCTCACCGCCAGCATCGACGAGACGCTGCCGGATGCCGTATCAGGCGATGGACTCCGCTTGCGGCAGGTGCTGCTCAATCTGACCAGCAATGCCTTGAAATTTACGCCGCGCGGTGAAGTGGTCGTGTCCGCGCGGGCGATCGGGATGGGTGAGGAAGACGATGGCCGCCGTTGGACGGATGTCGAATTCGGCGTGAGCGACACCGGCATTGGCATTCCGACTGACCGGCAGATTCTGATCTTCGAGCCGTTCCGGCAAGCCGATGGATCGACGACGCGGCAGTTCGGCGGCACCGGACTCGGCCTCGCCATTTCGCGCCGCCTCGTGGATCTCATGGGCGGCAAGCTCGAGCTCGATAGCCAGCCCGGCAAGGGCAGCCGTTTCTTCTTCCGGCTTCGGATGACCACGACCGCGGTGATCTGTGAAGATCCGCGGAAACATAAGGGAACCGGCAGCCACCGCGTTCCTTCGATGGCGCCGCTGCGGATCCTGCTGGCGGAAGATAACGCCGTCAATCAGCGACTGGTGATCCGGACGCTCGAGCGAAACGGCCACCACGTCGAGGTTGCGCCGACCGGCCTTGAAGCTCTGAAGCGGCTCGAACACTGCCAGGTGGATCTGGTCCTGATGGACGTTCACATGCCGGAGATGGATGGCCTGACGGCCACTCGAATTCTTCGTTCGCGCGAGGTTTCGACCGGCAGCCATGTTCCGGTGATCGCCATGACCGCTAACGCCATGCGGGGGGATCGCGAGAAATGTCTCGAAGCCGGCATGGACGATTACATCAGCAAGCCGTTGCACCTCGACGATCTGCTCGCGGTTGTCGAAGCGACCGCGAACCGGTCGCAGAAGCCGCCTATCCTTTAATTGATTAGTCCCACTCGATGCCACCCTTGGGCGGCTCATCCGGATTCTCTTTGGCTCTGCGCAGAAGCTCGTCGAATTTGCGATCGAGAACGGTGGCCTTGTTCTTCTCGGCCTGCACCGATTTCTGAAAGGCGTCCTCACGGCGGCCGGCTTCGCCTTTGAACATCTGCATCGCCTGCTCGATGTCGCTGATGTCCCTTGGCTTCTCAGGTTCCTTGAAGGTAATGACGCTCTCGATCTCGGGGTCGACCGTCAGTTCCGCGTGGCAGCAGGGGCAGGCCAGTACGAACGGTTTCAGCTTTGCCATAATCGCCAATTCTACCTCTTATTGCTGGTCATTCGTAACTGCTAAGATTTTGAAACAACAGGCAAAACCGTTTTCTAAGGTGTTCCCCTAGCCACTTTTAGTACGAAGCGACAATTGTTGAAACGGGTGAGAGACTCTAGTCTGGATGCAGAGGAACATCAATGTTACGCGGCCTCATCATCTCTCCGGACGTCGACTTGGCCGAGCGCCTCGGGCGCGCCCTCAACGAATTGGGTCAGGTGTCGGTAGTCCGGTCCTTCGATCATTATCCAAATTCAGTGGAACTGACGCGTGCGATTCGCGCGACTGCTCCTGAACTTACTTTTATTGCAGTGGATGCGATGCCGAAGGTCCAGGAGATCGTAAAGCTGCTCGAAGCCGATGCGCCTGGAATGCAATTCGTCGCCGTCAGCAGGGAAACCGATCCGCAAATTCTGCTCGAAGCCATGCGCGTCGGATTGCGTGAGTTCGTTTCCGCTCCGTTCCCGCGACAAGCTCTCGAGGAAGCGATCACACGCATCGGCGAGCAACTTCGCAAGCGCCCGGCACTGGTGACCACGACCGATCAAATCTATTCCTTCCTGCCGTCGAAAGCAGGAGTGGGAACGTCGACGCTAGCCTTGAATATCAGCGTCGCTCTTTCGAAGATGCCGGACACCGGAGTGATCCTGTCCGACTTCGATATGAACTCCGGCATGATGCGCTTCATGCTCAAGCTGACGAACGAATATTCGGTCGGCGATGCCTGCGAGCATTCGAACAATATGGACGAGGCGTTGTGGCCGCAACTGGTCACGAAGCTGGGAAATCTGGATGTCCTGCACGCGGGCAAGCTCAATCCGAACATCCGCATCGAAGGCGCGCAGATCCGCCACCTGATCGATTTTCTGCGCCGCAACTATCGCGTGCTGTGCTTCGATCTGTCAGGCAACCTCGAGAAGTATTCGCTCGAGATCATGCACGAGTCGAAGAAGATCTTCCTCGTGTGCACGCCCGAAATCCCGTCGCTTCATTTGGCGCGTGAGAAGTTCCTGTTCCTGAAGTCGCTCGACCTCGAGGACAGAATTTCGGTGCTCGTCAACCGCTGCCAGAAACGGCAGGTGATCAGCAACGATCAGATTGAGCAGATCCTGGGCCTTCCCGTCCAGATGATCTTCCCGAACGACTATCAGGGCGTCCACAAGTCGGTCACCCTGGGCCGTTGGATCGATTTCAACTCCGACCTCGGCAAGCACGTTCACTACTTCGCTTCGAATCTGATCGAAGGACGGAAGTCCGGCATGCAATCGCCGGCCAAGAAGAAGTTCCTCGAATTTTTCTCGGTCAACCAGCACAAGACCGCGAGCTAATCGCTACTTCTTCGCGCCGATCTCAGAGAGCAGCTCCCGCACGGCCGCGTCGAGCTGTGTGTCTTTACCCGTGTAGGATTCGCCCACTGGCCGGTTCACTTCGATATCGACCGGCCGCGGATGACCCTCCATATCCTGACCTGTTTCCGTCGTGATGCGGATGAAGGGCAGCCGCAGGTTCGATCCATCGATCAACTGCGTACCGCTGGTGAAAATGATCCATCCCGCCGTCGGCTCTCCCACTACTTTGCCCAGTTTCAGGGCGCGATACCCTTGCGTGAAATCCTCGGCATCGGAGAGGGAGTGCATATCGGTTACAAGCACCGTCGGCTTCTCGAGGGACCTCTGGCCGAGTTGGGTCCGAGCGAGCTCAGGTCCGGGGGATCCTCGCGGAGTCATCAGCAAATATCCGCGCCGCGCGAACACATCGATCGCGTAGGCGTTGACGAATCCGCCGTTGTTGTTGCGGACGTCGACGACGACGCCTTCGCGCTCGCGGTTGTCGGCGTCGAGATCGAAGAACAGCTTCGTGAGCGAGTTCGAGCTCATATCGGGCATGTGGACATACCCGAGGCGGCCGTTGCTGATCTTGCTCACGTATTCGCGACGGCTCTCGACCCACTGGTTGTAGCGCAAATTCCGCTCGACCGAAGTCGGGACTGGACTGACTGTGACGTCGCGCTTCACGGCCGGATCGGCCTTGCTGCCGACAGAGAGAACGACGCGATGCCTCGATTTGTGGTCGAGCTGTTCATCGAGGTTGACTCCCGCGCCCACAGGCTTGCCGTCGACGGCGAGCAGGTACTCGCCGACTTCGATTCCGCCGACAGCCGCGGGCGATAGCGCCAGCACCTCGGTGATTTTGAGGCGTCCATTCACTTCGTATTCGTGAGGATCGAAGTGCAGCCCGAGCTTGCCGACATCGGATCCGCCGCCTCCACCACCGCCTCCGCTGATGCCCGAGTGCGATGCGTTCAAATCGCCGATCATCAGGTTGATGGTCCGCCGCAAATCATCGGGAGTCCGCGCTCCGGCGGCATAAGGAGCGAACCGGTCCCGCTCTGCGTTCCAGTCGACGCCGTGGAACTTCGGATCGAAGAACGAATCGCGCAAATACGTCCACGCCTGATCGAACACCTGCAGCTTCTCGTCATCGAAATTGACCTCCATTTCGGCTGTTAGGGAAACGGTCTTGGTGTTGCGGTTGTCGATGTTGATCGATTCGACGCGGCCGTTCTCGAGGTAATACACTTCCTTCGAATCCGGCGTGAACTTCGCTCCGGATTTGAATCCGGAAGTGGACGTCAACTGCCGTGGCGTCGCGTGTTCCCTTGCGAGTTCATCGAGCGAATATGTGTACAAATTGCTCTGGCCCGCGACGAACGCGGAGAACAGCAGGATTTTGCCATCCGGGCTGATTGCGACCGAGCCGGGGCTGAGTCCGACATCGAGCCAGGTCATGCGCCTGCGGATTCCATCGAAGTCGATCTTCACCGGATCGATCTTCGGCTTGTCGGAAGCGGCCTTGTCCTTTGGGGCTGCCTCGAGCTTCTTCTTGTCTTTATCAGCTCCGGTCGGTTCTTTGAAGAGATCGGTGAACTGATCTTCTTTGAACTTCGGCGTGCGCGGAGTCAGGTCGACGCGTGCGAGAACGGAGTCCTCAGTGCGCTGCCCGGAGATGAAGAGCAGATACTTTCCATCGGGACTCCACTGGATCGCATTCGAGAACGCGTTCGACATGAACGAGACTTGCTTTGCAGGCGCGGATCCGTTGGCCTGTGTGACCCAGGCGTTCGAGAGTCCGTCAGCGCCGGTTGATAGGTAGCCGATCCACTGGCTGTCGGGCGACCACACGAGATCGCCGGAGTCGAGCGGAGGACGTCCGAACAGGCCCGTCGCCACTACGCGATCCTTCTTCGATTCGATTTCGAGCGTGTGCAGTTCCCTGCCCTCGCGGAAATAGGCGAGCATCTTGCCATCAGGCGAAAACAGCGGCGTGTAATCCTGGCCGCCCTTCGTCAATTGCGACTCGGCCTGTTTGACGAAGTCGTACTGAAATAAGTTGTAGCCGCCGTCGCGGCTCGAAACATACACGACACTCTTTGAATCCGGAGCCCACTCGACCGATGATTCGGCTGCCGCTGAATTCGTCACGCGGAAGGCGTTGCCGCCATCCTTCGTGGATGCCGCGAACACATCGCCATGCACGATCACAGCGACTTTCTTCGCATCGGGCGCGAGCGACATCTCGCGGAAGCTCGAGAGATTCATGTGCGTCGCCGCGGGAGTCGCCGGAGCGCCGCGCAGCGTGATGCTCACCGGCGCGGATTTGCCGGAAGCGACGTCGAGGCTCCAGATTCCGAAGTCGCGCTCGAAGACAATCCGCTTGCCGGCGATCTGCGGCCATAGCAGGCGGCCGTCCTTGAATTGAGTAATCTGTTTTGGTGCCGCGCCGCCGCCGACGGTCTTTTCCCAAATATTTTCGGATCCCGAGCGGTCGGATACGAAGTACAGATTCTTTTTGTCGGCTGACCACATCGGCCACAACTCGCGTGCGCCGGGTCCGCCATCGACCTTCTCATACGCTCCGTTCGAAGCCTTGCGAATCCAGATCTCGCTTTCGTCGATGTGAGCGTGGCCGTGCCGCCACCACTGCCCGTACGCCATGCCGCCCTTGGCGCAAAAGGCGATCGTGCCGTCCGCAGGTCCGGCGGCCGCGAAGAACTCAGGAACGTAGCGGTCGGCCGCCACTGGCATCGGAGTTCCTCCCGTCACCGGCACGCGGAAGATGTCGGTCTCGCTCGAGACGTCCTTCGAATTCGTTGTGAAGTAGACGTACTTTCCATCCGGCGACCAGCCATCGACCGACTCGAAGGCATCGTCGAACGTCAAACGGGTCGTGGTCCCCGATTCGATATCGAGCACATAGACATCGCCGTTGCCGGTGCGTGCGGAGGTGAATGCGATCTTCTTCCCATCCGGTGAAAATCGCGGACGCGACTCGGTCGCTGGATGTGAGACGAGCAGCCGTGCCTCGCCGCCAGCGAGGGGTGCGGTCCAGATGTCGCCGCCGTAAATGAACGCGATCTCGTCCCGCGCCGGATTCAGGGTCGGTTCGGAGAGCGACGCCTTCGCGGCCGGTTGGCCCATCGAAGGCAACACTGCAATCAAAAGCGCACTCAGCGCCAGCCGAATTTTCATAGCTTGTTTAATATCCCGTTGGACGAATCCAGTAACTGCCGGTCCACACCGCGCCTGCGGCGACGGTTTGCAGCTCCGCTTTGCCGGCATGCGCCAGATTGATGGCGTTGGTGACGCCGGTCATCGGCTCGAAACAGATGAAGCTCTTCCCGGGCGGCGCGTACACGACAGCCACAGGATACTTCGGTCCATATTCGACAACGATTTTCTGGGACTTGCCTTCGACGGAGAAATCTCTGCCGCTCAGGTTGGTGAACACGTCGTCCAATTGGACGCCCTTCAGCGAAAAAGGAGAGTGATATGGATTCGGGCGAAGCTCGCCAGTGGGCACGAGCGTCGGCGACAGCACCACCTGATCGCGCGCAGGCAGCGTCACGCGCCATTCATCGCGAGGTGCGTCGGTGATTTGAAAGTACGGATGGAATCCGATGGCGACCGGCATCGCAGACTCGCTCAAATTCCGAATGGTCGTCGAGACTTCAAGCGCGCCATCCTTGAGCCGGTAAGTCATTTCGAGTTCGTGCGCGAAGGGGAACTGCGCCATCAGATCCGGATATCTCCAGAACTCGAGCTTCGATGTCGAGTGCGCCTCGCTCGCAGAAGCTTTCGCCTCGACCAGCTTCCAGCGATCAGTGAAGGTCAGCAGTCCATGGATCGGCTGCTTGTTGCCGTCGTTGTGATAATTCTTTAGATCCGGATTGAGCGCGTAGTGGTGGCCTTCGAAGTAGAATCCCTCATGATCGAGCCGGTTCGCCCATGGAGCGAGGAACGGATTTCCCAGCATCGCCGGCTTCGACTTTTGTTCCTTGATATCCGTGTAAGGCGACCAGTACACCGGCTTTCCATTGACCCGCATATCGTACGCGTCGTTGCCGATCGAGACTAGGATCGAGACCTCTGTCTTGTGCGCGGCATCCTTGAGATGAACGATCTCGAGTCCGCCGGAGCTGGTCCGCTGGGCGGAATAATTCGAAGTGGCGGCTTGCATGGAGAAGATGGCGAACAGGAGGGAAATAACTATTCGTCCGGGATCGATTCCCGCAGGTCGAGATCCGTGTACTTTTGGCAGCACCAGCATTTCCCAGGAGTGTACGTGCGAATGTAACACACATCGCACCAGTAGGTGACCATCAAGCGCTTGCCGTCTTTGTGCACGAACAGCGACCGCGTGTGAATCTTGTCGACGTCGAAATGTCCGGGATCGGTGAAGTGTCCGAGCACCTCGAAGTCGGTTCCATCGAGGCGCGCATCTCCGAGGACGCCATTAGTGTCGCTGTCCCCAGTCAACAGAATCGGCTTGGGTGAATTAGAGGCAATGATTGCGGCAGGGTCGCCGGCCTTCAATCGTCCCCGGAGACTCGCCGTGCTCTCGGTGGCCTTCGCTACGACAAGCCCCGACGACGTCAAGAGGAAGATGAAACCGCGGCGGTTCATGCCTTCATTATCGCTCTTTCAATCTCCGCGAGGATGTTGTCGACTTCCGTGCGCGGATCGGCTGCGCGAGTGACTTGCCTCCCGATGACGAGGTAGGTGGCTCCATCGCGCATCGCATCCGCCGGAGTCGCGACTCGTTTTTGATCCGCTGCAGCGGCTCCCACCGATCGCACGCCGGGAACGACCGTCAGCATTTCGGATCCGATGATCGCGCGAACCTGCGTCAGGTCGACTGCGGCGCAGACGATGCCATCCATCCCGGCGGCTTTCGCATTGCGCGCGCGAAGTGCGACCAGATCCTGGACGTTGCAGGGATACCCGAGATCCGCGAGATCGGTCTCGTCGAAGCTCGTCAGAACCGTTACGCCGAGCAGTTTCAGAGGTGCGCTTCCCCGCCCCGCGACGGCGGCTTTCATGACGTCCATCGATCCGTGGACCGTGAGCAGATCGACGCCTGCTTTCGCCACCTGCGCGACCGCCCGCTTGACGGTCTCGGAAATATCGTAGAACTTCATGTCGAGGAAGACGCGGCGCCCCTCGGCTTTCAGTTCGCGGACGAACTCCATGCCGGCGGCGGCGTACAGTTCCATGCCAACTTTGAAGAAATCGGTAGCGCCGCCAACCGCGTCGACAATGCGCCGCGCCTCAGCGGCGGAGTCTACATCCAGTGCAACAATGATCGGATTCATTCAGTCTCATCGTAGGATAACCGGCTTCGCTCCCTGCGCAAGCACGCGGCCGATCCGGTAGGCCTTGGGAAACTGGCGCTCGAACTGCGCGGCGTCCACTTCTGACATGGTGATCAACAGTCCGCCGGCCGTTTGCGGATCATAGAGCAAGTCGCCGGCGTCGCCTTCGACCGCGCAACTGACGAAGTCGCGGTTCGCAATGAGTCCACCGGGGATCGCGCCAGCCGCCGCGTATTCGATGGCACCCGGCAGATATTGCACTTGCGCTGGATCGATTTCGATTGTGACGCCACTGCCCACGGCCACTTCGCGGACGTGCCCGAGCAATCCAAATCCCGTGATGTCGGTGCAGCCATGGACATCAAAGTGGAGCATCGCCTCGCACGCCGCGCGGTTGAGTTGGAGCATCGACTCGGTCATTGCCGCCACGTGCGCGTCCGACGCGATGCCCTTCTTCAAGGCTGTGCCGATCACTCCAGTGCCGATTTTCTTAGTAAATAAGACGATGTCGCCGGCCTGCGCGCCGGCGTTGGCCTTGACGCGATCCGGATGAACGGTCCCCGTTACGGCGTAGCCGAATTTGATCTCGTCATCCTTTACTGAATGTCCACCAAGCACTGGACATCCGGCCTCGTGCATCTTCGAGACGCCGCCTTTCAGGATCTGTTCGAGATCGTCAAGGTCGCCATCCGCGGGGTAACACAGGATGCTCAACGCCGTGATCGGACGTCCGCCCATGGCGTACACATCGCTCAAGGAATTCACGGCGGCGATGGCTCCGAAAGTGAAGGGATCGTCAACGATCGGAGTGAAGAAATCGACGGTTTGAACGAGGGCACACTCCGCCGAGAGCTTGTACACGCCGGCATCGTCCGACGTCTCAAACCCTACGAGGATGTTCGGATCCTCCAACCGCGGCAAGCGCGGCAGCACCTGGTCCAAAACCTTTGGACTGAGCTTAGACGCTCAACCCGCGGCCTTGACGTGTGCCGTCAATTTCCTTATCTGGGGCATTTCTGTAAACAAGTGTAGCGCCTGCTATGCTGAGGCCAATGGGTAATGCTTCAATCGTACTGGTCGCTCTTGTCGGCATTCCGATTGCGTGGGGGACGCCTGCCTCGGATCTAAACGCCCAGTTGAAGAACGCCAAACTCGATATAGCCCGTTGTTATCGCGTACGCGATCTCGAGTTCGCCCATGAAGACCTCAAGATCTTTTTGAACGACGGCTACCTGATCTTCAGCGAGCCGATTGCGGGCGGACCGTTCGCGGCCGTGTTCAGTTCCGAAACCATCGAAGGCGGCGATGGCGAGGTGCTGCTCAGTCCGCCGCGCCGCAGCGAGCGGCGATCGCTCGCGAAGTTCGCGGACTCACCGACGCTCGATGCCCATTTCAAAACCGCCCTCTTCCTGTTCACCGACAACACCGGCCGCGATCTGATGGACCGCGCCGTCGCGCAGGGACCTCCGTCCTCTGAAATGGGAGCGCTGCTCGCGGGGCAGTTCACAGCGACGGTGCGGAACATCTCTCAGGGATTCGAGGTGCGTCTGCTGGCGGATCTTTTGAACGGCAATCCCAAGCGCGGATTCTTTTACGCGACCATTGCGTCGCCATCGCTCGGCACGCTCGACATGGTGTACGATCCGACAGCTTACGAGCAGATCGTAGTAGGTCAATATTCGACCAAGAACGATCGGCCGATGTACGATGTTTGGACGTCGTTCCCGGCGCGCTCGGCCCGCTTGATTGCGGACGCCCCAGCGGGGAGTTCGAATGCACGAGCGGAGTCGAGTCTGGAATCGGAGAGGGCTCCGTACGAACTCGCCAATTTCCGAATCGATGCCACGGTCGAAGCCGGCACTCTGAATTTGAGCGCGGTGACGCGTGTCACGCTCAATTTGAAGCAGGCGAACCTGCGGGCGATCCCCTTTGAGATTTCGGGGCAGATGGATGTCGACGAAGTTCGCATCGACGGCAAACCGGTCGAGGTGTTCCGGCAGGAGTCCGCGCGGGAGGCTGCTTTCCGGCCGAGCGAGAACACTATGTTCCTCGTGCTTCCTCCCGATCCGCTCGATGAATCAAAGCCGCACGAGGCGGAAATCCATCATCACGGGAAGGTCATACACACCAACCAGGGAAAAGTCTTCTTCGTCAGTTCGCGAACGAACTGGTATCCCAATCAAGGCGGAGCGTTCGCCACTTATGATTTGACGTTTCACTATCCGAAAACTTTCGACCTTGTGACTACGGGCGAATTGGTTTCGACTTCGGTCGAGGGCGACCAGCGCGTGCAGCATCGCCGGTCGACCTTGCCGGTCCGCTTCGCCGGTTTCAATCTGGGCGAATATCAGTGCGTCGAGCGCAAGCGGTCCGATGGATTTCTGATCAACGTTTGTGCCAGCCGCAACCTCGATCCGGCACTGCGTCCGCGACCCTCGCAACCGATCGACACCGGGCTCGGACAAGGCGCGATTAGTGCGAGCCGCCGTCCTATTCCCGCGGTCAGCTTACCGGTGCTCACTCCCGATCCGGTTCACAAGTTGAACAAGCTTGCCGCGATGATCGACGACGCGTTCGGCTTCATGAGCGCGCGGCTTGGTCCGCCGCCGTTGCACAGTCTCACTGTGACGCCGATCCCCGCGGGCTTCGGGCAAGGATTTCCTGGATTGATTTATCTCGCGACGGCATCTTATTTGGAACCGGGCGAGTTGCCGCAGCCGGTTCGCGACGCCGGGCTCGCATCGTTCTACAACGACCTGCTCGCGGCGCATGAGCTGGCCCATCAATGGTGGGGCAATCTGGTGGTTGCTCAAACTTACAAAGACAACTGGCTGCAGGAAGCGTTGGCCAATTACACGGCGCTCCTGTATCTCGAAAAGCGCAAGGGTCCAAGGCTGGTAACGGAGGTTCTCGAGGACTACAAACGCCACTTGATCGCCAAAGGTTCAGACGGCCAGCGCATCGAATCCGCGGGGCCTGTGACCTTCGGCACGCGGCTGTCCACCTCGCGTACGCCGTATGCGTGGCAGATCATCACGTACGAGAAGGGGTCGTGGATTTTGCACATGCTTCGTTACGAAATGGGTGACGAACAGTTCATGAAGCTGCTGGCGGAGATCCCCAAGCGATTCGCGCGGCGTCCACTCTCGACGGAGGATTTCCGGCTGCTGGCGGCGGAGTTCATGCCTCCCAAGGCGCGCGACAAGAAGCTCGAAGCGTTCTTCGAGAACTGGGTGTACACGACGGGAATTCCGACTTTGAAGCTTTCGGCGTCGGTCAGCGGGACACGCTTGAATGGCACGCTGCTGCAGAGCGGCGTGACGAAGGATTTCGAAGTGGACGTCCCTGTGGAAGTGACGTCCACGCGCGGCGGTGCTTCACCGCGGATTTATTGGGTCCGAAGTTCATCGGATCCGGTCGAGTTCTCATTCCCCGTGCCGCCGGGGTCGGCGCATCCGCAGATCGGTCCGGCGTTCCTGCAGGCGAAGTAACGTTAGTGCGAATGCCGCGGCACGATTTCGCGGAGGTTGCGATAGTCGACTGCGAATTCGAGGCATCCGCCGGTTTCGAGCTGGCCCACGTTCTTGCGATACAACTCCTGCCAAGGCGATTCGTTCTTCGGCGCGGGGATCGTGCCGAGTTCTTCCCATCGCGTCTTGATCTCTTCGTCGCTCAACAACAGATCGACCCTGGCGTTCTTCAGGTCGACCTTCACCTTGTCGCCAGTGCGCAAAATCGCCAACCCGCCACCGGCCGCGGACTCGGGGGACGCGTTCAGAATCGACGGACTGTCGGACGTCCCGCTCTGGCGGCCGTCGCCCATGCAGGGCAGCATGCGCACGCCTTGCTGCACTAAATATCCGGGGGGCGTCATGTTCACGACTTCCGCCGATCCTGGATAGGCGATCGGACCGGCACCACGCACGACCAGCATGCACGAGGCGTCGATTTCGAGCGTGGGATCCTCAATGCGCCGGCGGTAATCTTCCGGTCCATCGAAGACGATCGCGCGTGAGATGAAGGAGTCCTCGGAGCCTGGTTCCGACAAATATCGCTTGCGGAAATCCTCGCTGATTACGGACGTTTTCACGAGCGCGGAGTCGAACAGGTTGCCTTTCACGACCAGCAGTCCCGCGTTCTCCTTGACCGGATTGTCATAGGAACGAATGACCTTGAGATCTTCGCTCCTCGTCGCGGTGCAGTTTTCTCCGGCGGTTTTGCCTGTGACCGTCAGAGCACCGGTGCGGATCTTGCCGGCAGCGATGAGTTCGCCCATGACGGCCGGAACTCCGCCGGCGCGATAGTAGGCTTCGCCGAGATATTCTCCTGCGGGTTGGACGTTCACGAGCAAGTGGATCTGATGCCCGATATGTTCCCAATCGTTGATGTCGAGCGTCACGCCCATGTGCCGAGCGATGGCCGTGATATGCGGGGGACAGTTGGTCGATCCGCCGATTGCGGAGTTCACCACCACCGCATTTTCAAACGCCTCGCGCGTCAGGATGCGGCTCGGCGTGAGGTCTTCCTTCACCATGTCGACAATCCGCAAGCCGGTCAGATACGCCATCTTCGCGCGGGCAGCGTAGGGTGCGGGGATCGCTCCGCAACCCGGCAGCGACATGCCCAGCGCCTCGGCGAGCGAGTTCATCGACAACGCGGTGCCCATCGTGTTGCAGTGGCCGGCGCTTGGGATCGTGTCGACGACCATGTTGAGCAGTTGATCAGCGTTGATCCGTCCCTCGGCCAGTTGGCGGCGAGCTTCCCACAGCACCATGCCGGTACCGGCGAGCTTTCCGTTGAGATAGCTGTCGATCATCGGACCGCCCGAGAGGACGATCGCGGGCATGTTCACAGTCGCCGCGGCCATCAGGCACGCAGGCGTGGACTTGTCGCATCCCGTCATCAGCACGATGCCGTCGAACGGATAACCGCACATCACTTCGACCAATCCCAGATAGGTCAAATTCCGATCGAGCGCCGCGGTGGGGCGTCGGCAGCTTTCCTGCATCGGATGGATCGGAAACTCGAAAGGAATTCCGCCGGCGTCGCGTATGCCGGCTTTGACGCGCTCGGAGAGTTCCAGATGGATCCGGTTGCACGGCACCAGATCGCTGCCGGATTGGGCGATGCCGATCACCGGCCTGCCCGATTGCAGCTCCTGCCGCGTGATTCCGTAGTTGTGATAGCGCTCGATGTAGACTGCGGTCTCGCCGGGCTCGGCCGGATCGTTGAACCATATTTCGCTGCGCAGCCGTTTGTGGTCGTGGTCGTTGCTCATGTGTGTGTTGTTTGTAAGGGGGTGAGAAGGAAACCGGCCATTTCAGGCGAAAGCTCCTCGATAATTTTGCGGACTTCCCGCTTCTCGTCGGCGGTCAATTTGCGTCGCGGTCCCATCGATTCGCCGCAGTCATGCCCCACCGCCGCCAAGCCTTCGCGGATGGCCGGTACGAGTGGAAATTGAAAGATTTTGTACAGCAGCAGATTGAGGCGCGCCTGCAGTTGACGCGCTTCGTCCCATCGTTGTTGCTGCGTCAGTTCGAAGAGGGTCACGAAGACGCCGGGGAACAGATTGTAGAACGTCCCGATGCCGCCGGCGGCGCCCATGAAGAGTCCGGCGGCGAGTGCTTCGTCGCGCCCGTTGAACATCGTCATGCCCTTCGCGCGCAGCAGAGTGAGGAGGTAGAGATTGAAGTCAGTGAACTTGAAGCCGACGACGCCGGGGATGTCCGCGAGGCGCAAAGCTTTGTCAGGAGTCAATTGCGGACACGTATCCGGAAAATGATAGAGCAGCAGCGGGATTGGGGATTCGGCCGCGAGCGTCTCGTAGAACGTGTAGATCTCTCCGAAATCATACATCCCGAGGGGAGGCAGGCTCGAGATCGCATGGGCACCAGCATCACCGGCGTGGCGCGACAGTTCGATGGCGTCCGCAGTCGTGTTCGCGCCCACGTGGACGACGATCATCTTACCGGGCGGCGAGTACTCGACCGCTGCTTCGAGCACGGCTTTGCGCTGGCCCACGCTCTGCTGCAAACCTTCGCCGGTCTGGCCGCAGACATAAAGCCCGTGGACTCCCGCCGCATACAGCGAGCGAATCAATCGTTCAAAAGGGATCGGAAGAAATCCGCCGCCTGCAGACAACGGCGTCACAATCGCAGGGAGAATACCGGTAAGTTCGATCATCGGCTCAGGTCGTTCGGATTCAACATATCACGCCCGCTCACGTCGATGACGTTCTTGATGCCGTCTCTGCGCTCGATGGGAATGCGGAAGTCCTCGAGTGAATAGCGGCTGGTGATTAGAGATGCGAGGACGCGTGGCCAGCGTTGCTCGAAGGCTTCGAGATCCTCGATGCCGGTCAGGTAATTGGCGCGTCCGGCGTTCACTGCGCCGACGATCGCCTGGTTCGAGAGAACCAGATTCGAGATGGTTCGGAACGTGTTGAACGGCGCTAGCTCTGCGGCGCGCGGTACTCCGGTGAAGACGTAGATGCCGTTCGGAGCCAGACGCAGTAAAACGTCGAACGCGATCTGCGCGGCGCCGAGTGCTTCGTAGACGAGATCGATGTGCCCGACTTGTTCGCGCATCGCGTCGATCGGCACGGACTCGCTCGAGATGTACCTCGCACCAATGGACGCCGCGATCGACGCGGCGGGATTTGGCTTGGGATCACGGGAATAGACGAAGGTCTCAAATCCGGAGTGGACGAGCTTCATCGCTCCGAGCAGTCCGACTGGGCCAGCGCCGAGGACTAGCGCTCGCCGGTGCGTCCGCCGCCACGGCAGGCGCGTCTCGATCTTTTCCGCTTCGGCGAGCGCTTTCTCGGCGATCGTGAGCGGTTCGAGCAGCACCCCGACAGGCCTCAAAGGGCGCGGGATGAGGAACAGATTGCGCGCATCTTCGACGACGTAGTCCGCCATGAATCCGTCGAGTTCCTTGATGCCGTGTTCGCGATGTTTGCCGCTTGCGCAGAAGTCCTGATGG
>DASXZC010000560.1:0-10473 GCA_036502165.1 Bryobacteraceae bacterium
TGGCATCGTCCACACGAAATGGACTCAAGCGGCCCTGGCTCGAACTGATTGACAGTTCCCGCGATCGACTTCACCGAATCCGTATGGCAGAACAGGCATCCGCTGAGGATCGGATGATCGAAGTCGAGCGTATGTTCGACCTCGTAGCCCGGCGTCAAATCCCACTGATGTCCCGCGGTGTAGAACGAAACCGGCGACTGGAAAATGAAGTTCCCATTCCGCACCAGATAGCTGAAACCAACCTTGCCAGCACCGATCGCGTATGCGATTGGATATTCCGCTGTGAGCCCATGTTCCTGCAGTTCATGATGCATCACACCATCGCGAGTGCGGATCGCAATGTGGCTGGCAGACAGTGCATGAACCACGAAGCCGCCGGGCTGGCTCGAAGGATCTCCAACCGAACGTCCCATGGCGCTCGCGAGGTAAGCATGCACCTCTTTGGGATGGCACGCGATGCACTGCTCCGCGGTCTGGAATGCATATGCGCAGACGAGCGAGATCGCTATCGCCGGCATCGCGGAGCCTATCGCCATGTGAAATTAAGATGCCGCTCGGCAAGCCGCCGTTAGTTAAGGCTCGTGTTGATTTGTTAATCATCGATAGACGATGTTGAGGCGGACTTCTCACGCATCGTTCGCGCCGCCCACTCCGCTCCGCCGAGCAGAATCATCGAGCCAAGGAACGACCACATGACGATCGCGACCGCATACGCGAAGGGTCCGTACTCATGCGCGAGCTTCGCACTGAACCACGGCCAAGTGAGAAAGTTCACGTATTTCAGGATCTCGATCAAGAGCCCGACTCCAATGGCTGCGGGCACCGCGCGATCATAGGGGACTTTCCCATTCGGCAGCCGCGTGTAGATCAAGAACAACGTGAAGCACGTAATCGGAACCGCGGCGACCTTGAAGAACGCCACCGCGAGGAACGAAACGACCGCCGCCTCGCCCAGTGCCTTATACAAGAACTGCTGATTCGCGGCCGTCAACAGAGTCGAGATCATCGTCAACGCTCCACACGTAAAGATGAGGATCAGACTGACGATCTGATTCTTCACGAAACTGCGATTGGTCGCGATACCAAAGATCCGGTTGAGCGCGACTTCCAGCGGCTCGAACACGCCGTTCGCAGTGAACAGCAGCACGCCGATCGAAAGAAACTCGAGGTGTCCGCGCGTCCCATACACCAGGCTCTTTTCGAGCGAAGTCTCGAGCTGTCCAGGGAAGAAGTCCTGCAACGCGAGTTCAACAGCGTGGATCGCCACACTGGGCCCGAGCAGCATCCGCGACAGCGCGAGAATAACGAACAGGAACGGATAGAACGACAGCAATACGTTCGCCGCCACCGAGAACGCGTACACGTGCGTCTCAGTCTTCATCCAGAAGTGGAAGGTTTTCTTGACGCCGTCCCAGATGCCGGGCAGCATGGGCTTCCAGTCGATCGGAGCTAGAGGACGCGCGATGGGAATCATGTGGGCCGGATCCCTTTCAGGATAACGTCCAGCGTGGACGCTTTGTTATAATTCGACCTGCGTGGCCCTCTCTTCCGCGTTTCGCAGCAGCCTCTCGAATGGTCTTGCAGCCCGGCTCGCGGCATTAGGCGTACTCGGAGTGGGACTGTTCTTCGTCCTCAGGATGCTCCGCTGGCAAGTCGAGTTATTCGCTCCGTTCGCCGTCGCAGACTACTGGAGGACGCTCCATGAAATCTTGCAGGAGTGGCATTGGCCTCCTCCAGCGGCGTTTTACTGGATGCCCCATGGGGATCATCGAATTCCCTTGCCGAAGCTGCTGATTGTTCTCGACCTCACAATCGATCACGGAACGGGCATCTTTCTACTGGTCTGTTCCTACGTCACACAGTTCCTGCATGCATGCCTGATCGGCCTTGGCGTGCGCTGGTTCGCGCGCGAGACCAACCGCGCATGGCTGTGGATGGCCTGCACCGGCGGATCACTGGTCGCATTGTTCCACATCGTGAATTGGGAAAATCTACTGCGTCCGTTTCAGGTCTGCCTGCTGCTCGGGTACTTCCTGGCGACGCTCGCAATCACTCTTGCCATCCGAAAGGCGTGGCCCGTCTCCGGCTCGATCGCCGCCGGACTTCTGGCGCCCATGTGTTTTCTCAGCGCGCTCGCTATATGGCCCGTAATGCTCGCAGCAGCGGTTGCGATGGGGCGCAGGAAGAAGTCGATACTTATCATGCTCACAGCGGGTGTGGTGTTGTTTGTCGCGTATTTCTGGGGCTACCATCAGGCGGGCCGGCCGATCGCGATTACGAGGCTCGCATCGCAGAGCCATCTCGCCTTCTTTTTCGGACTCATCGGCAAGCCGTTCGAGCCGTTCGCCGTGTTCGGTCCGAAGGGTCTCGGTGGACCGGCGGGAGAAATCGGGCTTGCGGTATTTGTTGTCGCTGTCGCCTTGTGGGCGATCGGGCTCGTTCCAGCACTGCGGAATCCGATGCGCATCTGGACGACGGCGAACATCACGTTCGCGCTCGGCTCGCTGCTCATGATCAGCGCCGGACGATCTGATCAGGGTTACGCGTGGCGCTACATGACACCGGCTCTTTTGTTGTGGATCTTTGCCGCCGTCGGAATCGGATACGAGTTGAGCCGGCTAAGGCTCGAGGCCGTGTTCACAGGATTCCTGTTGATGTTCTGTGTATGGACCGCGACGCGACTGGTCTTTCAGAACCGCATACGCTGGGAGGAAGCTGGCGTCAACGCCGGCCGGGCGCGAATTGCCGGCGCCGCGGCCGTCGCGGGGGTCGAAGATCCGTGGGTGCTGGTCTCCATCGATTCGTTCGGCACGCTTTCTCGCGACGTCATGAACCAACTCCACGAACAGCGGCTCATGTTCTGGCAGTTCGCGCCTTACAACCGGATCGGCAGCACCTTGCCGCGGCCGTCGCGCGTGTGCGAAGGATCGATTGAGGGCGTGCGGCCACTCTTTGCGCCGCGACCGGGCTTCGAGATCGCAGGCGTGTCACAGCGAACCAGCGACGGCCAGACTCCGGCGCACCAGGTGTATTTGCTCGACGATCGGAATCGGGTCGAAGGCCTCTCGGTAAAACGCGACAACGGGCCGCAAGACAAGTGGATCGCGTTCCTGCCGGCTTCGGCGGCCGGCACGACCGTGACTCCGGTGGAGGTTCCGGCTGATGGCAGAGCGCCGTGCCTGGTGACGCAACCGTTCAAAATCGAAGGCGATCCGGCGAGACATCCGGTCTTTACCGACAGCGACCGCGCGCGCTGGATACCCATTGAAGCTTCGAAAACCGGCGAGCTGAAACTTCCGGATGCCCTCAGTCTCTCGGCGCCGTCGGACGTTAGCGGCGGATTCAATTCAGTCATCATCCATGTCCGGCTGCCGAAGGAGAACTTCGTGTACCTCACTGTGCCCGGCAAGCCGCCGCTGCTCGCCTATGCGCCACTCGCGAACCAGTGGGCTTACGTCGTGTTCCACATCAACAGGGGCGAGGATGGTGTCCCTGAAACGCCGGTGTTCCGTTCGAGTTCGCTGTTGATTTCCTATTGGCCCGCTCAGCCCGGCACCGGCATCCTCGACGGCGCGTGGATCACTCGCGATCAACCACCCGCATCCGACCAGGACGCACTTGAGTACGTCGATGGCTCGCGACTGCCACATTGAACTACTTGCCTATACAGAACGTCGAGAAGATCCGATTGAGAATATCGTCGGCACTCGTCGCACCCGTGATCGCATCGAGCGGACGCAGCGCGGCATACAAATCGAGCAGTACCATCTCATGAGGAATGCCGAGCAGCACGGCACCCCGCGCGGCATCGAGCGCCTCGACGGACTCCCGCAGCAATCCTTCATGCCGAATGGAAGTAATGAATCCGGCCTCTCGAGCGATATTCCCGTCGGGTGCAACCGCGCTGAGGATCGCCTGCCGCAGTTCGCTCAAGCCCCCGCCCGTCAACGCCGATAGGGCGACGGAACCCGGCGGAGTCGCCTCGTGCGGCAGGTCGCTCTTGTTGGCGACGACCAACGCTCGCCCTCCGACACGGCCAATCAACTCGCGATCTTCATCGGTCAATCCGCGCGTAACATCCACGATCACGAGCGTGACGTCCGCATCGGCGATCGCCTGATAACTTCGTTCAATCCCGAGCGCCTCCACCCGATCCTGAGACTTGCGAATGCCCGCCGTATCGACAAAACGTATGGGAATGCCGCCGACATCCGCCGTCTCCGAAACCAGATCGCGTGTCGTCCCGGGGATCTCCGTGACGATCGCCCGATCGCGCTCAAGTAACCGATTGAAGACGGAACTCTTGCCCGCATTCGGCTGCCCCGCAATCGCGAGCGTCAGTCCGTCGTGTACCAACTTGCCGTAAGCGAAACTCGCAATGAGTTGCCGCGCACCCTCCGCAACACCGTCGATTCGCGCAAGCAGGTCCGCATCCGGAGCAATGTCGACATCGTTGTCCGCGAAGTCGATGCCGGCCTCGAGCAGCGCGATCAATTCAACCAAACGTTCTTTGATCGGCTGCAAACGGCGCGAGACCGCACCGTCCACTTGCTGCGCGGCGACACGCGCCTGATAAAGCGTAGTCGCCTCAATCAAGTCGCGGACCGCTTCAGCCTGAGGCAAATCAATGCGGCCGTTCAAGTACGCGCGCAGCGTAAATTCGCCAGGCTCGGCGAGTCGAGCCCCCGCAGCGACGGCACGTTCAAGCCCATGCCGCAGCACGACCGGCGAGCCGTGGCACGAAATCTCGACGACGTCCTCACCTGTGTACGATCGCGGCTTCTCGAAATAACTCGCGAGGACTCGATCGATCGGCGCGCCATCCGGCCCAATCAAGGCCGCATAGGCGACGGTCCAAGGCATCCAACGCCCAGGATCCTTCAGATCCAAAAAGGAAAGAGCGATCGCCCGCGCATCCGGGCCGGAAATGCGGATGACTCCCAGGCCGCCACGACCCGGTGGAGTGGAAAGCGCGGCAATCGTGTCGCCATGACGCACGCTGAAAATCTAGTGACGATCGCGCCGCGGTGGCCCGCCAGGACCACGCCTCGGTCCGCGATCACCACCGCCGCCGCCGGGTCCACCCCGCCGGTCGCCGCCGCCACCCGCGCCGCCGCGGTATCCCCCGCCTCCACTGTTGCCGCCACCACCAGGACCACCCGGACGCCGGAACGGAACAGAAGGCGCAGGAGGCTCAGGCAGACTCGGAGCATCGGCCGGAAGCACGACGACATGGCGGAACTGCCCTTGTCCTAGACTCTCACTGCGCAGTTCCTTATAGTCCCGCAGCGCGAGATGAATGATCCGCCGCTCGCGGCTGTTCATCGGATTGAACTGATATGGAACGCGCGACTTCAGAACCTTCTCGGCGATCGTGACCGCGCTCATCCGCAATTCTTCAATGCGCAGCAAGCGATGGTCGTTGGCGTCAAAGCACAAGCGCGAGTGCTCGTCGCCCGGCACGCCGAGGATCTCCATCGTCAGATGTTCGAGCGCCAGCATCACTTCGGCCTTGTTAGCGACGAGGATATCGACATCCTCGCCTTCGAATCGCACAACCAGATCGGGCGTTTCGAAGGTATGGTGCGCCGACTCGCCGTCTGTGATGTCGAACGTTACATTCAATCCCGCCAACGGTAGAATCCGGTGGAGGAATTCTTCGATCTTTGGGCCTGTTTCGGTGACGGTATACTTAATCTCGGTCACGGTTTGTAATATGCGCCTATCATACTCGCCTGAAGGATTACCGCTTATTTTCGCCTTTTAGCAATGGGCTTGACGTCAATTATGGCCGGAGCGGCCGGCGGCTGAGGCATCATCCTGTTGGTTACGAATTGCGACAAAATGCCGACCAGATTACTAGTGAGCCAGTATAACACCAACCCGGATGCCTGGAAGTAGAAGATGTAGCCGAAGATCAACGGCATGAACATCATCATCTTCTGCTGCGTCGGATCCATGCCCGGCGACGGCGGAGTCATCCGCTGCGTCGCAAATTGCGTCACCAACAACAACACCGGCAACATGCGGATCGCCAGCGTTTCCGGCCTCGTCAGATCGTGGACCCACAACCAGGACGCCCCACGCATCTCGATAATGTTCGCAAGCACCGTGTAAAACGCGTATAGGATCGGAAGCTGCAGCATCATCGGCACGCATCCGCCAACAGGATTGATGCCGTGCTTCTTATACAGCGCCATCACTTCCTGATTCTCTTCCGCCTTCTTCGGATCGCGTATGCTCAGATCCTTGTATTTCGCTTTGATCTTCGCCATCTCCGGCTGTAACGCCGCGCTCTTCTTCGCGGACTTCATGCTCGTCAAACGGAACGGGAACAGCACCACGTTGATCACGAACGTGACCAGTACGATCGCCCATCCCCAATTGTGAGTGACGTGATCGAAGGTCCAGTTCATGGTCAGAAACAGCGGCTTCGCGACGATTCCGAAGAAGCCCCATTCGATCAGGCTTTCGAGTTTCGGATTGGTGGCGCGCAGCACGTCGATGTCCTTCGGACCCGTGAACATCGTGAACCGGTTCAGCCCTTCGCCGCCGACCGCGACTCCGGCGTGATATTCCTCATCGTCGGTGCCCGGCAGCTTCAACTTGTCGCCGTAGGAAAGCAGGTCGATGGAATTCGCCTTCGGCAAAAATACCAGCCCGAAGTATTGGTCCTGCAGGCCCGCAAAAACGAAGTTGCCCTGCGATTCGATCGGCCCTTCCTTTGCATCCTTCGGATCCTTGACCTCGAGTTTGCCCGGCGTGATGCTCAGCCAGCCGCGCGCGTTCGAGTCGTACACAACAGCCTTCTCAGAGGAATAATATTTGAGCACGCTATCATCGCCAAAGCCTCCGCGCCAGCCGATGAAGTGCGGCACCATCACGCCATTCACGGTGACTTCGGAAGTGAGCTCCGCCAGATAGCTGCCCTTCCTGAAATCGAGCGTCTTCTTTGCCGTGACCGAGCCGTTCGAATAATCGAACTCGACCGAAAGTCCGTCGTCGCTGACTTTCTGCGTGAACAGCGCCTGATTCAAATCGACCGGCGGCTTCTGCTGGCCCTTGAATTCATAGCTCAACGGCTGCGGGATAATTCCCTTCCCTGCCGGATTCACAACGTCGAGCGGCTTCTCCGAGGCTTCTTTGAACTTCGTCAGCACCCAGCTCTTGACAGTTCCGCCGCCGCGATTCGACAGCAGGATCTTCGCAACACCCGTGTCGATCGAGACCGTCGATTCAGCGGATGCCTCAGTCGGCGCAACAGGCTCGACCGAGATCGGCTTCTTCGGTGGCGGAGCGGCAGCAGTCGCCGCCGGTTGCGCGGCCCCCGCCGGCGATGACGTCGTCGGAGTCGCACCCGTGGCGCCCGACGTGCCCGCGGCGCCTGCCTCCACCTTCTTCGCCCCCGGAGGCTGCACGGGCGGCTTATAGAAGTATTGCGTGATGGACAAAACCACCATCATGAGGAGGAAGAACATCAGGAAGCGGCTCTCCATGGTGAACTTCTCCTCCTTCGGCTTCAGAGGATTCGGCAGTGTCGGATCAGCCATATGAGTGCGGGACGCTCTCCTTCTTCCTACTTATCAATATCAACGAACTTCCGCGGCGGCGAGTTCCTTTCGGTCAACGGACCGGATCGTAGCCCCCCGCATGAAACGGATGGCATTTGCCCAACCGCCTCAGCCCCAACCAGACCCCGCGCAGGACGCCGTACTTCGAGACGGCTTCCATCATGTATTCGGAACAACTCGGCGTAAACCGGCACGCCGACGGCAGCATCGGGGAAATCCAGCGCTTGTAAAAGCGCAACAGAAACAGCACTAGGGCTTGCATCGCGCGGCCACCCTCGCCACTTCCTTCCGCAAGGCTTCAAACGGTACATCGGCCAAAGTGCGGCGCGGATTAAATACGATGCTCCAGCCGGGGGCGAACAGATGCTGCTCGAGCCGCACGGCCTCCCTCATGCGCCGCCGGACGCGGTTGCGCACGACCGCTTTCCCTAGCGCTCGCGGAGTGGTGAATCCAAAAAAAGGACCGCCCACATGGGGCGGCTCTGCTGATTTCTCGGTGGATTTAAAGAGGAATGCCGCAAAGCTCGGACTGGTCATGCGAGTCCCTTCGTCATACACTTTGCGGAAATCACGAGATTTGAGGATGCGGGACGTCTTCGGAAACGCGTAGGTATTCGAAGAGCCATCCCGCGGTTCGGGGGCGTTAGGCGACAGCTTTGGCGTAACGGACGACCCGTTCGTCGCTGACGGTAAGCTTCCAGCGTCCACGTTTCCGGCGGCGTGCAAGAACAGCCCGGCCATCCACGGTCTCCATACGGGAGCGGAAGCCATGTTTCTTGGCGCGCTTACGGTTATTCGGTTGAAACGTTCTCTTCGGCATATCGGTGAAAAACAGCCCAGATCGAAAGGCCCGGCTTCTGAAGCGATGCCAGCATCAGCGGCGGCGATCAAAAACGGACAGGGCTCGGCTCCCAGGTTAAATCGTTACGTACAGATCCAGTATAGCAACAGACGGTGTCGATAAAGCAACTAGGCGCGACTGCCGATCCTGCTAAGTAGATGTTGAATCCAGCGGTCAGCAACGCTCGCACCCTTCCTGCAGCACCCGGTTGGACGCGCCTGCTCACGCCGAGCCTCTCCGATCTGTTGTTCATCGCACTACTCTTGTGGCTGTTGATCTTCACAAATTCCGGCGCCCCTGCGGGACTTCTGCAGGATGCTGGAGCGGGCGTCCACATCCGCACCGGCGACTGGATCCTCTCGAATCACGCCGTCCCGCGAGTCGATCCCTTTTCGTTCTCGAAACCCGGCGGTCCTTGGTTTGCGTGGGAATGGCTCACCGACGTCTTCTTCGCGCTGCTCAACCAAGTCTGGGGCCTAAAAGGATTGGTCCTCTTTAGCGGTGCGGCCCTCGCACTCGTTTGCTGCCTGATCGTCCGGCACATGGTGGTGGCAGGCGCGAATGCGCTGGCGGCGTTGGTCGTAATGCACGCCGTAATCGCCGCCGGATCCGTTCACTTCCTGGCGCGCCCCCACATCTTTACACTGCTGTTCCTCGCCGGATCTTTCTATTTCATCGATCAGGACCGCCGGAATCCCACGAAGCTCCTCTGGCTGCTCGTGCCTCTAACGGCAGTCTGGGCCAACCTGCACGGCGGATTCACAGGGATCATTCTCACGCTCGGCGCCCTCGCCGCCGGCAGCGTCCTCGAACTGAATTGGCGCCGCGCGGCTCGATACGCGAGCCTCGGCGCGGGATGCCTGGGGGCATCGCTGCTGAATCCCTACGGTTATCACCTGCACGAGCACGTCGTCGAATTCCTACGCGCGGGATGGATCCGGGGAATCGTACTCGAGTTCCAGCCGCCGCGCCTCGACACAGCGCCAGGAGTCTATTTCGAAGTCCTGCTCTTCCTCGGAGTCGCGATGGCCGCGAAGCTCGCCTACGAGAAGCGATTCGCCGAAATGCTGGCGATCCTGATGTGGGCGCACGCCGCGATGACGAGTGTCCGCCATGTTCCGATCTTCGCGTTCCTCATCGCGCCGTACTTGGCCGTCGAACTCACGACGCTCATGCGCCGCGCGAGCGATGCCTCCGCGGATCCGAAATCGCTGTTCGGAATCTTGAGCCAGTTAGGCGATGAGCATCGGCCCGGCCTCCTCCGCACGAGCCTCGTCGTCCCCGCGCTTTTATTAGCCCTGTTCACCTTCTCTTGCGGATTCACGTACCCCACCGACTTCCCGGAACTGAAATATCCTGCAACGGCACTCGAAAAGCACGCGGATCTCATCGGCCACACGCGCCTCTACACGACCGACGCCTGGGGCGACTATCTGATCTATCGGAACTATCCGCAACAGCGGGTCTTCTTCGACGGCCGCACCGACTATTACGGCGAGCACTTGACCCACGACTACGAGACCCTGTTGAACGGCTTCCCCGGCTGGAACGACGTGCTCAATAAGTACGCGATCGAATCCGTGCTGCTGCCCCCCGACAGCGCCCTCGGCACGCTGCTCAAGGACAAGCCGGAATGGAAGCAAGTCGACGCGACCGACTCCTATCAGTTGCTGACGCGATCGCCCCCTACTTAGTAATCCCGACCTGACTCAGAAACCACGCGTACTCAAACGCGGTGTCATGCAAACGATCGTAGCGTCCGCTAGCTCCGCCGTGCCCCGCCGGATCCATCTTGATCTTCAGCAGCAGTTGGTTCTTGTCGGTCTTCAACGTCCGCAAGCGCGCGACGTACTTCGCAGGCTCCCAATACATGACCTGGCTATCGTTGAAGCTCGTCGTCACGAGCATCGCCGGATACGCCCGCTTCTCGAGATTGTCATACGGGCTGTACGTCTTCATGTAATCGTACGCGCCCTTCTCATTCGGATTTCCCCACTCGAGATACTCGCCGACCGTCAAGGGCAGCGACGCATCCATCATCGTATTCATGACGTCGACGAA
>DASXZC010000561.1:0-6708 GCA_036502165.1 Bryobacteraceae bacterium
AAGGGAATCCGTACAAATGAGCGCCGCTGATAGTGGCGAAGAGAAGAGGGTACGGATGAGCAGCGGCTTCGCTTCGCAGAAGATCGTAGTTGATCATTAGAGTTGGTTGTATTCCTCGGATGTTGCGTGAGAGCGAGCCCGGAGCAGGAAGTCGTTCGCCCGATCATAGTCGGGATAGTCGGGCAGGGCGGTGGTTTCGAGCGCGGCGTCCAAATCGCGATGCAGCTTCAGGCGCCATTCCTCCACTTGCTCCCAGGGGACTGTGCCACGCCGGATCGCGAGAAGGCGCTCGCGGTGTTCGTCAACCCTAAGAGGCACGAAGCCCTCGCGGAGCGCCACAACTCCTGACAGCAGCAGGCGGATCAGATGCATGACATGTTTCCAGCGGACCCCGTGGCCGCTGCGAAGGCCTTGTTCGAGTTTCTTGAATTGCGATAGCACGTACGAGTTGTAGGTCCGGTGGATGTGGCGCGAGAGGAACATCGAACGCATGCCGATCAGTTCCGACGCGAGCGGCGTCGAGATTTCGATCAGGGGCGAATACAGGCATTCGAGAATGTTTGGATTCGCCTTCAAAGCGAGGCGGATGAACTTCTCGATTTCCCAGTAGCATTCCTCATGGTCCGTTTCGAGCTGTTCCGGGAGCTTCGCGAGTCCCCAGTGGAGCCGCGACGGCGGAAGGTAGAAGCCACGGCGGTCGATGTCCGAGGATTCATTGTTGAGGCCATATGCAGTCGAACCCACGACACATCGAAGCTGAACGAATCGGAGCAGGGCAGTGGATTCGGGCGCACCTGGGATTTCGGCGTCGGTATGCTTGAAGATTTGCAGATCGGCACGGCGATAACTCTCCTCATCACCGTTCGCAAAGCGGACGCGGTAGCGGTGCTCTGGGGAATCGGGTGAGTGGAGAACGACGCCGACCCGTGATTCAGGGCGCGTCAACACTTTGGTGCCCGCGGGTATGACGAAGTGTGGCTCGCGAGTTAAGCGGTCCAAGGAACGGAAAACCTCCCTGACAGTATCATCACACTGGCAGGGAGGCTTCTCGATCGAACGATTTTTAGAACGAAATACGGCCGCCGACTTGGACGGCGCGGGGTCCGCCGGATCCGAAGACTTGGCCGGCGCGGGAGGTCGGAACTCCGAACGATGCGGGCTGGCTGGGATCGGTTCCGTATCCGCCAAGATTCGCGTAGTTCAGGACGTTGAACATTTCACCGAATAGCGAGAGACGGTAACGCTCGTGGAAGGTGAACTTCTTGGTCAAGCGGATGTCCTGCGAGTCATAGGGACGTCCGAAGCTGTAGTTGCTCAGGGTCGTGAGCGTGGGGATGGTCGATCCGCGGGCGTCGAGCTTGCCGGCGAGGGTCGAGTTCCAGTTGTTGATCGCTTGCGTGATCTGGGAGTTCGAACAGCCTCTGTTGATGCAGTTGTTACTCAGACCGGGAATCAAACTGGTGACATCGTCGTTGCTGGTACCGGCGCCGTTCAGATTGACGTTGTTTACCGTCAACTGATACGGGCCCTTTGAGCCGTTGCTCGAGATCAGGCTGAAGTCGATGCCCCAAGGCAGTGTGACGACTCCGGAGATCGTAAGGTTCTGGCGGGCCATTTGCGGTCCCCAAGCAGCGTTCCAATGATCCATGTCGTAGACGCCGTTATAGCCGTGGGCATCCTGCAATGCGTAGGAGGCGACGAATTGGAAGCGGCGGCTGAGGCGCTTGTTCACTTTGACCAACAGGGCGTTGTAGACCGAGCGGCCGGCCGGTTCCCAAATCGTGATCGGGCCGGTCGAGCATTCATATCCGACGATGGCTGCCTGCGCGGTGGTGCAGGTCGGAATGACCGGGCTCACTACACCATTGATGTAGCGGTCGGTGCGGTTCATATCGAATTCGCCGAGTTGCGTGTGATTGAAGACGCGGCGGACGAAGTCGGCATTGACGACCAGGTCCTTCGTAAATTCATGCTGCAGGCCGAAGCTGAACTGCAAACTCTGCGCGACCGGGAATTTGCTCGGGTATAACTCGGCGGCGGACTTGCTGATGTCGATGTTGCGGACGCTCAGGTCATTCAGATTCTTCGGAGCGAGCGAGGCTGTGATGGCACCGATCTCGCTCTGGTAAATCTGATTCCATTGGCCGAGAGTCAACGTCAGTAATCCGGATTGCAGCGGAGCCCCGACAGGGATGGGTTTCTGGGTAGAGACGTTGATGATGCCGGGGAAGATGTTGGTGAAGCCGGTGACCGGATATTGGATCCGACCGTTGCCTTCCGGTCCGATATAGGCGCGTTCCTGAAGCCGCTGCCAGAGGTCGACGGTGTTGTAGTAGACTCCAAATCCGCCACGGAAGACGGTCTTCTTATCCTTAAACGGGCTGTAGGCGAAACCGACCGATGGCGAGTAGTTGTTGTTGTTATTCGCGGTCGGCGAGAGGTTGCCGTTATACAACGGAGCGAGGTACGCGGGCTTTGAGAGGTCGCGATTCGAGAGGTTGCTCTCCCAGCTCCAGCCGATGCCGTAGTTGACGGTGAGCTTGGCGTTGACGTGGTAGGTATCCTGCACGTAATAGCGGAAGCGGTCGGCCACTTTGGCTTTGTCGATGTTGTAGGCGGGTGGCTGCGAGGGGTCGCCGATGCCGACGACGGTTCCGGATACATAGAACGGCAGATTGTTGAGGTCGGCGGTCGAAGTAATCGTCTTCGGCATCTTGGGGAAGAAGATCGGAATGAATGCCGCCGGAACGTTCGCCGCGACGGCTTCGGGCGTCAGGACGGCCAGGCAGCCAGGATCGCAGTATCCCCAGAATCCGGTTCCCACGGAGTGTTCATACTCGCCGCCGAAACGGAAGCGGTGCGAGCCTTTCTGCCAGCTCAAGTTGTCGGTCCACTGGTAGCGGCGCAAGTCGCGGCCCTGGGTGGCGTTCGAAGTGTTGCCGACGGTGAGGTTCGATCCTCCGAGCACGACAGACGGACCATTGAGGTCAATGCAATTGCCGGGGCAGTCGGAGGCGGTCGGAAACAAATTGCGATTGTGCCAGTACTGGTAGCTGAAGCGGAAATCGTTGACCAGGGTCGGCTTGATGCTGCTGGTCCATCCGAGCAGGGATTGATCGGACCAATTGCTATTGCGCAGCCAATCGGAGACGGGCTCGGGTCCGCCGCTGGGTCCGATGCCGGAGTTGCCATCGTGGGAGTACCGCGCGAAGAGCTGGTTCGTGGTGTTGAGGTTGTAGTCGAACCGGGCGCTCAACTGCTTGCCGACATACGGGCTCGAGAAGGATCCACCGAGGGCGGCGACGGAGGGGAGATTCGGCTCGACGGTGACTGCTCCGACCTGATTGATGGTCTCGAGGTTGAACATGAAGAACAGCTTGTCCTTCTTGATCGGTCCGCCGAACCAGAAGCCGGGATTGCGGCGGGCGAAGAACGGATTCGGGTTAACCGGGTCGTGAACGAGGCCGGGATAAGCGGCCATGTTGTGATCGCGGAAATAGAAATATCCGGCGCCGTGAAAATCGTTCGATCCTTGACGGGTGACGGCGTTCACGGCTCCGACGGCGGTGATGCCGGTCGACAAGTCGTAATTGACGCTTGAGACCTGGAATTCCTGCACGACTTCTTGTGAGAAGTTCATGCCCGTGCCGCCTTCGATAACGTTGCGGATGTTGCCGCCGTCGACGGTGATGGAGGTTTGATCGGAACCGCCGCCAAGGATCGAAACGCTCATCAACGCGTTCAACTGGGAAGTCGTGCCGGCGCTGACCGTGACGCCGGGCTCGAGCGCGGCGAGGTTCAGGAAGTTGCGGCCGTTGAGGGGCAATTCCTCAATCTGGGTGCGGGTAATGACGCCGTCGATCGTGTGGCTCTCGTAGGCGATCTGCGCGCTGGCGGCTTCGACGGTTACAACGTCCTTAGTGGCGCCGACCTGCAGTTGCAAGTCGACCGTCGTGAGGCTGCCGGTGGCGACTGTGGCTTCGCGAACGATGGTGCGAAATCCTTGAACGGCAATCCGGACTTCGTAAAGTCCTGGAGCCAGAGAAGGAACGTTGAACGTTCCATCGGAAGCGGTAGTCGTGTTGTGGACTGCATCAGTCGCTTTGCTGGTCACTGTCACCGGCGTGCTTGGCAAGATGCCGCCGCTAGAATCGGTAACAGTTCCTCCGATGGAGCCCGTTGGCGCTTGCGCCATTACGGACGGTGTAAAGGCAAGTGCGGCTATTAGCAACGCACCTAGTTGCAATCGAAAACGCATTGATCCCTCGAAGCTCCCGGTAAACAGGTCGAAGCTACCGCGCACGAGCGTGCCCGGCAAAACTAAACGATTGTTTCGCAGGCAATGAAGGAAGTCAAGGGGCCGTAGGGTGGTAACTCGTTGAGTGAACAGCAGTTAAGTCGATGATAGATAGTTGATTGACTTAACGCGGTTAACTAACTTGCCTAGGTTCGCAGTGTAAGTCCTTCATGCCTATTCCGGAGAGGGTGGGATGGAGGCAAGGAGTCCGAAGATACCGAGCGTCCGATTCGGATCCGGTTCATTAGAATTCGCGCGGCCGATGTACACTAATCTTCGCGATGACGAGCTATTCGAAAGGTCCTGATGCTTCTCTGATCGAGCTGCCCATTTATGCAGTATTCACACAAACCGCTCGACGAGTGCCGGGGAACGATGCGCTGATTGTTCGTCATCAGCGGGTGCGATTGAGTTGGATGGAATTGTTACGGGAAGTCGACGCGGTGGGCGGCGCGTTACATGGGATGGGGCTTCGGCCGGGCGATCGGGTCGGGATCTGGTCGACGAACTGCAGAGAATGGATCCTGCTACAGTTCGCGGCGGCGCGGAATGGGATCGTGCTGGTGAATGTGAATCCGGCTTACCGGTCGCACGAACTTGCGTACGTGGCGAAGAAGTCGGGGATTCGCGCATTGTTTCTCAAAGAGCGCGATGCGCGCGCGAATTACCGGGCGATCGTCGAGGAAGCGGCGCCGGGACTGCGAGCTGTGTACTTCGAGCATCCGACGTGGGACGAGATGATGGCGGGCGCGGTTGAGAGCGATCCTGCGCGGGTTTCGAATGCCGACGTCGCGAATATCCAGTACACGTCGGGGACGACCGGCAATCCTAAGGGAGTGCTGTTGACGCATCGGAACCTCGTGAACAACGGTCGGTTGATCGCGGAGCGGCTGGGGTACACGGAGGCTGACCGTATCTGCATTCCGGTCCCGATGTATCACTGCTTCGGTTGCGTCATCGGCTCGATGGCGTCGGTGACGAGCGGTGCGGCGATGATCCTGCCGTCGCCGACTTTCGATGCGGGCGCGGCGCTCGAAGCCGTCCACGAGGAGCGTGCGACGTCGATTTACGGCGTGCCGACGATGTTCATTTCGGAGCTCGATCATAAGGACTTCGCCCGCTTCGACCTTTCGAGTTTGCGTACGGGAGTGATGGCCGGGGCGCCGTGCCCGGTTGAGGTGATGAAGCGAGTCAATGGCGATATGCACTGCGGCGAGTTGACCATTATTTACGGGCAGACGGAGAGTTCGCCGGCGATTACTGGATCGAAGGCTGACGATCCGCTCGAGGTGCGCGTGTCGACAGTGGGTTCCGCATTCCCGGCAACGGAAGTCAAGATCGTCGATGAGTCCGGAGTGACGGTTGATATTGGCGAGCAGGGCGAATTGTGTACGCGCGGCTATCTGGTGATGAAGGGCTACGATCAGGAGCCGGAGGCGACTGCGGCGGCCATTAATGAAGAGGGATGGCTGCACACGGGCGACCTCGCGAGGATGCGGGAGGATGGGAACTTCCGGATTACCGGGCGCAAGAAGGACATGATCATACGCGGAGGTGAGAATATTTATCCGCGTGAGATCGAGGAGTTCCTGTATGGACATCCGAAGGTGGCGGATGTGCAAGTTGTGGGGCTGCCGGATGTGAGGCTCGGCGAAGTGGTCGCCGCGTGGATCCGATTGAAGCCAGGCGAAACGGCGACCGAGCATGAGATCAAGGAACATTGCCGCGGGCGCATTGCGCATTACAAAGTGCCGCAATTCGTGCGATTCGTGAGCGAGTTCCCGATGACGGTGACGGGGAAGATCCAGAAATTCAAGATCCGCGAGGCGGAGATCGAAGCGCGGAATTTGAAGGCTGCGGCACGTATCGAGACGGCGTGACACTAGTAGAAATCTACTATCCCGATGCGCTTCCATCCCCGGGACGCGCGTACTAATATTATTTGTTGATCAACATGCGCATTCGACTTGCCGCTGCGGCGGCGGCGCTGTTGCTGCTGCTCGCCGCGAACGATTCCACCGAGGAACGGCTATGGCGGTTCCGGAATCTCGGCAAGGCGTTTTACGAGAATCCCACTACGCAGGCGGAGGCGGTAGTCGAGTTCAAGAAGGCTCTCGATCTGGCGCCTGATGGGAAGCGGGAGCAGGTCAACTACGCGCTGGCGCTGCTGCGGGCGGGGAAGACCAAGGAAGGCGTCGAGGCCTTAGAGGCGGTGCAGAAGCGGTTTCCGGATCTTCCGCATACCTGGTTCAATCTCGGGATCGTCTACAAGAAAGACGGCGACTTCGATAAGGCGCAGGTGCAGTTCGAGCGGATGATCCAACTGGCTCCCGATGAGCCGATATCACACTACAATCTGGGCGTTTTATACAAGCAGGCGGGTCGGGCTCAGGATGCGGTCACGCAGTTTC
>DASXZC010000562.1:0-54990 GCA_036502165.1 Bryobacteraceae bacterium
TCCCGTCGGCGCGGCCGGAGTCCTGAACAGCATGCAGTTCAACACTCCGTTTTATTTCCGCCAGGATATTACGGAATTTCCATTCCTCGCGCCGTCCTACACGCTGAGCAGCCGCCTGCCTTCGCTGACCGTTCCCTCGCCCGAGTCGCCGACGGGCGACCTGAGGTATCTCGTTCCGGGCGACCGTAACCAGTACTCGCAGACCTGGAGTTTCGACATCCAACACGCCTGGGGAACGTCCATGCTGCTCGACGCCGGCTACGTCGGAACCAGTGGGAGCCGCCTGCTAATGACGACCAATATCAACGCCGCGCCGCCGGGTGTGACCGATCCGACGACGCGCCGGCCGTACGGCGGAGCGATCGGGGAGGTGAGGGCTTTCTCGAACAGTGCGCATTCGAGCTACAACGGCGCGCAAGTCCGCTTCGAACGGCGCATGACGCATGGCGTGTACTTCCTGACCTCCTATACGTGGTCGAAGTCAATTGACAATCAGAGCACCGGGACCGATGACTCGACCGCCGGCGGCCAATCGCCGCAAAATCCCTTGAACGCCTCGCTCGACCGCGCGGTGTCGAACTTCGACCGCACCCACCGCCTCACCGGGAGTTTCGCCTGGACGCTGCCGTTCGGCCGCCGCAGCATCCTGCTGCGCGACTGGCAGATAAGCGGCATCTTCGAACTGCAAACCGGGCCGCCCTTCAGCGTGCTGATGCAATGCGCCGACATCGACGCCGACGGCAATAACTGCCGCCCGAACCTTGTCCGTCCCAGTGCCATGCCCGCCGCTGGCCAAAGCATTGGCCAATGGTTCGATAGCACGGCGTTCGCGATCCCCTCACCCGCCGCTTATGGGGATGCGGGACGCAACTTATTACGGGCTCCGGGACTCGCGAACCTGGATGCCTCGGTGTCGAAGAGCATCGCCTGGGGCGCCGACGCCCGACGCCGTCTGCGCATCCGCGGCGACTTCTTCAATGCGTTGAATCACGCGAACTTCGGGATCCCCGTGAATAGCGTGGATTCTCCAGCGATCGGGAGTATCACGACTGCCGCGTCGGGCCGGACCATCCAGCTCAGCGCGCGAATGGAGTTTTAGGAACACTGTCATGCGAGAGAAGCTCAAAGGATTGCGGAAGTCTGTATGGTTTCGGCGGCTGCTGCCGTTGATCACGATCTTCACAGCCGCCCTTCTGCATATCCTGACGGCATTGATCGTGGGCATCAAGAGCGACTTTCCCTTCGCCTTCTACTATCTGATCGGAGTGTTCGCCGCAGCCTGGATCGGCGGCCCGATTCAAGGGGTCGTCGCCTGCGTATTGACCATGGTCGGATTGCCGTTCGCGGTCGACCGGAGCTTCCACATGGCCAAAGTGGACCTGGTGCGGCTCACGATTTTCATTGGCGTGTCGCTGCTCGTCAGCGCGGTCGCCGAGGCGCAGCGCCGTATCCAAAAGAAGCTGCGCCAAGCAAACGAGGAATTGGACCGCCGCGTCGCCGAACGCACCGGCGAACTGGCCAAGACCGTGACCCTGCTGCGCAGTGAAGTCGACGAGCGCACGCGCACCGAATCCGCCCTGCGAAGCAGTGAGCAGCGCGTCGACATGACTCTCGACGCCGCCGGCATTGGCCGGTGGGACCTCGATTTGCTGACCGGGGCGATCGCGCGATCCGAGGGCCACGACCGGATTTTCGGCTATGACGCCATGCTGCCCGAATGGACCACCGACACCTTTCTGCGCCACATCCATACGGACGATCGCGCGGCCTCCCGTGAGTTCCTGCGTAAAGCGATCGAAGGCGGCGAATTCAAGGACTACGATGTGCGCATCATCCGCGCCGACGGCGAAATGCGCTGGATCTGGCTGCACGGCAAGGTTCTGCTCGACGCCGGCGGCAAGCCGGTCAGCATGCTCGGCAGCGTCCATGACATCACCAGCCGCAAGTTGGCCGAGGAGCGGCTCAAAATCCAACTGCAGCGATTGAACCTTCTCGACCACATCACCCGCGGCATCGGCGAAAGACAAGACCTGCGCAGTATTTTCCAGGTCGTCATTCGCAGCCTTGAGGACAATCTGCCCATCGATTTCGGATGCATTTGCCTGTGCGATGCGGCCGGGGCTTTTCTGCATGTGACCTGCGTCGGCGTCCACGGCGAGGAACTGTCGCGCGAAATTGCGATGACCGAGTACTCGACGTTCCCGGTCGATGAGAGTGGATTGTCGCGCTGCGTGCAAGGACAGCTACTATACGAGCCGGATATCGCAAAGATGGACTCCCCATTCTCCCAACGCCTCGCGCGTGGCGGAGTCGGTTCCATGGTCGCCGCTCCCCTGCTGGTGGCGAACGAGATCTTCGGACTCGTGATCGCCGCGCGCAAACCCACCCACGGATTTTCGAGCAACGACTGCGAGTTCCTGCGCCAGTTGAGCGAGCACGTCGCCCTCGCCACGCATCAGGCGCGCATCCGGGAAGCCCTGCAAAAGGCCTACGACGACTTGCATAAGAGCCAGCAGACGGTGTTGCAGCAAGAGCGTCTGCGCGCCCTTGGCCAAATGGCGAGCGGCATCGCCCACGACATTAACAACGCGGTTTCCCCGGTGACTCTCTACACCGAATCGCTGCTCGAAACCGAGCCAAATCTGAGCCCCCGCGCCCGTGGATATCTCGAGACGATCCACCGCGCCATCGACGATGTGGCGCAAACGGTTTCGCGGATGCGGGAATTTTACCGTCAGCAGGAGCCGCAACTGGTTCTCTCGCCCGTCGATGTCGGAACCCTCGGCCGCCAGGTTCTCGACCTGACAGCGCCGCATTGGAGCGATCTGGCGCAGCGGCGCGGCGCGACCATCCGCGCAGTCGCGGAACTCGTCCCCGATCTCCCCGCGGTCATGGGCATTGAAAGTGAAATCCGCGAGGCGCTCACGAACCTGGTGCTGAACGCGGTCGACGCCATGCCGAACGGCGGCGAACTGACGATCCGAACGAGGCTCGCGACCGCCCTCGACGGAGCTCCGCGCGTACACGTCGAAGTCAGCGACACCGGAGTCGGGATGGACGAGGATACCCGCCGCCGCTGCCTCGAGCCGTTCTTTACGACGAAGGGCGAGCGCGGCACCGGCCTCGGACTCGCGATGGTCTACGGCACCGCACAGCGGCACAATGCGCAAGTCGAGATCGACAGCGCTCCAGGTGTCGGAACGACGACGCGGCTGGTCTTCCCGGTGCCCGAAGCGACTGAGTCCATGATTGAACCGGAGGTACGCGCACCCGCCGTCAGGAGCCTGCGGATCCTGGTGATCGACGACGATCCGCTCTTGATCCGCTCGCTGTGCGACACGCTTGAAATCGACGGCCACGACGTCGTGACCGCCGACGGAGGCAACGCCGGAATCGAACGGTTCCGCAAGGAAATCCTGACCGGCGACACGCCCTTCTCACTGGTGATCACGGATCTCGGAATGCCTTACACCGATGGCCGCAAGGTGGCGACCGCAGTCAAGGCGATGTCGCCCACGACGCCGGTGATCCTGCTTACGGGCTGGGGCCAGCGCCTGATCGAGGAAGGCGACGCTCCCGCCAACGTCGACCGCGTATTGAGCAAGCCTCCCAGGCTGCGCGATCTCCGGGCCGCTCTCACCTATTGCATAGAACAGCGGACCGCAATATTGGCCGGGCACGAACCAGTAACGGTTGGAGAGTAGAGGATATGGCAGTGATTCCAGTCGCGAAATTACTGATCGTAGATGACGAGGCGCCGCTCATGCGCGCCCTGTGCGACACGCTTGAATCGCAGGGGTACGAAACCACAGGCTTCACGTCGGCGGCGAAGGCGCTCGAAGCGCTCGCCGAGCAATCTTTCGACGTGATCCTCACGGACCTCATGATGCCCATCATGGACGGAATCTCCGTGCTCAAGGCCGCCTTTGAGATCGATCCCAACATCGCCGGCATCGTCCTCACCGGACACGGATCTGTCGACACCGCCGTGAATACGCTCAAGGCCGGCGGAGTCGACTACATCCTCAAGCCCTTCAAGCTCAGCGCGATTCTTCCCGTCCTGACGCGGGCGCTGACCCTGCGCCGTCTGCGGATGGAAAACATCCAACTGCGAGAGGCCGTCGGACTTCACGAGCTCAGCATGGCGATCGCCTTCGCGCAAGATTCGGCGTCGGTCCTGAATCAGGTCGCCGACGCCGCGATGGCGCAAAGCGGAGCCGCCGGTCTCGCGATTCTCCTGGTCGAAGAGCAAACCGCCGAGCAGACCCATCCTGACCTCATCGTGGCGGCGGTTCGCGGCACCGCGGACGCTTCGAGCTTCGAACAGAAACGGTTTCCCTTAACGCCTCCGATTACCGCATGGGCGGAAGGAATGGCCACCGAATCCCTCGCCGATCCCGCGGCTCATGCGCAGGCTCCGCTCGATCCCTCGCTGCCGCCCGGCTTGTCGATTCCGATGCTCGCCGGAGGGAAGCTTACGGGCATCCTGCATTTCGATCGTCCGGAACGGCCGGCTCGCATCACCCCCGGACAATTGCGCGGCCTGCGCATCCTCGCCGGAACCGGAGCCTCGGCTCTCGCAGCGATCTCGAGCATCGAACGTCTGCGCGCGGCTGAAGAGCGCTACCGCAAGCTCGCCGAAGAGGCGCCCGATATCGTGACGCGCTTCGAGGGCTACCCGCGCGACCCGGCGGTGACCTATGTGAATCCAGCGATCCTTACACTCACCGGATATTTGCCAGGAGAATTTTATTCCGACCGCGATCTGATGCTCGAGGTCGTCCATCCGGAAGACCGCCAAATCGTCGAAGGAGTTCTTCGCGGCGATTATCCGAGCGGCAGCGCGGTCACGGTCCGCTGGGTGAACAAGCAGGGGGAACAAATCTGGGTCGAGCAGCGCAACATGCTGGTCCGCGACCACGACGGAATCCTGCGAGCCGTCGAGACCGTGTCGCGCGACATCACCGAGCGCAAGACTCTCGAAGGACGCCTCCGGTTGAAGAATGAGGAACTCGCCGAGCAGACCCGGCAGGCGCAATACGCCAATCGCGCCAAGAGCGAGTTCCTGGCGAGCATGAGCCACGAAATCCGCACGCCGATGAATTCCATTCTGGGGATGGCGGATCTGCTCTGGAACACGGAACTGACCGGCGACCAGCGGCAATATGTCGAAGTGTTCCGGCGCGCCGGGGCGAAGCTGCTGGCGCTGATCAACGACATCCTCGATCTGTCGAAAATCGAAGCCGGACGCCTCGAACTCGAGCGTGTCGAATTCGACCTCGAGGACGTCATCGACGACGTCATCGCGCTGGTGGCGCCGAAGGCATTGGAAAAGGGCCTCGAACTGTTCTGCCTCCTGATGCCCGGTGTCGAAACGCCGCTCATTGGCGACCCCGCGCGCACGCGTCAAGTCCTGATCAATCTGCTCGGCAACGCCATCAAGTTCACGGAAGCGGGCGAGGTGACCCTCACCGTCCGTAACGGAGCGCGCGGACGCGCGGGTTCGATCGAGTTCGCCGTCGCCGATACCGGCATCGGGATGCCCCCCGAAGTCCTGAGCGTCGTCTTCGACGACTTCCGGCAAGGCGACGCATCGACCACGCGCCAATATGGGGGCACCGGCCTCGGCCTCGCGATCAGCCGCCGCATCGCCGAGCATATGGGCGGAAAGATCGGGGTTTCAAGCGTCGTCGGCGTGGGCAGCACCTTCACATTCGAGGCCGTGTTCGAGCCTGGCAAGCCGCCCGCGGTGGCCGGGGAAGCGATGCCTTCGCTCGCGGGCAAACGCGTCCTCGTCGCTGGCGAACATCACGTCAGCCGCCGGATCCTCCGTGAGACTCTCGCCGGCTGGGGGATGGAAGTCTTGGAGTCCGGTTCTCTCGCCGATGCGGTCGAAACCATGCGGCAGCCTCGCGCCTGGTTCGCCGCCGTGATCGACGTTCCACACACGACGCCGCCACTCGATTTCGAATTGGCCAAGGGGATCTGCCGCACCGCGCCCGACCTGCCTCTCATCTTGTTGACGGCCCACACACGTCCTCCTGAAACCGAGTTGCACCGCATCAGTTGGACCTCGAAGCCCGTGAAGCGCCGCGAATTGCACCGCATGCTCAGCGGCGCGCTCAAACGAAACCCTGCTCACGAAGAACCGCGCCCCGCCGCGGCACCGCCGCCTCCCGTGCGCGCTGCAGTCAAGAGCCCGGCGGCCGCTCTCAAAATCCTGATCGCCGAGGACTCCCTCGACAACCGCGTGCTCCTCAACGCTTACTTCCGCGGCGGTTCCTACATCATCGAGTTCGCCGAAGACGGCCAGATCGCGCTTGAAAAATTCTCCGCGCCCAACGACTACGACCTCGTCCTCATGGACATCCAGATGCCGCGCATGGATGGCCTCACCGCGACGCGCGCGATGCGTTCGCTCGAAGTCGAACGCGGGCTGCATCGCCTCCCCATCCTGGCCCTGACCGCCAACGCCGCCCCCGAAGACGTCGAAATGAGCAAGGATGCCGGCTGCGACGTTCACCTCACGAAACCCATCTCCCGCGACACCCTGTTCCGCGCCATCGAGGAGTTCGGACGCGGCCGATCCGATGGCAAGCGCAACGCGCGACCGGCCACCGTCCCCGTGCCCCGCGGACTCGAGGAAATCGTCCCCGGGTACCTGGCCAAGCGGCGGCGGGAAGTCACGCAAATGACGTCCCTGCTTGCCGCCGATGACTTTAACGGCCTGCGGATCCTGGGCCATGACCTCAAAGGCAGCGGAGCCTCTTACGGCTTCCCCCTGCTCACAGAGTTCGGCGCCGAACTCGAGTCCGCGGCCAAGCGCAGCGATCATGATCAACTCGCCACCGAAATTATGCGCCTCGCGAATTACCTGTCGCACGTTCAACTGGTCAACAGCTAGCCGCAACTTGCGGGAGGGGGACTCGTGTTGAATGGATGAGTAAGGGTCGCCGCCGTACTAAGCTGAGGAGTGCTGATTTTGGATAGCAGAATAATGAAGGCCATATTGGCGCTGTGCTTCCTGTGGGGGCTTTCATTGGATGCTCAGCCCGTATCCCCCCGCATCGTCCGAACGATCGATGACAATGCCGTGGTTCGCTTCACCGGCAGCGTTCGCCCCGCGCTTAACGGCGCGCGCGACCTCGGACGAATCGCAGCCACCACCCCGATCGAGCGCGTCTTATTAATCCTCAAGGCGAGCCCTGAGCAGGATGCCGCCCTCGAAAAACTTCTGACCGATTTGAGCGATCCCCGCTCGCCGCAGTATCAACAATGGCTCACACCTGAGGACTTCGGTGAACAGTTCGGCCCCGCGCAACAGGACGTCGACACCATCGTGAAATGGCTGCGCGATCGCGGACTCTCCGTCAACCGCGTCAGCAAAGGGCGCCGCACCATCGAGTTCAGCGGCACCGCGCTCCAGATGGAAACGTCGTTCCACTCCGAGATCCATTCTTTCGAAATCAACGGCGAGCGCCACATCGCGAACGCGACCGAACTTGCCATCCCCGAGGCCCTCTCGGCGGTCGTGGGCGGCGTGCGGTCGATGCACGATTTCCGCTTGCGGCCGCAGCATCATATCGTCGACACGATTGGAACCGATTCGAACCAGGGCGGCGGCGTACACGCGATCGCACCCTACGATTTCGCCACCATCTACAACATCGCGCCGCTGTGGAATGCGGGTCTCGACGGATCCGGCCAAACCATCGCCATCGTCAGCCACACCAACGTGAAATTGAGCGATGTCGCCGATTTCCGTTCGCGCTACGGACTTCCATTGAACACTCCGACGGTCATCCTCGACGGCCCCGATCCTGGAATCTTCGATCCCTCCGAGGAGCTCGAAGCCGACCTCGATCTTGAATGGGCCGGCGCCATCGCCAAACGCGCGGCCATTCAACTCGTGACCGCGGCCAGCACCAACTCAACCGACGGACTCGACCTCGCCTCGCAATACATCATCGACAACAATCTCGCCTCCGTGATGAGCCTCAGTTATGGAAGCTGCGAATCGGATCTCGGCGCTTCGAATTCGTTCTACAACACGCTGTGGCAACAAGCCGCGGCGCAGGGGATCTCAGTGTTCGTCTCAGCCGGCGATGACGGCTCGGCCGGCTGCGATCCGCCATCCACGCTGAACTCGCACGGCATCAACGTGACCACCCCCGCGAGTGGCGGATTTGCAGTGAACGGCCTGGCCTCGACCGCGTACAACGTCGCCGTCGGCGGCACGCAGTTCAATGATCTCGCTTCGCCCTCGACCTATTGGAACGGCGCGAATGATTCGAATCAGGCATCGGCGCTCGGCTACATCCCGGAGTCCGCCTGGAACGAAAGCAGCTACTCTCCCGGGTCGGGCCTGAACAGTCTCTACGCCGGCGCCGGCGGAGTCAGCAGCGTCCACGCGACCCCTGGGTGGCAGACCGGCCTCGGAGTTCCCACCTCTGACCCCGCCGCCCCCAATCAGCATCACCGCTATCTGCCGGACGTCGCCTTCACCGCGGCGGCGCACGACGGCTACATCGTCGAGCGTGAAGGATCGGTACTCACGGTGTCCGGCACTTCCGCTCCGGCTCCATCGGTTGCGGGGCTCATGGCGATCCTCAATCAATATTCCGGAACGCGCGGAGGCAATCCGAACCCGCGCCTGTATTCGATTGCGGCATCGGCGCCCACCGTATTTCACGATGTAACGGCAGGAACGAATGCCGTGCCCTGCTCCGGCGGATCCTCGAACTGCTCCGCGACCGCGGGCTCGACCGGCACGATGAACGGCTATAACGCCGGCACCGGCTACGATCTCGCGACCGGCTGGGGCTCGGCCGATGGTTACGCGCTCGCACAGCACTGGACGGGCGCCGCGGCTTACACCGGCTATCTGGATTCAGGAACCTGTCAGGCACTCAGCGGTTGGGCCGCGGACAAGTCGCGGTTGAACCAGCCGATCCTCGTCAGCATCTATGATGGCGCGACCCTCATCGGATCCCTCACCGCCAACGGATCCCGCTCCGACGTAGGAGCCTACCTCGGCGACAACGGATTGCACGCCTTCAATTTTCCACTGCCGTCGAGCATACGCACCGGCGGCTCTCATACTTTCCACGTGAGGTTCGACAATACACTCGCCGAACTGCCCGCCTCGCCGGTAACGCTGACGTGCTCCTCTCCATCGCCGTCCTATGAAGGCTGGGTCGACGGCTCGTCCTGCAGCGCGGGCATCCACGGATGGGCAGCCGACCTCAATGGTCTCGGATTATCCATCACAGTGTCGCTCTGGTATAACGGCGCGCAAATCGCGAGCACGATCGCCAACGGATCCCGCCCCGATGTCGGAGCCGTGATCGGTGACAATGGCTTACACGGATTCTCGCTGCCTTTGCCATCCAAATATCTGGATGGAGTATCGCGCAACTATTCCGTGCATTTCGAAAATTCGACGACAGCACTCTCAGCGGGCACGTCGATTCCGTTATCCTGCTCGATCGCGTCTTTATACGCCGGATATCTCGACAGCGGGAATTGCACAGCATTTTCCGGCTGGGCCGCCAATCACGGAGTATTGAATCAAACCTTCGCACTCGATGTCGTGCAAGGCTCGACGACTCTCCTGACAGTCCTCGCCGATCTCAGCCGTCCGGATGTGGGATCTTATCTCGGCGATAACGGCATTCACGGATTCTCCTTTGCGACTCCGCTCATATTGAAGGATGGCGCTCCGCACGTTGTTAATTTGCGCTTCTCGGGAACTGCAACGTCTATAGGAAACGCGCCGCAAACGATACAGTGCGCCGCGCCTGTGCCGCCGCCCGCCTTCGCGGGAAGTCTGGATGGCGTCGGATGCTCGGCAGTTTCAGGATGGGCAGCCGACCGCAGCCACTTGAACACAAGTATTGGTGTCGAATTTTACGACGGCGCAACGCTGGTGGGCAGCACGGCGGCTGATACGTCACGACCGGATGTCGGAGCTTATCTAGGAGACAACGGTATCCACGGGTTCTCGTGGACCCTTCCGCCGGTGTTGAGAGACGGCAATTCCCACGTGATCTCCGCGCGTCCAGCGGGGTCAACGGGGGCATTGCCCGGCACCAGCAGTATTACATGCACACAATAAGTGGAAACGCCTCGGTGAACTACTTCCCGTTCTCTGAGGCTTTCCGCTTCTTCCAGTACGCTCTCATTTTCTCCGCTTGCGCCTTGCGCTGAGCGGGCGTCCGTCCCTTTCTGGTAGCGTGCGGGGCGGCAGCGGCAGTGTGTGAGTTGCCAGCATGGAAGCTGGCGTTGGCGGTAAGTACGGCGAGCGGACTCTTAGGAGGCCGGCCTCGACGTCTGGTAGGACCTTGCAATGCCTCGAGGGCTTTGCTCAGTCGGTCGCGCTCGGCGACAAGCAGGGCGACGATCTGTTCGGTTTGCATACAACTCTATTTTAGCAATCTTGTCAAACATAGTTAAACCGCCCGCTAACCAAAATCGGTAAACTGAGACATGCCGCTCCTATCAAAACCGGGAATTCAGAATTGTGTGATCGGATTTGTCTTCATACTAGGAGAATTTTCCGCGCTCACTGCACAAACCGTGCGGCCTCTGCAATCGCAAGCCCCCTCGACGATCAGTGTCAGCGCCGGTAAAGAAGGATCGCAGGCCGTCGAGATCCACAATGTGTCCTACCAGGTGACCGGCACGTCAATCCCTGGCCGCCCCGCAAACGAGCGCTTATTGCTGCGGAAAACGACGCATTCGAAGTGGATCATAGGCGACGAAGGAAGTGAAGGAACGGTATCGCTCGAGGCTTGGCCGCTCGGCACCGACCTCCGCCAGAAGGCTCTTTACACGCTGAAGGTAACCGGTGGGGATGGCCAAATAGTAGATAATTCACTCTTCGTCGCCTCGCGCGGACTCGAGGAAGTGGAGTGGTGGTCAATATACCGCTTGTCGAACGCCAAACATTTGTTCGATACCTATGTACCTTTGGTCAGCTTCTCGATTGTAAGAAGCACAGTCAACATGCGGTATGTGGGATACCTCAATCCCGGCAGCGATTCCGAAGACGCGCGATTAAAAGATCCTCATGTAATCGGCGTCTTAATCTATGCAACCGAGGACGCGGTGATGCGCCGCCTGATTCTGACGTGCGATGACGAAAAGCGCGCTGCCCTGTTACGGTCCTACGCGGATACGACGCGCAAGCTGACCTTCGAAGAAAACGCCTCCGGAGCGAAAACCTTGCGCCTCGTGATTAGCGAAAACTTTCCGTCTCCTGCGAATCCGACCGAGTGCAGGTTTCCGATCGTCGAGGACGAACTCAATCCGGCGAAGGTACAAATGCCGGACGGGTTTCACGCGAAAATCTGGCAATAGCTACCAGACGTAAAAAGCCGTCAAATCCGGAGCCGTCGGTGTATCCCCGACAATCTGCGACCGCAGCACCAATTCGACATTCTTCGATTCCCAGCCCTTGGGCAGTTGGCGAAGAATCGGAGCCAGCGCCTGCGGATGAGCGAGAATCCGCCCGGCCTCTTCCGTGCCGTATTGCGTCAGACCCGCGGCGATAATCGCGAACCCTCCCGTTTGCGCCTTCGGCAAACGGCAGATGAGCAGGTAATCTTCGTTCGAATGTCCGTTGTCCTCTTTATCGGTCAACCAGCGCGAGTTCGTCTGGCTATCCGCGATCGCCGGTTTGTGCCCGCCATCCATAAAGAAGTGATAGCGGAACTTCTGTGTCATCTCGATCGCCCAGCGATTGGTGAACGCTCCAATCAGGATCGCCGGGGAATCGCGCATGTCCGCAAACTCGGTCTTACTCGCGAGACGCACGGTGACCGATCCTCCACGCCGGGCGAATAGCGTCGTCAGACTGGCGACAGCGACCGTATCCCCGAATCCTACATATTGGTCGAACACCGGCACGAAATCCGCTCCGTTGAGCAGGTTCGGCGGAACATCCAAGGGTACCTGCGTCGGCAGCGGCGGCACTCCATGCAACTGGCTGTTCAGGTGATTCGCACGCGTCGTCGGATGATAGACGATCGGATGCGGCAGCACCACCATCGTGGACGCCGTACTGTCGAGCACCGGCTTCCAAAAAGTCTCGAACTCCGGATTCGGCTTGCGAGTCAATTGCATCACCGCAAATGCCGCCATGGCCACGGCAACCACGGCCGCCGCGGCGTACCACAGAGCGCGGGATCCCCTCGGCGCAGCCACCTTGCTCGTGGCGGCTACCGGCACCCCGCGCGGCAATTCCACAACCATCGGATGGTCAGCGTCGAGAACCGCAGTACCCACCGGCGAGGGTTCCGCCGGGGGCAATAACGCGGACGGCTTGGGCACGAACTGCGGAACGTAAGTACCGGCCGGAATCTCGATCCGAAGTTCGCGATCCGCACCTTCGGAGTCGTAGTACGTCCTTAGCTTCTTACGTAGCCGATGGACTTCTACCCTGGCGCTGGCGTTGTCGGCGGGGTCGAAATCGACCGACCGCCCCAGCAGATCCACCGCGATATTGTATTCCTTGATCTGATCCGCTTCGCCTGCGAAGTACTTTGAACATAGATAAGTCAGGAGGCGGCTCATCCGGGGACATCTGGAGAAGGTAGAGGATGCGACAACTACTGCCAGTTCCGCGCGAGCAGCCTCGGTATCGCCGACCGGGCCCTTCACTTCAAGCATGGATTCAGTATACGGGCGAACCGTCAGAAAATGCAATTGAAACATCCTGCTACGTTACTGAAAACAATTCACCAACTCGACTCGAGCTGCTACCGGAAAGTTGCGCTTGTGTTACCGATTGTCGCACAAAGATTTGTGTTATTTCGTGAAGAGTCGCCATAACAAGATTGCGCCGCCTCTCAAACTTATTGCTTTACCTGCTGCGCGGCTCTCAACGCAAACCGTTAAGAATCAGTCAATATCGGTAAACGAATCTGTATTGAGTAATTCATATTACTGTCATCGTTAGTCAACCTTCCCGTGTAACGTCCGTACGTCATTGATAATAATCGCGAAAGTTACATTTACCTCCTGCAACTCCACTCAGTAACGGCTACCCTCTCGACAATGTCGGATATGGACCATATACTGCCTGACAGGCTCGACTAGTAGGAACCTACTAGGTGTCAGCGCTTCTCGCTTGAGCGCACTCAAGCGATACCAAGGGGGTGAGTATCCATGTTCAGAACTAGTACCCGCCAAGAGCAAGGTCCGCTCGCCAGGAGATTTTTGCTGGCCACGTTGCTCTCGACGGCGTTAGTCTTCCAGATTCCATCTGTCGCCCAGGTCGCGACAGGCTCGTTGAGCGGTGAAGTTCACGATCCAACCGGCGCGGTAGTCCCCAACGCGAAGGTCGTCATGAAGAACACCGCCTCCAACGACGTACGCGAAACCATCACAAATGCCAGCGGCTTCTTTAGCGTCAGCGCCGTGCAACCGGGTTCCTACACGGTTACGATCTCCGCTTCAGGCTTCAACCCATGGCAGGAAAAAGACTTGGCTTTCAGCCAGGGCGCAAAGCTGACGTTATCGAACGTCGTCCTCCAAGTTGGCAACGCGGCCCAAGCCGTCGAAGTCATTTCAGGAGCCGAAGCCGTAGCTCCCGTCGAAAGCGGCGAGGCTAGCACCAGCCTCAATACCCAAATGGTGACAGATATCGCCATCCAGGGCCGCGATGCAGCGGAGTTGATCAAGATCATGCCCGGCATGGCGCTCAATAACGGCATCGCCCAGGGCAGCAGCTTCAGCTCATTGACGACCGGCAGCAACAACGGCCCCATCGGAGCCTACAGCGCCGCCGGTACCCAGCCGAACGGCGGCATGCAGATGACGACCGACGGCGCCAACGTCCTCGACGTCGGCAACCAGGGCACGCAGATCCAGAACATCAACCAGGACATGGTCCAGGAGATGAAGGTGATGACGTCCGCCTTCGGTGCCGAATACGCCAAGGGTCCCGTGACCTTCCAGGCAATCGGCAAATCTGGCGGAGCTCAGTTCCACGGCGGAGCCTACCTCTACGCCCGCAACGGCATCTTCAATTCGACCGACTCGTTCGTGAAGAGCCAGGGCCAGAGCAAGCCGGATGACCACTACTATTATCCCGGCGGCAACCTCGGCGGACCCGTGATCATCCCCGGCACGCACTTCAACCACGATCACGACAAGCTGTTCTTCTGGATCGGTTACGAATATATGGATCAATTGCCCAGCGGCGCTTTGACCGAGCTGTTCGTGCCGACTCCGCAGATGATCCAAGGCAACTTCACCCCGCAGTACATCAACAGCCTTGGTCCCGGCTTTACCAGCGCCTACGGAGCCAGCTCGTTCATCCCCTGCAGCGGCAGCTCGGCGACCGCCGCCGGATGCCCGAGCCTGAACATCGTCAACGGCCAGATTCCCGCGAGCCAGCTCGATCCTCAGATGACGGCTTACGCGAAGCTGTACCCGGCTCCAAACATGACGCCTTCCTCCTCGAACGGCGGCAACAACTACAGCTTCCTGACGACCGTTCCCCAGAATCGCTGGGAACTGAAGCCGCGCATCGACTATAGCTTGAGCCAGAACACGAAGATCTTCTTCGCCTACACGCGCCAGAACGAGACGGACATCCATCCGATCAACGTTTGGTGGGCGCCGACGCAGTCGCTGCCATTTCCTGGCGGCATCACGGCTCCGACGGTGTCGGAATCATACGCTGCCAACGTGACGCATGTGTTCAGTCCCACGCTGACCAACGAGACCGTCTTCGCCTACGCGAAGTACCTCAACCAGAACACGCTGACCAACCCTAAGGCGGATGACCCGGCCACCATCGGATTCAACGCCAAGCTGTTGTTCAGCAATCCTTCCTCGCAGCATCAGATTCCGAACCTCTATAGCTGGAGCGGTGGTAACGGCCTCGCCGGCTTCTACGCCTACTCGTTCTACCAGAACTTCCCCGGCGGCTTCGGTGGATTGAAGAAGGATCCCTCGCTCTCCGACAACTTGACGAAGGTCATCGGCACGCACACGATCAAAGTCGGCGCGTATTGGGACTTCAGCGGTAACAAGCAGACTGACGGCGGCAACATCGCCGGCCTGTTCGAACCGGAGAACTACAGCGCCACCACGACCGGCAACGTCATCGCCGACTTCCTCACCGGCCACAACTACTTCAGCCAGCAGAATCAAGCCAATTTGGGCGACATGAAGTACAACCAGTGGTCGATGTACATGCAGGATAGCTGGAAGGTGAGCCGCCGGTTGACCGTCAACATCGGCCTGCGATTCGATCACCTGGGTCAGTGGTATCCGATCAACAATCCCGGCCTCGTCGTGTGGGATCCGGCGACGTATGTAAATACGCCGAACGCCCCCGCTATGACAGGACTGACCTGGAACAAGATCAACAGCAGCATTCCGCTCTCGGGATGGCAATCGCCATTGTTCTATTACAACCCTCGCCTGGGCGCCGCTTATGATCTGTTCGGTAACGGCAAGACCGTCATCCGCGGCGGATTCGGCCAGTATCACTACCAGGTCGCGGTGAACGACTCGGGCGCCGCTCTCGGAGCGAACCTCGGAACCATCGCCTACACCACGCAAGCTCTGACGTCGACGTCTCAAATCGCCAACGTCATCGCCGCCGGCGGAAATGGCTTGGGTGGTTCGATCAACACCGACCAGATGGGTGACAGCCGTACGCCGTACACCCGCAGCTACAACCTGATTGTTTCCCAACGTCTGCCGTGGCACTCGTTCATGGAAGTTCAGTATGTCGGGAACATCTCCCGCGACATGCTGATCACCGGTAATGCCGGCAACAGCTTGGCCAACATCAATAAGATCCCGCTCGGCGCCTTTTTCAAGGCGGATCCGGTGACGGGTGTGGTGACGTCTCCCAGCGCCGCGAACTTCAATTCGAATGATTATCTACCGTACGCCAATTACCAGGGTATTGGAGTAATTACGCACGGTAGTTTCTCGAACTACAACTCGGGCGTAGTGACGTGGCAGAAACAATCTGGCCAAGTTACTTACCTGTTGAACTACACGTTCAGCAAAGTGCTCGGCATCCGCGACGGCAACAGCAACAACGGCGCCGGCGCCGGAGCCGTTGTCGACGGCCTCAACATCAACAACAACTACGGAGTTCTGGCCTTCGACCATAGCCAGATCTTCAACGCCGCTTACATCTACCATCTGCCCAGCCCGATTCATAGCAACATGATCGCGGGAGGAGTAATCAACGGATGGACGATTTCCGGCGTCACGCAAATGCAGAGTGGAGCTCCGCTGCAGCCGAACGTGAATGAGAATTTGAACGTCACGTTCCCGACCGGCGTAGGCAACTCGCAATATCTCGGCACGAACGCAATTTCTTTAATGCCGACGATCACCTGTAATCCGACGTCCGGCTTGAAGTCGGGCCAATATTTCAACCCCAACTGCTTTGGCGTTCCCGCGCCGGGCTCGAACGGTTCGATTATCTGGCCGTACATTCACCTGCCGGCGTACTTCAACAGCGATCTTTCGATCTACAAAGATTTCCGGATCGCTGAGAAACACAAGATCCAGTTCAGAATGTCGGCGTTCAATTTCCTCAACCATCCGCTGCCGCAGTTTGACGCGAATGGTTCGAATAACGACGTCAAGCTGAATCTCACCAGCGGTAGCGGTGTGAACTCGAATTCTCTAACGACCGGCTATGTGGCAAACACAGTCGGACGTCGAGTTGTGGAGTTCGCTCTGAAGTACAGCTTCTAAATTCCGTTCCAGTTCGCGAATCAACAAGGGAGGGCTTCGTGCCCTCCCTTTTTTCGTATGGTCTCTTTTGAAATGCTAAATTCGAAACTGATGAATGCATGGCCAGTCCGCTGGAGCGCAGCGGCCATTCTCGCCGGTGTAGCGCTTTTGTGGGCCGGCGGATCCGGCAGCGGATCGCCGATTCACTTCGTTTTGCAATCCATTCCCTTCCGTCTCGAGAACAGCTTGTCCCCCGCGCGCAATCCCCCGGAGAGCATGCCCGGCGGCGTCGCGATCTTCGACTACAACCACGACGGACGTCCCGACATCTTTTTCACGAACGGCGCGAACATCGCGACCCTACGCAAAGATTCCCCCAAATATCGGAACCGTCTCTTCCGAAATGATGGCGGCGGCAAGTTCACCGACGTCACCGACTCCGCCGGATTGGCCGGCTCCGGTTACGACATCGGAGTCGCCGTTGCGGACTACGATAACGACGGCTGGCCCGACGTTTTCGTCGCCGGCGTCCATCACAACACGCTCTACCACAACAACGGCGACGGCACTTTCACAGACGTCACAGCGAAAGCCGGACTCAATCTGCCGGACAAAGAATATGGCCCCCTCTGGGCCGTGACCGGCGCATGGGTCGATGTCAACGGCGATGGACTCCTCGATCTCTTCGTTGTGAATTATATGCAGTGGACCTACCGCGCCGATCCACTCTGCGCCTTCAAAGGCGAAGCGGACTTCTGCCATCCGCGGTTTTACAAGGGATTGCCGAATCAGTTGTTCCTCAACAAAGGCGACGGTACCTTCGAGGATGTTTCCGCCAAATGGGGCATCCGCGAGCACGTCGGCAAAGGCATGGGAGTCGGCGTCGCGGACTATGATCTCGACGGCAAGCCCGACCTCTTTGTCCCCAACGACGCGCTGTACAACTCGCTCTTCCACAACGTCGGCGGCAAGTTCGAAGAAGTCGCATTTCCCGCGAATGTCGCCCTCGCCGAAGACGGGAATCTGATCTCAGGCATGGGGCTCGATTTCCGCGACATCAATAACGACGGGTATCCGGACATCGGATTCGTAGCGCTGCACAATCAGACGTTCCCAATTTTCCTGAACATGGCCGGCAAAGAATTCAAGGAAGTCACGACCGAAAGCGGCATGCGTAACCTGACCATGAAGATGGCCGGATTCGGCGCGGCGTTCTACGACTTCGATAACGATGGCTGGAAAGATTTATTCGTGACTCGCGGGCACGTCTCATCGCTGCCTCCTCCGGGCATCGAGATCGACCAATACAACACCGTGTTCCGCAATTTAGGCGGCGCAAAAAAATGGGAAGCGCTCACTGAGCAAGCAGGATTCGACGCCTCGCCGAAAGCCCGTCACCGCGGCTGTGCATTCGGCGATCTCGATGGCGATGGACGAATCGACATCGTATCGACCGCCCTCGAGCGCGACGGCGAAATTTGGATGAACCGCAGCGACGGCACTGGCCATTGGCTCGACATCTCGCTCGAAGGAACCAAGAGCAATCGCGACGGCATCGGCGCGCGGATCAAAGTGATGAGCAAAACCATCGGGGCTCAGTACAACCACATGACCACCAGCGTGGGCTACGCGTCGTCGAGCGATGGACCCGTACATTTCGGATTGGGACCCGACACGAAGGCCGATTCGATCGAGATCCATTGGCCATCGGGCCGGGTGCAACTCCTCAAGGACGTCCCCGCCGATCACGTGTTGAAGGTCAAGGAATCGTCGGCGCCTTAGGCAGAGAAGCTCCCGGATTCTCCTGCTTTTGCTGCTCTTCCGACAGCCGGTCGACGATCTTGCGCTCCCGCATTCCATCCTCTGGCCGGCGCACGCGGTAATAAAGTGCAGCAAGTTCGACGTGAACCGGCAGCCACTTCGGATTGGCCTTGACGACCTGTTCGAGATTCTTCACGGCATCCGCTTCCTGTCCAGTCGAGCGCTGCACAAGCGCCAATTCATAGCGCGCGAGAGCCGAGCCCGGATCAAGCCGCAGCGCATGATCGAGATGGATACGCGCGTCTTTGAGATTGCGATCCGTGAACTCGACCGCGCCCAAATACAAGTTCGCGCGGAAGTCATTCGGATTCGCCTTGAGCGCCTTCATAAGTGCCTCAGCCGCCGCCGGCCGGTCCCCCACACTTTGCAGAATCATTCCTTCGAGCGTATGCAGTCCCGGCAAGTCCGGCTGCAACGCCAGCGCCTCATTCACAGCTTTACGCGCCGCTTCGAATTCGCTCAAATCGAACCATGTCTCAGCCGCAAGCCGGTACGCCTCCGGACTCTTCAGCGCCGACGCCGCCCGCTCAATGCGTTCGACACCATCACGTTTCCTGCCACCTCGCACCAACGCATTGCCCAGCGCGAACGCAAGATCCGCATCATCAGGACGCGTCGCCTCGAGCGGAGCAAGCAGCGCAAGCGCCTGATCATTGCGGTCGAGATGCGAAAGACAATCCCCGAGCAGCGTCGCGATTCGCGCATCCGCCGGCGCGTCCTGATGCAGCGCGCGCAGATGATCGGACGCGTTGGCGTAGTCGCCTTTCTTGTAATACGCGAGCGCCAAATTCATGCGCAGAGCATTGTTCTGCGGCTCCTGCTTGAGCGCCGCCGTATATTGATCGATCGCCTCATCGAAGCGTCCCAGATGAGTGAGCGATGCGCCAAGATTCGCGAGCGCCGGAAAAAGTCCAGGCTGGATCTGCAGCAACTGCCGATACTCGGCGACGGCCGCCGCATAGTCGCCGCGCTGTTGCGACTCGAGCGCCTTCTGAAACAATTGCTCCGGATTTGATTGAGCAGCCGCAAAGAGGAACAGTGCGATCGGAAGAATCATGACCAGCTATTCGACTCCGAACTTGAGCTTACTCACGCTTCCCAGACGCCGGTAATCTTTGAAGCGCACTTCATTCCGTTCAAACACGCGCTTGCTCGTTTGCACTTGGATCACGCCGTTCACCGGCACGAGATGATCCCCTTGACCGGAACGCCACAAATCATAATCGACGCGCAGCTCAGTCGAGCGAATCGGAAAGTCCTTCGGCAGGTCGAACGTGTGCAAAGTAATCCGCCGTATGTGGAACGTATTCGAGTCGAGGAAGACCTCGCCATCATAGGCGGCGAGCATCACCGAGCGCCCTTCCTTCGTCCGCAATTTATACAGTGAATGCGCGCGATCGACGTGGAACGCGAAGACTTCGCACCGGTTCGGTCCGGTAAAAACCGACTTTTCCCAAGTGAATTGCGCTTGCGCCTGCCGCTTGAACACGGCGCCGAGCAGAAAACCGAACTCGCCATTCAGCATCATGCCATCGAGACTGGAACGATCGAGATCGGACTTCTGCCCATTCCATTCGACAAGCTTTCGTTCCTCCGCGCCACCGCTGAAACGCACCAGCTCAGTAAATGCATCCCGCGGATTCCAATTACCGGAACCAGTCTTCGAAATCTCGCGCCGTGTGCTCTCGCGCACTGTGAAATTCGGCAGCGAGTCCGTGTACAGCAGCGCACGCTGACGGGCCCCTTCGATGAGTCGCAACTGATCGTCATGACTCATCGGAGTATTGGCCGGAGCTTGAGCGAAGACCAACTCAGCCCCACTAGCAAAATCAAGATTCACGCGAGCCTGAGGAGCCTCATCATTCGGATGAGCAGCCGGCGCGGCGACCGGAGTCCGGATCTCGCCCTCGACAACGAATGGAAGATCGCGCTCAACCTTCTCCTCACCCTGGCTGAACACCACGCGGATCACGTAATCGCCAGGGTTGAGGCTCTTCGTGGGAACCGTCGCCACGAACGGCGTAGCCTGCTGCGCCGCGCTCTCAGGAAGCGCGAGTGGAACATTCGCCAGCAGCTTTCCCCCATGCAAAACTTCCATCGCGAGCGCCGGTTTCGCCATGGCCTTCACGTCCGGATACATCACAAAGAAGACCGGCAGCGTGCTGCCAGGATCATTCCGCACTCGCGCCGAAAGCGCGGGCGTCACTTTCCTCCCCTGATATTCGAGAGGATCAGCCGTTGCGTTAGCGCCCGCCGGCTCCGGATCGAGCCTCGCAATCAGCAACGGTTCGCTGACTGCCGGGCGAGCCGCGGACTTGAACTCGAACGCAGATTGCGTCGCGGTGATCTTGTCGGCGTTCTGATCGGACACGGCCACCTCGAGCGTATATTTCCCCGGATGCACCGCGAACGATCGCACGAACGGAAACGATCCTGCTAGCGATGTAGCCTTCAGCTCGGACGCAGCTTGATAAGGAACGTCCTCACTGAACTGTCCGGCGATGTTTCCGGTCGCATCGCGGATCAGCGCCAATATTGAAAAATGCAGATGGAACACCGCTTCGCCGGCCGTTTCCTTGACCTGCAGATGAGACAGCGGCACCGACACCGCAAGCTCGCCCGCGACCGTATCGGCATTCGACGAGAACTCAAACGCGTGCGACTGCAAAGCCGGATCCGGCTGGCCCGAATGATCGTTAAGCGCCTGCAGCATCGGCAATTCGAACGTCCGCAGCGGCGTCACCGAAGGCGGCAGCGCGAAGTATCCGGAACGAGTTTGCACAGTGACCCCCGGCCGATCCACCTTCACCGAGATAGTGCGGAAGTGCCCGTCGTACCCTTCGATTTGCGGCGAATAATAAGCCAAATAGTACGTTTCCTCGTCCTCGACCAGCTTGTGCATCGGCCGCCTCAGGTCGTTCGTATTCGCCATGAAGCTGCCTCCGGTCTCGGATGCGATATCGGCCAGCGCGGTCTGCGAGTTCGATCGCATGGCATCGGCGACGCGATCGTTCGTCTGGATCTGCCGCTTGATCGCCGACATATTGTTCGAGCTGTTGGCGTTCCCTCGATTGCTCAAGCCGCCCGTACTCGCCGAAATGAATGGATCATTATCGTGCGTCTTCGCATCCGGATCGAGTCCCGTCGCGTCGACCGTGTAGATCGTGACGCCCGCACGATTGGCCTCTCCAATCAGACTTTGAAACTGATCCGCCGCGCCTTCGGACAACGGCAGCCCTTCTGAAAAATAGACGATCACCTTGCGCCCCGGCAGCTTCGCTACGGTGCGAATCACGCCCAGCAACGACGCGAGCGCAGGCCGCGCATGCATGTCGCGCGTGACGCGCTGCGAAGTCTCTATCACGTCGAGCAGCAGCATCGTCATCCCCAACGCCATCGGATCTCCAGGACTCTGCCCCACTCCGGAGAGACCCGAAACATCGCCGCGGCTGACCTGATCGTATTGCGATTGATTCGACACCTGGTGCCGCAACTGCTCTTCCATCGATGCGATTTCGCTGCGCGCATCGAGCTTGCTCGGATTGGTAAGCGAGTCGATCGCTTTCTTCAGCGGCTCTCGCTCATTCGTGAAACTCTGCGCAACTCCGATGCGCGCGCCGACGCGCAGAACAGCCATGTAAGTATTCGGGCTCGTGATGCCCTTCAACAATTCGTACGCGCCTTCACGCGCGATCTTCGAACTGTTCGCATCGAGCGTCTCGAACAGCAGCGACACCAGATGGACTTGCTTCAAAGGATCCGCGTGAACCGGTTGCGCCGCCGCAGGTGCCTGGCCAGCGACGCCGACTGCATTCGTCCCCGTGCCCAAACTGCCCGAGAGCGTCAGCGATCGAACCTTCGCCGGATGGCCATCATCGAGGATCTCGATCTCCTCAGGCCGCAAGTCGCGGACCGGATGTCCGTGCTTATCGCGGACCACTAAATCGAGCGAAACTTCCTCCGCGCGCCCCGAGAATTTCGCCTCTGATTGCGGTGGACTCTGGGCCGAAGCTACACTGACGCTCACGACCACCAGCCAGTTCAAAATACCGCTTCGAAACATTGCATCCATTATACGCCCGGAAGAGCTTCGCAGGGCTGTAAAAATGGGCCTCACGACACTTTCGCGACCCTGCCCCGGCGCAGTAGAATAAGAGTGTTCCCATGGCCTCGCTCGCACCTCAACTGGCGGTTTGTTTTTGCTGCTTGACCGCGCTCATGGCGGCTCCGCAAAGTGCCCCCGCGCCATCGTTCGATGACATCGTGCGCAGAGCTGGAGATGCCGTCGATCGCAATCCGGAAGAATCGGTCAAGCTCTACCAACAAGCTCTCGCGATGCGCCCCGCCTACGTCGACGGATGGCTCTACTTAGGCGCGGGCCTTTACCAATTGCACCGCTATGCGGAAGCCGGCGACGCATTCCAAAAAGGCATCCACCTCGCGCCGCAAAATGGAACCGGATGGGGCTTTCTCGGCTTGTGCCGTTATGAACTGAACGAGCCCGCCGAAGCGCTCAAGGCGATCCTCGAAGGCGAGCAGTTGGAACTCGGCGGCAATCAAATGTTCGGCGCCGCCGTGCGTACTCGCGGAGCTCAAATCCTCCTCGCCTCCGGTTCCTACGAGGATGCGCTGAAGCAGTTGACGCCCTTGTCGATAGCCGCGATCAGTCCTCCGCAAGCAGTCGAAATGGCTGGCCTGGCGGCTCTCAGAATGCAAGCGCCGCTCGCCACGCTCACGCCAGAGCAACTCGCCATGGTGAAGCTCGCGGGCCAAGCAGAGTGGGCCGCGATGGCGCACCAGGTCAAAGAGGCGGACACTTCGTTCCACGACCTGATTGCGAAATATCCCAATGAACGCGGCGTTCACTTCGCCTATGGAACGTTCTTGAGAGAAGACGATCCCAAAGCGTCCGAGGCCGAATTCGAGCGCGAACTCTCCATCGATTCGAAGAACGCGCAAGCGTTCGTGGAACTCGCACGCCTGCGGATCACGGCAGGAGGAACTCCGGATTCTGCGATCGCGCCAGCGCGCGGGGCCTTGCAACTGGATCCGCACAACGCATTAGCGCACGCCGTACTCGGTCATGCGCTACTCGAAAAGGGAGAAGCCGCGAACGCAATCGCCGAACTCGAAGAGGCGACCAAACTCGCGCCCAACGAACTAGCGACGCGCACCGATCTGGCCGCGGCGTATCATCACGCCGGCCGGCTCGCGGACGCTTTGAAAGAAGAAGCCTACGTGACGCGCCTTCGCGAGCGACAGGAGTTTGGAACGCACTCCTTCCTCGCGCGCCGTCTACCAGTCTCAGGCGGCGCGGCGGCAAAGTGACGACCCTCATGCGATTCGCATCATTGTTGCTGATCGCCGGTGCGCTCTTCGGCAACGCGACATTCGACGAAGTCGCCGCCCAAGCGACTGCCGCACGCAATGCAAATGACGTTCCCCGCGCGATCGAACTCTACCGCCAAGCCGTCGGACTGAATCCCAAATGGCAAGAAGGATGGTGGTTCCTCGGCACGTTCCTGTACGCCAGCGACCAATCCGCCGCGGCGCGTGATGCATATCAGCACGTCGTCGAGCTCAACCCAAACATGGGCCCAGGATGGGGACTCCTCGGAGTCTGCGAGTTCCGCACCGCCGAATATCCGCAGGCACTCGCGCACATTCAAAAGAGCTTGGCATTAGGGATGGGTAAAGAACCGCAGATCGGCGACGTGCTTCGCTACCACGAAGCCGTTTTGCTCGGGAAAACCGGCAATTTCGATACTGCGATTGAGCGATTCGCCCCCTTCGTTCGCGCCGGAACACCGACGGCAGAGACGATGACCGCGTTCGGAGTAGTCGCATTGCGGCTCCCGCTTGTACCAACGGAAGTGCCGCCAGACCAGCGCGATCTGATCAAAGCCGCGGGCAAAGCAGCGGTCCTGGCGATGCGCGGCGACCCTGCCGCGGACGGCGCATTTCGCGAACTGCTCGAGCGATTTCCAAAAGCAAAGAATGTCCACTTCCTATACGCGACGCATCTGCTCGCGATCGACCAGCCCCACGCAATCGCCGAGTTCGAACGCGAACTCGAAGCGAATCCCCACAATGCCGCGGCGGAGTCGATGCTTGCTTTAGCGCACTCCGTCAATGGCGAAGCCGCGCAAGCCCTGACCTTCGCCGAGCGCGCCGTCAAAGATGATCCGGCATCCGCCAAGGCGCAATATACGCTCGGCCGAGTGCTCGTCGAAACCGGCCAAGTGAAGCCCGGCATCGACCACCTCGAGGCTGCGATCAAGCTCGATCCCGCGAGCGTCGAGAACCACGTCGAACTCGCCACCGCATATCCAAAGGCCGGCCGATATGAAGACGCAAAGCGCGAACGCTTCCGCACGCTCGAACTGATGAAGGAACAGACGGATGCTGCGGCGCATTAGCCAGCCCGCCCTCCTCGTCATGTTCGCGTTAGCCGTTCACGCGGCCGACAAGACGTTCACCTGTGCGGACTGCCACAAAGCCGAGGCACACTCATCGACCACTCTCATGGGACAAGCATTGATGCAACCGGGAACGAACACAGTCCTTGCCGCCCATCCAAAACTGACCTGGTCGCGCGGACTTTACTCGTATAAAGTCGACACGACCGGCGAGCAAAGCACATACTCCGTCAGCGATGGAACGAACACGATTGCCACCCCAATCCGTTGGGGCTTCGGAGCCCGCGCGCAGACCTTCGTCATCGAACACGAAGGCCGATTGTACGAGAGCCTCGTGAGCTTTTATCCCAAGAACAACGGCCTCGCCGTGACGATCGGCGACGAGAGCATCCAGCCGAAAACATTGCTCGAAGCCTTCGGACGTCCCCTCGCCGATCGCGAGGTCGCAAGCTGCTTCGGATGCCACTCGCAAGGAGCCTTGACGAACGGCCAATTGCATCTCGATAACGTGCATCCCGGCGTGCAATGCGAGAACTGCCATCCAGATGCAAAGGCCCACATGGACGCTCTCGCGCACGGCAAGACCAACGTCGTTCCGCGAAAGCTCGCCAGTCTAACTCCCGAAGAAACTTCGAATTTTTGCGGCCAATGCCACCGGACTTGGGATCGCGTTGTCCGCGATCGCTTGCGCGGCGAGATCAATGTGCGCTTCCAACCCTATCGCCTCGCGAACAGCAAATGCTATGACGGCGCCGACCCCCGATTGAGCTGCACGACCTGTCACGATCCGCACAAAGATGCAGTCGTCGACGCCGCGTTTTACGACGCGAAATGCCAAGCCTGTCACGATCCACACACTAAAAATATCAAAGGGAAACTCTGCCCGGTCGGCACCTCGAATTGCACCAATTGCCACATGCCCAAGGTGCCTTTGCCCGGCGGCATGCAAGTGTTCACCGACCATCAGATCCGCATCGCGCACGCGGGCGAGCCGTATCCAAATTGAATTCGCTACCATGGTTTTGTTGTATCCGCGAGCCTACAAATACGCAGTTCCAGTGATCGCGGCGCTCCTTATGGCGAGGCCGTCGACAGCCGCAACGACACCTCAATCCTTCGATAAAATCGCCGCTCTCGCACAGTCTGCACGCGACCAAAACAAGCTCGATGAAGCGCTCGGTTACTACCGCCAGGCGCTGATGTTGAAGCCCACATGGAAAGAAGGATTGTGGTACGCGAGCACGATCCTATACGACCAGGAACGCTACCCTGACGCCGCAACCGGCTTCAAACGATTCCTCGCCATCGATCCGAAATCAGCCGGCGCCCTGGCCTTGTTAGGACTCTCCGAATTCGAGCTCAAGGACTATCGCGCATCAGCGACACACCTCGAACAGGCCCGCGGGCTTGGCGTCGGGAACACCACTCTTGCAGCGGCGACGCTCTATCACTACGCCCTGTTGCTAACGCGCTTCGGCCAATTCGAAGCCGGCGGACAAATGCTCTTGACCTTCGCACAAGGCGGACACGAAACTCCCGCCGTGATGGACGCCGCCGGACTCGCAGGACTTCGCAGAGCATGGCTCCCTTCAGAAGTTCCTTCTCAAGATGCGGCCATGATTCGCCTCGCAGGACGCGCCATGTGCGCGGCCGTCGAGCACCGCGATCCCGAAGCTCGCGAAGAATTCGGACGTCTTGTAAAAACGTACCCTAAGCAGCCCGACGTTCATTACCTGCGCGGATCGTGGCTGCTGACCGTCGACCCCGAAGCCGCCCTCGCCGAGTTCAAGAGCGAGCTCGAATTGAACCCGCAACATGTCGCCGCGCTGGTCGCGGTGGCGATGGGTTACCTCAGTTTGGGCGACGCCACGAAGGCCTTGCCTTTCGCTGAAAGGGCCGTAAAAGCTGGCCCGCAAGAGGTTGCCGCACACGCCGCATTGGGCCGAGTGCTGACGGAAACCGGTGCGCTCGATCGAGCGATTCAAGAGTTGCAAGCGGCGGTGAAACTGGCGCCCGACAGTCCGCCCGTGCGCATCACGCTCGCGTCCGCGTACGCCAAAGCCGGGCGCAGCAAAGAGGCCGCGCAAGAGCGCGCGGAGTTTCTTCGCCTGAGGAAGTTGAATGAATCGCCAGACACGAAGTAGCCGCGATTTGTTGAAGCGGGTTCGAGGATGGTATAGTTCCACGGGAAGCACTTCATGCGAACAATCACAGTCACGGTAGCGCTCGGCGCGTTTGTTGGAAGCATCGCGCTCGCGCAAGCGAAATTCGACTCCGATGTGGATTTCGGAATGATGACCTGGGTCGAGGTCAAGCACGCGATCGAGAGCGGAAAGACCACGGCGCTCGTGTATAACGGAGGCACCGAACAGCGGGGTCCGCAGAACGTGAACGCTGGCCACACACTCATGGGCCACGCGACGGTACTCGCGATCGCTCGCAAGCTGGGCAATGCGATTGCCGCGCCTGTCATGCCGTTTTCCGTCAATCGCGCAAGCGCTGATTTGCCTGGCACAATCGGTTTGACCGGCCCCGTTTTCGCTGCGGTGAACGAAGAAGTCGCCGAACAGATGATCAAGAGTGGATTCAAATCTGTCGTCCTGATGGGCGATCATGGCGGCGGTCAGAAGGAGCTTGAGGAAGTCGCGAAGAAGCTCGACGCGAAGTATGCAGGGAAGGGAATCCGCGTGGTGTTTTGCGACGAAGTGTATTCGAAGGCGAACGGCGATTTCGACAAATATCTCGCCGCGAACAACTATCCTCTGAGCTCGCACGCCGGCATTCCGGACACTTCGGAAATGCTGTTCCTCGGCGCCAATAAGGGCTGGGTGCGGAAAGAACTCGTAGCGACCGCGGTGGGCGATCCGATGCGCAAGCCAGGTGAAGCGCGAGACCCCAACGCGAAGCGCATCAACAACGGCATCTCGGGCGACGCGCGTCCCTCGACGGCGAAGCTCGGCAAGCGTATGTTCGACATGAAGGTCGACTACGCGGTGCGTCAAATCAATCAACTGTTGGGCCCTGCGAAGACGCCGGGCGTCAGCGCACAATAGCGAAAGAACGTGACAAGGCGGGACTGGATTTCGACGGCGGGTGCGGCTCTGACAGGAGCTCCAGCGCTCTTATCGCAAGTGTCGACCAAGCATCCCTCGCGGCCAAACATTCTGTTCCTGATGACCGATCAGCATCGCTTCGATTGCATCGGAGCTGCTGGTAATCGGATCATCCACACTCCGAACCTCGACCGCATCGCGGCGGAAGGCGTTCGATTTTCGTCGGCGTATTCATCGACTCCTACGTGTACGCCCGCGCGCTCGGCGCTGCTGACGGGTTTGTCGCCGTGGCATCACGGCATGCTTGGTTACAGCGAAATCGCGCAGAAGTATCCGTTCGAAAAACCCCGTGCGATGCGTGATGCCGGATATTCCACGACCACCATCGGGAAGCAGCACTATTCGCCGATGCGCAACGGCCACGGCTACGAGCGCATGGTCCTCGATGAGCATTGCCCGTGTGGCAACGGTCCGGAAGTATACGCGGCGGCACTTAGGCACGGCGAAGTCGAGCGGTCCGACTACGAAGCGTGGTTTTATTCGGAGGCTCCCAGTCTCAATCCTCATGCGACGCAGTTATGGTGGAACGATTGCCGTGCGCGAAGCTTCGCACTGCCCGAGCGTTTGCATCCGACGCGTTGGACCGGAGAGACGGCCGTGCGATTCCTCGACACGTGGCAAGGCGGCGCGCAGCCGTTTTTCCTGAAGGTTTCGTTCATTCGTCCGCACAGCCCGTACGATCCGCCAGAGCGGTTTATGAAAATGTACGCCGATGCGGATCTCCCCACAGCGCAAGTGGGAGCGTGGGCCGAACGGTTCGCACAGCGCAACACCGATCGTGCCGATCTCTGGCGTGGAAAGTTGAGCGCCGCCGACATTCGCCGCGCGCGGCAGGGTTACTACGGATGCATCACTCAGGTTGATGAGCAGATCGGCCGCATCCTCGGCTCGCTCGAGAAGCGCGGCATGCTCGATGAGACTCTGATCGTATTCACCTCCGACCATGGCGACATGTCGGGCGACCAGAATCTGTGGCGGAAGTCGTATGCGTATGAATCGTCCGCGCACATTCCGATGCTGATGCGTTGGCCGAAGGGAATGCTCGATGGCGTCGCTCGCGGATCGGTCATGCATCAAGCAGTCGAGATACGGGATCTGCTGCCGACGTTCCTCGATGCGGCAGGGCGTGAAGCTCCCCAGTCGCTCGACGGAAAGAGCCTACTCGAGCTCGTCAAATCAAACGGCGCAGGATGGCGTGAGTACATCGATCTCGAGCACAACGTCTGCTACAGCAAAGAGAATCATTGGAACGCGTTGACGGACGGCAGGCGTAAGTACATCTATCACGCACTCGATGGGGAGGAACAGTTGTTCGACCTCGAGAGCGATCCTCACGAATTGACGAGCATCGCAGGCGATGCGACACATGAAGCAGAATTGCACAAATGGCGCCAGCGCCTGGTCGCGCATTTTGAGGAACGCGGCGAACCATTCCTGAAGGGCGGCCGCTTGACGCCGCGGCCGGAAGGGATGCCGAAAAGTCCCCATTTCCCGACGGAATCCGCGTATTCTTGACGTTCATTTCACGATGAGACGGTCGACGTCGATGTAGGTTCCGGCAGGCCCGGCGTTTCGAATCATGAGGACATGCGGACCGTCGCCCAGACGATCGAACGTCACCTGCGACTGCCATATCGCGTCCTTACTGTAAGCGTCGATCACTCCCTTCCTGATTCCGTCTATTTCAATAGACGCTTTTCCCCGATTAAATGCTTTTGTGAATACATATGTGATTTGGTCGCCATAAAAGGCGAACCTGAAGCCAGCCGACGCATCACTTGAATAGGACACGGTCCCACTCGCCGCCTCGTGGAAGGATTGATCCAGATACCATATTCCGCGGTAAATGATTCGACTATTCGAGTCATCATATACACCCGCCCGCGCTGGCGGAGGCTCGACCGGATTGACGTCGTGTCGCAGCTTAACGAGCTGCAAAGTTCCCGCCGTCGCGATCGGGGCGGTCGACGTCTGCACGAAGACGTCCATTGGAGAATCCCTAATAAATCGCCAATTTCCCTCCCGTGGAGCGATGATGTACTCGACATGGTATTCGTCCATCAGGCGCACGTAGTCGGCGATCGAGCGCGCAGCGTTCAGCTTGTCTGAAAACTTCGGAGTATGCCAGGAGGCGGTCCAGGCAGGTCCGAGCAATCCCGCAATTTCGTCCCCTTCGAGATCCGCAACCGGCGCGCCCGGCGCAATTCGGTTCATTTCCGCGATTAATAGACGCACGGGCGCTATTTGTGTGACATATGTGGTTCGTTCCGCTGCACTAAAAGGAATCAGGCAAAAGCCGCGGTGATAACTGCTCGACCCCGGCATCGCGAATCCATTCAGAGCGAAGATCACAATTCCCGCGACCCCCGCCGGCCATCGAAGCCAACGATCCTGGACGATCCGCGCCGCCGCCGGAGCGAACGCGATCGCGACCAACGGCATCGCGCATTCCACATAGCGCAAGCTCGCTTGTCGGCTGAAAACGAGAATCACCATGAATGACGCGGTCACAAGCGCGGCTCGCTCAGTGGCATCCGCTTTCCGGAAGGCGGCGACTGCGAGAGGAAGAAACCACAGCCATTGATATCCAGCCGTGCCGGCCTCGCTCTCGACGAACCAATCCGTCTGGAACGTGACATCGTAGAGCGTCCTCCAATGCAGCCGCGGAGGATAGCGCTGATCGACGAAGCTCTGATCAGTCCGCATCAGCGGCGATTTGAAAAATGCGTTCGCGTAGTGGAACACCGGATTCCCAGTGATCGCATATGCGCGCGCATACGGCACGATTGCGATCGCGACGAAGACCACGACGGCGGCGAACACAGGCTTCCATCTCCAGCCCTCGGAGGAACGCTTCAACTTCCACATCGCATAAATCGCCAGCGGCGGAACGGGGACTAAACCCAGCAGCTTCGATGCCCCCGACGCTCCGGCGAGCGCCGCCGCCAGCACGAACTCGCCTTGCTCGATCGCGAACAACGCGCCCAGGATCATCGCCGTCCAGAAGTTTTCGATGAACATCGACGTGCTGGTCAACTGCAGCAGCGGAGTCGCCGCCACGATCCCCGTGATCAACGCCGCCGGGCCATGATCGAGACGGCGCCGCATAGCGCGGTACACGAACGACACGGTCACCAGCAGCCACACGAAGTTCAGCATTCGCGCGGAATATTCGCCGCCGAAGAGATTCGCAAGCGTGAGTGCCCAGTCCCCAGCCATCGGTTGCACCGACCAGATCTGATTGGCCGCGTCGAAGTGGAAGCGTCCGTGATCCCTGACCCACTGCGCGATGGCGAAGTGCTGGGAGAGTCCGTCCGCGCTGACTTCCGGCTTCAAGACGAGTAGGAAATTCGCGACCAACGGCATCGCGATCGCGACCGAAGGCTCAGGCAAGGGAAGTGCAAATCGTCGTCCAACCGCGATCGGTGCACCGACGACTGCTCCCCACAGCCACACAGTGTTGATAGGAAGCCCCGCCGTGAGACTGAACGCGAACACGAGCACCGCGACGCCCGCAAGCAAATTCAGTCGATCGTCTTTCTGTTTGAACAACAGCCATCCTAAGTTGAGGCCACCGAGCAAGACGAATCCAACCGCGAACACTGGCACGATTCCCACGGAGCACGCGAGCACCAGGATGATCGAGTAGAACACCCATCGGTTCAAACCGAGCGTGACCAACGCGACCGCGCACATCGCAAGGATGAATCGTTCCCATCCCTCATGCGTCCACGCCGGGTGCATCCATGGCTGAATTTGCGAAAGACCGAACGCGAACACCGCGGCCATGGCTACAAAGACGCTACGAAGCAACCACGTCATCGCAGCAATTCCTGATAGACGTTCCAGGTTTGTTCAACGGCCCGCTCCCACGTCGCGGACGCCGCGCGCGCGAGTCCTTTAGCGCAAAGTGAAGCTCGCAAGTCTGAGTCTGCGGTGAGCCTCGAGAGTCCATCAACGATGGACGCCGTGTCAGTCGGATCGACGAGCAAAGCAGCTCCGCCGGCCGCTTCAGGCAGCGCCGACCGATCGGACGTGAGGACCGGAACTCCACGAGCCATAGCCTCGATGACCGGTATACCGAAGCCTTCATCGAGTGAAGGGAACGCGAAGATGCGTGCCCGCCGATAGAGATCCTCGAGCGCAGCGGCGCTAACGAATCCAGTCACCTCGATCCGTTCGCGCACAGGACTCGCCGCGATGCGCGCGAGGATCTCGTCGCTTTGAAATCCGGACGCAGCACCCGCCAGCACGAGCCTCCAAGGCCGCCCCCCGCCGAGAGACTCGAACGCCTCGACCAAACGGGTGATGTTCTTGCGCTTCTGAATCGCCCCCACATTCAGGATCAGATCCTCGCGCGCGCCGTCCTCAGGCGCCGGCGACTCCGGTGGACGCGTCCCGTGCGGCACGACGCGGATCCTACTCTCCGGCACATGCAGCAGGTCGCGCACCTGCCCAGCCGTGAACTTCGACACCGCGATCACGACATCGGATCTCTCGGCCGCCACCCGCGCCTGTTCCGCGAACTGCGCCCGGAACTCCGGACTCGAGTAGTCGCCGCTCAAAACAAAAAGATCATGAAATGTTGTAACGATCGGAACAGACTTCGCCGCGTACTCGACCCGCTGATTCAACGCGTGGAACAACGACGCACCCCGCGGCGACGACGAATAACGCAACACCCTCCGGCTCGCGTTCGACGGCAGCCGCTCAGCGAGTGACTTCGCCAGCCGATGCGGACGATAGCAAAACAGGAAGTGCGATTCAGGATGCGCCCGCGCCAGTCCGAACAGGATTTCGCGGCTATAGACTCCGACCCCGGTCAGGCCGCTGCCGGCCGAATAGGTGGCATCAAGTGCGATGGCGAGTGAATCGGGCGAACGTATGCCGACTATTATCGCGCAGGAGGGAATAAATCAGCACGTCGAACGGTAGTGTAGTAATGAAGGACTTCTCCATTTGAAGATCGACGATCCGCTCGCCCGATTCGACCGCGCGATGCTGCCGCACATGAACGCGGCGTACAATCTCGCCCGGTGGCTGATGCGGAATGATTCCGACGCTGAAGATGCTGTGCAGGACGCGTACCTGCGGGCCTTCCGTTTCTTCGATTCGTTCAAAGGCGACGATGGCCGCGCGTGGCTGCTGGCGATCGTTCGCAACACATGCCGCACAGCGCTCGACAAGCGAGGAACGCAAGCGGCGACCACTGAATTCCGCGAAGAACTCAGCTCATTCGCCACGCCCGAGATGAGCATCGAATCCCAAATGACAAGGCAGGACGAGATCGACACAGTCCGCGGATGCATCGACCGTCCCGTCTGCCCGGTGAATACCGCGAAGTGATCGTGCTGCGGGAATTGGAACAGATGTCTTATAAGGAGATAGCCGCTGCGATTGCGGCCCCGCTCGGCACGATCATGTCGAGGCTCGCACGAGCCCGCGCGCGGCTCGAGGATTGTCTGTCGGCACGAATTCCAGGGGTCCGCGCATGATGTGCCAAATGGCGCGGGAGTGGATTCCGCAGATGCTCGATGACGAGCTCGACGCATCGCGCCGCAACGAACTCGAACGGCATGTGCAGAACTGCGTGAATTGCGCGGAAGCGCTCGAACGGGCGCTCGTCCTGCGCGAGAAGATCCGCGGCGACGCGCCGTACTTCTCCGCTCCCGCAGGTCTGGAACATAAGCTTCGCGAGGCGCTCCGCAAAGAAACTCCACGGCGCTCGCGATGGACGCTCTCTCCCGCTCTGTGGACGGCTGCTGCGGCGGGATTCGCCGCGGTTCTATTGATCGCCACGCTCCTGCCACGCAACCGCGCGCAGGATGTCGAAGCGAACGAAGTCGCCTCCGCGCACATACGCGCGCTACTGCCAGGACACTTGATCGACGTTCCTTCCTCCGATCGCCATACCGTGAAGCCCTGGTTCGCCGGCAAGCTCCCCTTTTCACCCCGCGTCGAGGATCTCTCCGCGAAGGGGTTCGAACTCAAAGGAGGACGCCTCGACTATCTGCACGGCGGCACCGTCGCGGCACTCGTGTTCGAGCGGCGCCGGCATGTGATCGAATTGTTCGTCGCTCCTCATGAAGACTCCGCACGGGATGAATCGCGCTCCGCGATCCACGGCTATAACGTTCTCCACTGGACCGGCCACGATGGCATGTCCTATTGGGCCGTGAGCGATCTCAACGCGGACGAACTCGGTGAATTCGAGGCCGCTTATAAATTGCGGGAATAAATCCCCGCGTGAACGAGTCTTGCACGCTGAAAGGAATTTCAGCAATGAGCAAACTCATTCGACACAATCACAGCGCGGACGGCATCGACCGCCGCGGATTCTTGGAATGCATGGCCTGGGCCGGCACCGGCGTCATCTGGACCGTCTCCGGAGGAATCCTCAGTTCGACCACGGTCTCGGGCAAAACGATCGCGCCCGGCGGTTTGCACTTTGTGCAGATCAGCGACAGCCACATTGGATTCAATAAGCCCGCCAATCCCGATGTCAATGGAACCTTGCAGGCGGCCGTCGACCAGATCAACAGCCTCCCCGTCGAGCCCGAGTTTCTGATCCACACCGGCGACCTGACGCACATGGCGAGAGCCAATGAATTCGACACCATGGATCAGATTCTGCAAGGCCTCAAGCAGAAGCAGATCTTCACCGTTCCCGGCGAGCATGACACGGCGTCCGACGACGGCAAGCTCTACCGCGAGCGCTACGGCAAGAACACGAAAGGCGACGGCTGGTATTCGTTCGACCACAAAGGAATCCACTTCGTCGGACTGGTGAACGTCGTGAAGCTCGAAGGATTGGGTAAGCTCGGCGCCGCGCAACTCGCCTGGCTCGCGGACGATTTGAAAGCCCGTACCTCGAGCACGCCCATCGTCCTCTTCGCCCACATCCCTTTGTGGACGGTCTCAGCGGATTGGGGATGGGGAACGAGCGATGCTGAACAAGCTCTCGCATTGTTGCGCCGCTTCTCATCGGTCACCGTGCTGAACGGCCACATCCATCAAGTCATGCAGAAGATCGAGGGCAACGTGGCATTTCACACCGCGATGTCGACCGCGTTTCCTCAACCAAAACCCGGATCTGCGCCCGCACCAGGGCCGATGAAAGTGCCGGATGATCGTCTTCGCAAGCTGCTCGGAATCAGCGAGGTCCACTCCGTCAGCACGCGGAGCCCATTGGCAGTCATCGATTCGCCGCTAGTAAAGGAGTAGGCAATGCTCACGACGCTCATCATGCTGCTGTTCGCACAAACGGGCACACTTGACGGAAAAGCGGTTTTCGAAAAACGTTGCACAGGGTGCCACGCGCTCGACGCCCAGCGCGTGGGCCCAAAGCTGCGCGGAGTCTACGGACGCAAAGCCGGCGCCATCGCCGGTTTCCCTTATTCAGACGAACTGAAGACCTCAGGACGAATCTGGGACGCGGCGACCCTCGACAAATGGCTCGCGGATCCCGAGACGCTCATCCCCGGCAACGACATGGCGTTCCGCATGCAAAGCGCCGGAGAACGCGCCGCAGTCATCGAATTTCTAAAGCTTAGTGAACAGCACTAAAAGCAAGCGCGTTTGTCTCGCACAAAACCTGCTCCGCGCTCTGCAGCAATTGCTCCACCGGAGTCTCAGACGTCGCCGACGTCTCGAGCTCACTCCATCGAAACTTCACTTTGTGCCCCGGCGGCGACGCGTGTTCGATCCGGTCCTTCAAGGCGTTCGACGTCAACGCCGGCGACAGCACGCAGAAATGACGCGAGGCGACGCGGCCGATCACATCCCCCGGATCGAGGCATGTCCGCAAAGCGTCGGCCGCCTCGAGGACGTCCATCTCCCGCGAGCCCGGCAATCCTCGCGATACTCCGTCGACTTCGGCGATGATCAGCCGCATCGGCTCATCGAGCCGTCCAAGCAGAGTGCGGACCAGCTCGGCGAGGTACACGAAACCTGACCGGTTCGGCATCCCCGTGAACTCGTCGAATTGAAAGGCGTTCCACAGAGCGCGGGTCAAACGCGAGCGTTCAATGGCGGCTTCGATCGAATGGGCCAGCGGCTTACAGTCGAGTTCGGAACGCAGCAAGTAATCCTGCGCGCCTTCGCGCAGTGCCTTGCGGGCCATATCGAGCTCTTCAGGGTCGTCGACAATGAGAATGAACGGCAGGTCCGGAGCGTACGCCTTCAGCTTGCGAAACGTATCCAGACCTACCGCCCCGATCAGATTCGGGTTCAATAAAACAATGTCGAGTTCTTCACCTTGGATCTGCGCGATCGCTTCACTTAAATCCGAGGCCAGAAAAACTTGCATACCATGCCAATTGCCGAGCGGGGCGATTTCAGCGATTTCGAGGACAGCCTCCTCGAGGAATCCGGCTTCACCGAAGTCCGCCTCTACAATCAGGACTCGTATTGCACTCATAGAGAAAAAAACCAGCAGCTACACCGCCAATCGATATTCCTTCAATTTTCGATAGAGGGTGGTTCGGCCAATGCCTAACAGGTTCGCGGCCACTGAGCGGTCTCCTCGCGCGTATTCGAGCGTGCGCATAATGGCGCGTCTTTCGACTTCCATCAACGGCAGGATCGGAATCGCATGAAAATCGTCTGACGAAGGTTCGTCCGAGCCAGTCGCAACCGTGGTGACTCCCGGAAATCCACGGCGTTCAGCAGACGGCAACATCGCAACACGCGACCACGGCGTGCCCGCGGCAGCCGCCATGGCCCGCAACTGATCCGTGGACTCGAAAGCCTCGCGATTCGTCGCAGTGTCCGCGTGTCCCATGTGGAACCGCCGTTGAGCCAGATGATTCTGGATCGCGGACGGCAAATCAGCGGTGTGCAGCATCGGCCCGGAGTTGATGGCGACCATATGTTGCACGCAGTTCTCGAGCTCCCGGACGTTGCCCGGCCAGTCAAAGGCCAGCACCGCTTCGAGGGCTTCGGCGGCCAGCTTCTGGCCACGGCCGAATTTTTCGAGAAAGTACTCGATCAGCAGGGGGATGTCCTCCTTTCGTTCGCGCAAGGGGGGGATTCTCACGGTCACGACATTCAAGCGGAAGAACAGATCGCGGCGGAACGTGCCGCGCTCCACTTCCTTCGCCAGATCACGATTGGTCGCCGCCACGATCCGGAAGTCCGACTTCCTTGTGACCAGCGAACCGACGGGACGAAACTCTTTCTCCTGCAAGACCCGCAGCAACTTGGCTTGCAGATCGAGCGGCAGTTCTCCGATTTCATCGAAAAAGGCGGTCCCGCCGTTGGCCATTTCGATGAGGCCGGTCTTGTTGGCGAAGGCTCCCGTGAAAGCGCCTTTTACATGGCCGAAGAGTTCGCTCTCGACCAGAGGTCCAACCAGCGCTGAACAATCGATGGTGACAAACGGTCCCTGACCCACCACACCATGGATCGAACGCGCAACAACTTCCTTGCCTGTTCCGGTTTCCCCTAGCAATAGGGCCGGCCACCTGCAATTACCCAGCTTGTGAATCATCTGCGCTACGTGTCGCATTCTTGTAGAAGTGCCCACGAGCGCTCTTTGTCCGCCTAGGACTGCGGTCATTATTACTGGTTCCCCCCGGTCCGCCATCAGGACGGTTGGGATCTGGCACACTGCCAGCCCACCGCCTCTCTTCACACAAGTTCCTTACAAAATCGTGATGGACCACTGTACAGAATTTGCCTCATCTCGAACAAGACCTCAAACTTAGTTCCGGGTTGACTACTATATGGCTGGACTACCATGTAATGTGGGGATCGGGTCTCCCCCCAAATGCGCACCGGCCCAGGCTCGATGCCGCAGGAGCTTTCTATGTTAGTGAGTCGAAACCGGTAAAGCTCTCACCCTTTTTTGGGGGGTACGGGGTGGGACGAAGAGGGAAGCCCATAGACCGGGTCTATGGGCTAAGTAGAAATTTCCCTGTGGATTTCGCGAATAGGTGTTACGGAGGGATGAAATCGGCCGCTGCGTGGGGCGCCTTACTTATTTCGGCGTGTACGGCTTGACGTCGCCGCAATCAGACGAGACGAACTTCGAATCGAAGGTCATGTTCATCGTCATCTCCCTGCCGCTCGAGTTGATCTTCATTACCATATTGCCCTTGGCATGGCCGCTATCGAGGCGGTCAAGGGTCAGATCGCCCACCGATTTCCCACCCCTCGCCGGCGAACATTCGACGTGGACTTGGATCCGCGAGGATGTCGAAGTTACGACTTTCTGCGTGCAGTCCGGCTGATTGTTCAGGGACATGCCGCGGTTGAGGCTTTCCTTGGTCTGGCAGCTACGGCTGGTCGAAGTCCTCGGGGCGCCGCCGGCATTCTTCATCATCGCCTCGACGCGGGCGCGCGCCTCCGGAGGCATTTGCGCGAGCTTCTCAGGCGGGATCTGCGGCATCGCCGGCATCCCTTCCATCTGCGTAGTCGAAACCGTTTCCCACAGACCAGGCTTGGCGTCGAACATCTTGAGGTCGTCCGCCAGGGAAAGTGACGCCAAAGGCAACAAGGTAGCCACGCCGGCGATTAAAAACGTTCTCACAATAAATCCTCCATTTGAATCTGTAACTCGACCATGAGGATCGCATGAGGAAATGGGGCTTCGCAAGTTCAGCCGGGGAAACGGTAGAGTGTTCTATATGGATGAACACAGGAAAGCGCCGCTACCCGCAGTCCCGCTCACTATGGAGGGCTCGTGGGTGCTCCACCAGATGATCCGGTTCGACTGGAGCGCCTGGCGCGCGGTGCCGAAATCGGCAGCCAAAGAGGTCGCCGCCGAGTTCGCCGCGGAGATCGACAAGATGGGCGCCGCGAATACGGCATTGTTCTCGCTCGTCGGACACAAGGGCGACTTCATGGTCGTTCATTTCCGCAAGCACTTCGATGAGTTGAATGATGCCGAAGTGGCGCTCACGAAATCGGCGCTCGGCGATTTTATGACCGTCGTTCATTCCTATGTTTCCGTCGTCGAACTGGGCCTGTACGAGTCAAGCGTCAAGACATATCAGGCGCTCACCGATCGCGGCGTCGAGCCATACAGCGACCTGTGGGATAAGAAGATCTCGGAGACGGTCGAGCGTCAGCGGACCGCCATGGGCGCGCGCCTGTATCCGGAGATCCCTCCCGCCCGCTACGTCTGCTTCTATCCGATGGACCGCCGCCGCGGCGAAGAGAAGAACTGGTACATGCTCCCCATTCAGGAACGCCAGCGGCAGATGCACGAGCACGGCCTGGTCGGCCGCCGCTATGCCGGAGAAGTGCGGCAGATCATCACGGGATCAGTCGGCTTCGACGATTGGGAATGGGGCGTGACGCTCTTCGCCGAGGATCCTCTCGTCTTTAAGAAGTTGATCTACGATATGCGGTTCGACGAAGTCAGCGCCGTGTACGCGGAATTCGGCGAGTTCTTCACCGGCATCCGCAGGCAGCCGTCGGAGTTGGGTGAACTGCTGGCGATGGCGGAATAGCAAGAATGAATTCCATGCCGCGCTCATTTGTATTGGTCCTGCTCCCCTGCCTCCTGGCCGCGCAACCGCAGCCGCCCCCGCGGACCGCCGCGCAAGCGACCGAAGCTGTACGCGAACATTACACGAAGTTCGAGTACCGCATCCCCATGCGCGACGGAGTTAAGCTCTTCACATCGGTCTACGTTCCCAAGGACGTCTTCTCCGACTCGAAGACGTATCCGATGATGATGATGCGCACGCCCTACAGCGTCGGACCCTATGGAGTCGACCGCTACCGCGCCGGCGTTGGACCTTCGGAGTTCTTCGAAAAAGAGAAGTTCATCTTCGTCTACCAGGACGTTCGCGGACGCTATATGAGCGAAGGTGAGCACGTCACCATCCGTCCGCACAATCCTCACAAGGGACCTCGCGATATCGACGAGAGCTCCGACACCTGGGACACGATCGATTGGCTGGTGAAGAACGTCCCCGGCAATACCGCGAAAGTCGGAATGTGGGGAATCTCGCAGCCTGGCTTTTACGCGACGTCAGGAATGATCGACGCTCATCCGGCGCTCGTTGCGGTGTCGCCGCAAGCGCCTGTGACCGACTACTACATGGGCGACGACGACTATCACAACGGAGCGTTCATGCTCGCGGCGAACTTCGGATTCTACATGGGATTCCGTCCGCGCGAAGGAGATCCAACTCCCCCGAAGCCGATGCTGCCCTTTCAATTCGGCACTCCCGACGGCTACGAGTTCTATTTGAATATGGGCTCGCTCGCAAATGCGGACGAAAAATACTTCAAGCATCAGCAGCCCTATTGGACCGAGCACATCAAGCACACGACCTATGACGAAACGTGGCAATCACGCGCCGTTTGGAAGTATCTGAGCGGCATCAAACCCGCGGTGATGCTGGTGGGCGGCTGGTACGACACTGAGGATCCGCAAGGCGTGCTGCGGCAGTTCGATTTCATCGAGCAGCATGCGCCGCCGTCGGTTGACATGCTGGTGATGGGTCCTTGGAATCACGGCGGATTTTCCCGCGGCGACGGCGATCGCCTGGGCAACGTCAACTTTGGATCGAAGACTGCCCTCTACTATCGCGAGCAGATCGAGCTTCCGTTCTTCAACTACTTCTTGAAGGGCAAAGGATCCGGCAAATTTCCCAAGGCCTATCTTTTCGAGACCGGCGAGAACCAATGGCGCAAGTTCGACACCTGGCCGCCCGCCGATACGAAACCGCAGCAGGTGTTCCTCGATCGCGCCGGATCCCTCGCCTGGCAGAAGCCCGCGACCTCCGCGTATGACGAGTACGTCTCCGATCCCAATAAGCCCGTGCCTTACGTTTCGACGATCGCGCTCGGAATGTCAAGCACCTATATGACCGAAGACCAGCGCTTCGCTGCGAGCCGCACCGATGTGCTGGTCTACCGCACCGAGCAGCTCGATCACGATGTGACGATCTACGGGCCGATCAAAGTTGATTTGAAGGTGTCCACCACAGGCACGGATTCGGACTTCGTCGTGAAGGTGATCGACGTGTTCCCCGGTGACTATCCTGACTACAACGATCCCAATCCGCCCGCGCCTGGCACGCCGCAGGTCTATCACGTCCCGATGGGCGGATATCAGCAGCTCATACGCGGCGAGCCGTTTCGCGGGAAGTTTCGCAAGAGCTTCGAGAAGCCCGTGCCGTTCGAGCCAGGTAAGCCAGACCGCATCACCTTCAACCTGCCGGACGTCGCCCACACCTTCCGGCAAGGACACCGAATGATGGTGCAGGTGCAAAGCTCCTGGTTCCCGATCACCGATCGCAATCCGCAGAAGTTCATGGACATCCCAAACGCACTCGCGACCGACTTCGTGAAAGCAACGGAACGGATTTATACCGGCGGCGCCGACGGATCGACGATCGAGTTCAGGACGACGAATCGGTAGACGCCGCAGTCGACTCAGGATAAACGAGCGTGCGGAACGGATTGCCGTCCTCGCGCGTGACGGCCTTCTTCGCCGGCTGCAGACGCGCAGTCGACAGGCTCACGAGCTCCGTCGATTCCTTCCAGCGTTCCGGATACACGACCGCCTGCACCGCCTGTTTCGCAGCCGCGAATTGATCCTTCTCACCAGGCGTGACGAATCCGATGATGTGGATCTCACCGTTCGCGAGCCTCTGGATCTCGAACCCGTGATAATGCTGCTTCGAGTAGATCGGGACTTCCTTGAGTCCGGGCGCATAGCTAAAGCCGAAAAGGCCGTTCGGAAGATTATGAATATCCCAGCCCTCTTCGTCCTTGGTCAAGGGACGCAGTTTGCGCTCTGAGCGGAGTTGCTCGAGCCCAGCCGCAGCTTCATTCGCATTCAAACTCATGAATTCGACGCTCCTTCTCTAGTCATCGAAGCCGGATTCAGTGGCGTTCGAGTTCGGAGGCTTTAGCGCGGTCGGCGTCGCTTCCCGCCTGATCGCCAGCCGCATGTTTCGCAGCGGCGCGATTGTGATAGGCGTTGACGTACCTTGGATTCAAACGGATCGCCTCATCGTAATCGGCGATAGCCTGTTTGTATTGGCGTGCCAACTGGCGCGCATAGCCTCTCCCATTGTAAGCGATGGCGAAGTTCGGGTTGATCTTGATCGCTTCGCTGAGCGCGTCGATCGCCTCGGGATACTGGCCGGCTTTGGTCAGCGCGCGTCCCCGCTCATTCCAGCCTTCCGCAGTCGAAGGCCTGCCAGCAGCCGGAGGAGGCGGCGGTGGCGGGGGTGCAGGCTTGGGCGCGACCTCCACTTTCGGAGCGGGCGGAGGTTCCACGACAGCGGGCTTGACCGCGACCGGCGCCGGCGCGGACTTCGGAACCGTCGCGGCAGCCGCGGAGGCAGCCGCGGTTTGCTCTACGAATTTCGCCTTCGCCTTCGTAAGAACATCGATCGCCTCGGTGTAATGCGGATTCAGTTTGATCGCCTCTTCGAGATCCGACATGGCGGCCGTGTAGTTCCCAACTAAGTAATAAGCACTGCCCCGCGCGCACCACGCTTCCGGAAGTTTGGGATCGAGCTGAATGGCCCGCGTGCGATCGGCAAAGCCCTGCTCATGCATCCCCAGCGAATGATAGGATCCGCCCCGCGCTAAATAGGCGATCGCAAAATCAGGCTTCAATTTGACGGCCCTGTCGCGGTCAGCAAGCGCCTTCTGGTTGTCGCCCATCGCCGCGTAAGTCGTGCCTCTGGCGAGCAGCAAATAGGCGTCGTTCGGAACCAGTTCCAAAGCGCGCGTGAAATCGGCCAATGCTTTGACGTTGTTTCCGACTCGCGAATAAGCTGCTCCGCGCAGCGTGAACGCTCGATGAGAAGCAGGATCGAGTTCGATGGCGAGATCGAAATTATGAATCGCATCCGTGAACTGTCCGACTTGCCCGTAGCAGAATCCCCGGTCGACGATGGCATCCAGAAAATCCGGCTTGAGGCGGATCGCCTGATCCAGATCGTCAATCGCATCCCGGAAATGGCCGAGAGCCAGATATGCCGAACCTCGCCCCTTCCACGCGTTCTGATCATCGAGCCGGAGCTTGATCGCGCGTGAGAAATCGTCCACCGCGCGTGCATTCTGTCCCTGCTTGAGCAGCAGGCTGCCGCGGGCGATAAACAAAGGCGAGTATTCATAGCCGAGCGCAATGGCGCGGTCGTAATCGGCCATCGCCTTCACCGGATCCCCGAGGCCGCTCGAAGCCAGACCGCGATGATAGAAGGCTTTTGGATCCGGCGCGGAGCTCTCGAGCGTAATCAATTCATCGAACGTCGCCCACGCAGTCTTATTGTCGCCGGACCCTTCCGCGGCGAGTCCCTGCTCCATGAGTCGATCGTTTTTCTTATGGCTATCCGCTTTCTGCCCTAGTACCACCTGGCCGCACAGGACCGCCAGTACGGCCGTGAACAGCAAGCGTAAGTGGATCGTGTGCGAGAGCATAAAACAGGGAGCGCTGCGGCGCTCAGCAAACATTTTCGCATGTTCCCGTGCCGCGCCGCGTCCAGTGGACCCGGTTAGCTTATACTGAGTGCTGGGCAAAGGCGGGGACGGCTTTTGGACGGGGCAATCTTTAACGAAGACTACCTGCGCCGGCTGATAAGCGGCGACGAGGCGGCTGAACTCCACTTCACGACCTACTTCGGTGATCTTCTGCGAATGAAGTTGCGGAGCCGTTTGCGTTCGCGCCAGATGATCGAAGATGTGAAGCAGGAGACGTTCCTGCGCGTCTTCCGGCAACTCCGCCAGTCGCGTTCGATCGACCAGCCGGAAAAGCTGGGCGCGTTCGTCAACGCCGTATGCAATCACGTGCTATTCGAAACGTACCGCTCGCAGACGAAGTACCAGTCCGCCGCATTCGAGACTCCTGAGCAGCGCGATGAGCGATGGCAGCCGGATGAGTCGCTGGTCAATGAGGATCGTAAGAAGCAGGTGCGCGAAATGCTCGCGGAACTTCCCGAAAGGGAACGCCGCGTGCTGATCGCGTTGTTCCTCGAAGAGCGCGACAAGGACGAGATCTGCCGGGAATTCGGCGTCGATCGCGCCTACTTGCGTGTGCTGTTGCACCGCGCGAAGAATCGCGCGCGAGGGATCCTCGTCAAACTCTCGGGCGCGGGCGAGTGAGGGACCCCGTTGCAGCCGGGCGCAATCCGTGCCACCATGGAGATGCAAGTTTCGCAGACGCGACATTTTGGCATTTTTCGATCGTTCGGCAACCCGCCTTATCGTCTAAATCCTGCCCCGATTCAATGTTCCGCAAATTGCAGAAGGAAGTAACAGCTTGAAAAACATCTTTGTTGGAAATCTGAGCTTCGGGGCGACCGAGGACTCGATTCGTTCGTTATTTGAAGCCTATGGCGCGGTCGACCGCGTCAGCATCGTCACCGACCGCGACACCGGGCAAGCCCGCGGCTTCGCCTTTGTCGAGATGAGCGACAACTCGGCGGGCGACCGCGCGATCGCCGCTCTGAACGGCACCGAACTCGACGGCCGTGCGATGAACGTGAATGAAGCGCGTCCCAAGACCGATCGTGGATCCGGTGGCGGCGGCGGTGGTTATCGCGGCAACCGTGGCGGCGGCGGTGGCGGCGGCGGACGTAACCGGTACTAGTCAACTGGCGGCGGCTGCCTCGAGCGGCCGCCGCTCTCTCCCGTAAATTGCAAGAAAGGAAAAGTTGCCCAAAGAAGACGCAATCGAGGTACTCGGCAAAGTCGTCGAGAAATTCAAAGCAGGTTTTTTCTCCATCGAAATCGAACCGGGACGCACTGTCCTGGCAACCATGGCCGGCAAACTCCGCCGCAATCGCATCCGCATCATGAATGGCGACCGGGTCTCTCTCGAGCTCTCGCCCTATGACCTGACGCGAGGCCGGATCACCTACCGTCACAAGTAAGCGAATTTCACGGTCCTGCAACCAGCCGGATGTTACGCTGGGGGAACCATGAAAGCTGTCGCTGTTCATCTGCAAAGTAAAGAGATCGGACTGGTCGATCGGGACATCCCGAACCTCGCCAATCCGGATGAAGTCAAGATCCGGATGATCGAGGTCGGCGTTTGCGGAACCGACAAGGAGATCTGCCGCTTCGAGTACGGAACGGCCCCAGCCGGCTGTGAGTACCTGGTCCTCGGGCACGAATCTCTTGGGCAGGTCGAGCAAGTAGGCCACGAAGTCCAGGGCGTCGCAGAAGGCGATCTGGTCGTGACGATGGTGCGCCGCCCTTGCGGTGTCCCGAGTTGCACGGCTTGCCGGATGGGCCACCAGGATTTCTGCTACACCGGAAAGTTCGAAGAGCGCGGCATCAATCAGATGCACGGTTTCATGACCGGCTTCGTTGTCGATCACGACCGCTACATCTGCAAAGTTCCCTCCCACCTGCGCGACATCGCGGTACTGACCGAGCCTCTCACGATCGCCGAAAAAGGACTCATCGAGCTCGATCTGATCCAGACGCGGTTGCCATGGGGAACTCCGGGACAGGTCGAAGGGTACAACCACAGCGCGCTGGTTCTCGGCGCCGGTCCCGTGGGGATTCTGGGAGCGATGGCGCTGGCCGTGCGCGGCTATACGACGTACGTCTATTCGCAGGAACTCGCCGACGATCCGAAGGCGCAGTTGTGCACCTCATTCGGAGCGCGCTACCTCAGCGCCCACGACATGAACATGGATCAAGTGGCCGCCAAAATCGGCAACATCGACGTGATCTATGAAGCGACGGGATACTCGCCGCTGATGTTCGATGCCATGCGCGTCTTGGGCATCAACGGCGTCTGCATCCTGACGGGGATCCCCGGGCACAAAGGTCCGATTCCGGTCGAGACGGACCAGATCATGCGGCAGATGGTGCTACAGAATCAGGTGGTGGTCGGAACAGTGAACGCGCCGCGGCAGGCTTTTGAGAATGCCATCGCCGATCTCGAGACCTTCGATGCGAAATTCCCGCAGGCGATCCGGAACGTCATCACGCGCCGCTACGCGATCGACGAGCATAAGGATCTGCTGCTCGGCAAAGCGGGGGGACTCAAGAACGTGCTGTCGATGGACAAGGCCGTCTGAGCGGCGGCCCTACGCCGGTCCTAAAGTTTAGACTTGACTCCGCCGATCCTCCACGAGTTGGAGGAGTGTTTCTTTGTTCGTTTCGCGATCGGTTCCTTACATTCGCAATATCCTGTGGGCTGAAGGTGTGTTGTTCTGCCTCAGCGTCCCCCAGGTCGCGGCACACCTGATCGAGAACTCCGCCTCCTACGTCGAGCATGAAGTCCTGCTGTCAGCGATTTACGTAGGCCTCGGCTACGTATTCTTCGTGGGCTTGACGGCGCTCGCCGCCGCTTACGGACTCGAGCAAAACCGCCGTTGGAGTCCGCGTGCGCTGCGGATCTCGGCCGTCGTGAATCTGCCGATCGTTCCCATCGGATCCCTGATCGGCGCCTGGTGCCTGTGGTTGACGATCAACCGGCAAGCCCGTGCGCAACTGATCGACGAAGTGATCCTCGTCAGCGCCGGAGGCCAGGCGAGCCGCAAACGAATTTCCTCCCGCCATTCCTCATGGCCGGAACGGTTTGCCTTGATCGCTCAGTTCACTGCCGGATTGTTGCTGATTCCGGTGATGGCGGAGCGTATGAAGGCGCAAGGATCTCCCGCGCTCGGCTATTGGAGTTTTATCGCGGCCTTCATCGGCGCGGTGGTGGGCGGGATCCTGTGCCACGAACTCGGGCACGTCATCGCGGGATCGCTCGCCGGCTTCCGGTTCCAGGCTCTTTCTGCTGGTCCACTCGTGGCTAGCCACTTGTCGGACAACTGGCGGATCCAGTGGGTGAACTCGAGTGGACTGTGGAACGGAATGACGATCATGTCGCCCTCCGGTCCGAATGCTTTGAGGACACGGGCGGTGATCTTTGTTGCCGGAGGTCCCCTCGGATCGCTGATTTGCGGAGCCGCGGCGCTTGGGATGATGTTTGCCGCACCTCAGCTCCAGTGGGGCGGAGCAGCCGAGTTCTTCGGGATGCTGGGCGTCATCGAACTCATCAACGGCGCCGCCAACTTGATTCCCTTTCGAGTACCCGGCGGATTCACGGACGGTGCGCGGCTCGTGCAACTGATCGGCAAGCGGCCGGAGGGACAGCGGTTCCTGGCCGAGCTTGCCTTTGGACTTTCCGATACGACGACGCTTCGTCCTAAGGATTGGCATCCGCAGTGGATCCAGGCCGTGACCGAGGACGAAACATCGCCCGGGTTTTCGCTCGGCTGCTATCACGCTTACGTCTATCATCTCGACCGCGGCGAGATCGATGATGCGAGTGTCTGGCTTGCGCGTTGCATGGATTCGCACCGTGCCTTGCGCCGTGATCCGTACCGGTCGATCCTCGCGATCGAGAACGCGTTCTTTGAAGCGCGCCATATGAAGAATCTCGATGCCGCGAAGGAATGGCTGAGCGTTCCTCGCGTCGGAATTCCGGCGGAGCGATTTACGATTCTTCGAGTGCGGGCAGCGATCCACATCGCGGAGGGTGAACGGGAGCTCGCCGGCGAAGTCATCACCAACGCGCTGCGTTTGCACGCGATGAGTCCGGCGACTGGGCGGCAACAATTCGAGCGTGCGGTGTTGCGCGATGTCGAAGACTGGCTCGATGAACTGACCGGAGCCGGCAGTTTGAGCCGCTTGGCGCAGGCCGTCCGCGAACGCGATACGTTGATTGCGGCATCGAAGGCGCTCGAGCCGCCGCAGTCGCCGATCCAGCGTCTGCTGAGGCCGCCCTCTTAGATAAACGCTCGCAAAGTCATAGTACTTCGGTTGAATGTTGGGTTCACCGGGCATTGCCGATCAACTGGTCATGAAGCGCATGACTGCCGTGATTCCGGCTTTGTTCTGCCTGGAGGGCGTTCTCTTCCTCCTACGCTCGTCCCAAATCCTGACTCTGTTCGGCCAACTTGCTACCTCGGGCATTTGGGGGATGTTCTGGCAATCCTACGGCGCGAGTTTGCACAATACGCTGCCGGTGTTGGGGATCAGCAGTCTCATTGCGGCCTGGGGTCTATGGCAGAAACGCCGATGGGCATGGCGCGGAAGCGTAATCCTCGCGGCGCTACACTTCGGAGTCTTTCCGTTCCTCGTGCCCTCGGGCGCGCTGTTGCTCGGACTGCTGCTCAAGTTCAAGGCAGACTTCGAGCATGTCGACGCGATGGCACGCGTGCAGTGGGGCGAGGCGTCGCGCAAGAAGAAAGTCCCGGTCACCTATTCAGCGGTGATTTTTCTCGTGATGGCCGCGATCGGCGTCGGAGCCTACACACTAGTCGAATACTCGCAGATCGCGGGATTTCCAGAAATGCCGCTCGCCGTGGTGCCGCTCACGATCCTGGTGGCGGCGATCTTCACTCGGGTCGTTCACGAGGCCGGTCACGCGGCCGCCGCTGCGATGCTCTCCGGATTCCGGTTGGTGAACCTGACCCTCGGACCGGTCTGGTTGTCGCGCAATCTGACGGGTTGGCATTGGAAGTTCGTGCCGAATCTAGGTTGGACGGGGGCGCTCGCCTCCGCGCGGCCGATGACGGACAACAACCTCTTCACGAACGTCTTCCTTTATCTGGCGGCGGGTCCGATGGCGACGTTGCTGCTCGGCACGTCGAGCCTGGTGTTCTTCCTGTCCGCGAAATCCGCGCCATGGGCGTGGTGCGCCGACGGATTCGGGATCCTCGCGATGGCCGCACTGATCGACTTTCTTTCGGAGATGTCACTTGTGCGAAAGGGGCACGTCTTCACCGACGGCGCCAAGCTGATGCAGTTGTGGAACGGCGGCCTCGAGCGGCGGCGTCTGCTCGCGACCTATGCATTGGGATTGTGCGAGACCACGGCTCGGCGTCCGAGCGAATGGCGGCCGGAATGGTTGGAGGAGCCGACCTCCGATCCGCAATCGCCGCTGTATTTCGCGGGCTGCTACTACGCCTACGTCTATGAGGTCGACCGGCGCAATTGGAACAAGGCCGGAGAGTGGATCAATCTGCTACTCGGGAGCGACATCGAGAATCCGTCACCGGCGCGGCGATGGAAAGCTGCGATCGAGGGTGCGTTTTTCGAAGCGTCGTTCCGCAATGATGCGGTGCGGGCGCGGCATTGGTTGAGCGCTCCGAGGGACGGAGTGGCGGTCGATCCGGTGTCGGAGTGGCGGGCGGAGGCGGCGGTTCACCTGGCCGAGGGCGATCTGAACGGATGCTCGGATCGGATCGTGAAGATCCGCGCGCGGCTCGCGGAGGTCCCCGAGACGGGTTGGAAGGCGTTCGAGACCAGTCTCATCGACCGGATGGAACACCAGCTCAAAGGAATGTCAGCGCAGGATTTGCAGGCGTTAGACGCCGTTATAGAAGCCGGAAGCTCACTTCGATCGTTGCCTGAGTCGCAACAGCCTTTCCGTCTTTCTGTCCCGGACGGAAGCGCCATTTCTCCACTGCTTCAATAGCCTTTTGATCGAGGCCCATGCCGAGGGGGCGAACGACGCGAATGTCGCGCGGGTTGCCCTTCTCGTCAACGACGAGCGCGATTACGACCGTTCCCTGGAACTTGGCTTTGCGGGCGTCTTCCGAATATTCGGGTTCGACTTGGAAAATGACCTTCGGAGCCGAAACGCCGCCGCCGATGCGGTACGCACCGCCACCGACGCCGCCGCCCGATCCGGGACCAAATCCGCCGCCACGGCCCGATCCTAATCCGCCACCGGATCCCGAGCCCATGCCCGCGCCGGTTCCGATTCCGTTTGAAGGAAGGTTCAACTTGCTCAGGGGATCGCCATAGTTCTCGGCGTTGATCTGCGGGACGTCCGCGTTGATGGTCGGCAGAATCGCGATCTTCGGATGCTCGACCTGTGCGATCATCGGCGGGACGAATTGCTTCGGCGCCATCTTCGGAGCCTTGCCTTGGCTCACGGGCGTCGGAGCCTTACTGCCGCCGCCACCGCCGCCGCCGGAGAGATCCTTTTTAGGCTTTACCGGCTCGTAGGGCGAGATCGGCGCGATGAGTGAAACTTTGTCCTTCACCATCTTTTGGATGGTCGGATTCGTGCCGATAACAAGTGCCAGAATGACGACAGCGACGTGCGCAAACGCCGAGAGCACACCGGCTTTACTGCCGTTTCCGCGGGTTTGTCCCCAAATATCCTTGACTGGGATCGGCTGTGAGGTGAGCTCTAGGGGAGGCAGCTTGGGCGGATTGAAGTACTCTTTGACGTTGCGAATGGCGGATTGAAGGAAGGGCTCCTGCTTCAACAGCAGGTGTTCGAGATGAGTGTCGCCTTCCAGGTCAACAGTCTCAATGACGGGGCGTTCTTCCGTTTTCTGATCCATATGCCTCAACAATGCGTCTATTGAACGCAGCTTCTCGCTAGATAGACGTCCGAGCGGGCGAAATCGTTCCAGAACCCCCACACATCCGCCTGGACCTTCGCTTAACTGCACTATAACATAGCAAGGCGAACGACTTGCGAAGACAGCGAGTAAAAAATTGCGATGTTTTCACGAGATGGGGCTAGTCATCTGGTCACGGTACTCGATCGAATTTCGCGGGCGCGCTTGCGAGCGGCTTTGGCGCCGGCGTGGCGGCCGAGATGGCGGAGGATCAGAGCCTCATCATCGAGAAAAATGGCGAGCCGTGTTGAGTTTGGGCCGCCCGTCGATTCAAGCAGCTCAATGGAATTCTTCATATCGAGTGCGGCTTGGCGCCAATCATCCGAGTGTGCCTCGATCGCCGAGCGGAGGTGAAGAATTCCAATCATCCAGGGATGATCCTTTCCGAATCGCTCTTCGACGAGCCGATATGCTTTTTCGATGTACTCGGCCGCTTCGGGCCAGTGGCGTTCGGCGATCGACAGCTCGGCGAGCGCGGCCCACGCTGTGGCGTGCGAAGGATCCCTCCGAAGAACGTCCTCGAGCAGCGGGCGGGCTTGGATCAACTCGCCCTGGCGCAAGTAGACCATCGCCAAATTCTCTTCGACGATCGCTACGTAGCCGCGATCAGACGAATGCTGCCGGAGCAGGAACAATGCGCGGCGCAGCGTCGGTTCGGCGCGGGCGGGCTGGCCTTCATCCGCGAGGATGACCGCGAGATTCGCCGAGGCGCAGGCGACTTCTTCGCTCGAGGGTCCGGTGAGAGTTTGGAACAATTCGAGTGCGTGGCGCGCGGCGGCCTCGGCGGCTTCGTTTTGGAATTCCGCATGATAAATCGCGCCGAGCCGCAGCAGACTTCGCGCGGCTTCGATGCTCGATGGACCATAGAGGGTTTCATTGATCGCGCGCGAGCGCAGATAGAGCGGTTCTGCTTCGCGGTAGCGTCCGTGATCTTCGAGGTATGCGGCGAGTTTGAGGAGTGCCGCGTCCAGCGCTCGCGGATCGGCCGCGGAGGCTGGATCGCTCGCGAGGCTGATCGCGAATAAAAGTGCGGCGCCCGTCATCACGTCCACAATGTTCGGGGACGCCCCGGGGAAATTTGCTTCGTTTTGGAATTCCGAAAGTCGACCGCCGGCGCTTAGCCGCTTGCACCGCGAGGACTTGCCCGCTTCACGAAATATTTTCGGGATTTGTGAATGGCCCATTTCACGTCGTAGGCTGGACTGGTGGGCGCACGTGCAATTTCAATTGGCTTCGTTTTGGCAACTGCCTCGCTGGGGTTCGCCGCTGAACCGGCCGCCTCAGACGTCACGATCATTAAGAACGTCACGGTCATCGACCCTCGGACGAATTTGGTGGCTCCGCACTGGTCGGTGGCGATCGGCGGAGGACGTATACAGGCGATGGGCGTGCTCGCCGAGCCGCTGCACGCGAAGATCATCGACGGGACCAATCGCTACCTGATCCCCGGGCTTTGGGACATGCACGTCCACTTGTGGAACGAGGACAACCTTCCGCAGTTGTATTTGGCGTTCGGCGTCACGGGCGTCCGCGACATGGGCAGCACGTTTGAAAAGACGAGCAAGCTGCGCAAGGCGATCGAAGAACACGGCATGCCCGGTCCGCACATTTTGACTTCCGGACCTGGGATCGACGGCAGACCGAGCGATGATCCGCGTCTGCCGATCCTCAGCGTTGCGACTCCTGAGCAGGCGCGGCAGGCGGTCGATGATGTTCACGACATGGGCGCGGACTTCGTCAAAGTCTTCTCGAGCATCGGTCTTGAACCGTATATGGCGCTGCTCGAGCGCGCGCGGCAATTGCGGATGCCGATCGCGGGGCACTTGCCGACGGCCGTGAAGATCGAGGACGCCATCCAATTGAAGCAGTCGAGCATCGAGCACTTGTTCGGGCTCGAGAAGATCAAGGAGAAGCGGTTGCGGCAGGCGTTCGTCGAGGCCGCGGTGCAGGGAATCCGTTTCGCACCGACACTCACGATGCATCGCCGCACGCTGCTGATCGGGGCGGAGGCGATGAAGAACGATCCGCGTGTCGCGCTGATTCCCGAGGCGCTGAGAAAAGACTGGGGCGATCCGGTGCGCGATTTGGATGGAAAACCAGCCGATTTTCGCAAGCGGGCGGCGGCCACCTACGCGCATTACCAGGAGATCACGAGGTGGCTGCGGCAAAGCGGCGTGATCATTCTGGCCGGCAGCGACACGGGGGATCCTTACACGATACCGGGCGGAAGTCTCGCGGACGAACTGGGATTGTTGGTTGAGGCGGGGTTGACTCCGCTCGAGGCGTTGCGCGGAGCGACGAGCGAGGCAGTGCGGTTTTTGGATGTTGAACGTCTGTTTGGAGGGATCGCGCCGGGGATGTCGGCGGACGTGGTGTTGCTCGATGGGGATCCGCTCGCGGATATTTCGAATGTGCGGCGGATTGCGGGAGTGTGGTGGCGGGGGCAATACTATGATGCGGCGGGAATCGAGAAGCTGAAGCATTTCTCAACGGCGGCTCATTGACTTACGCCGTGAACACCGGCTACACTCCTTATTGAACGTGTTCAAATGCAAAAATCCGACGAAACCCGCCGTAAAATCCTGACGGCCGCGCTGGCGCTGTTCCGTACACAAGGCTTCGAGAAGAGCACCATGCGGGAAGTCGCGCAGCGCGCCGGAGTCGCGACTGGCGCGGCGTATTACTATTTCGATTCCAAGGACGCGCTCGTGCTTGCCTTCTACGAGCAGGCCGCTGAGGAGCTGGGTCCGCTCGCGCGGAAGGCGGCGGAGCCGGTCAAGGGACTCGCGGCGAAACTGCGCGAGGTAGTGATCGTTAAGATCGCGTACTTCGCTGAGAATCGGGACGTGCTGCGGGCGCTGCTGCGCACAGGCGCGGATCCGAAGCATCCGCTGTCGCCATTCAGCCGGCAGACGAAGTTAATCCGCGATGCGGATATCGAAATTTTCTCGGAGATCGTCAGGAACTCGGGCGTCAGCGTTCCCAAGGATCTGGCGCCGTTCGTGCCCGAGGTTCTGTGGATGTACCAGATGGGCGTGATCTATTTCTGGCTGACGGATGAGAGCGAGGGGCAGAGCCGCTCGCGGAAGCTGATCGACATCAGCGCGAAGACGGTCGCCGGGCTGCTCGAACTGGCTTCGCTGCCATTGACGAAGACGCTGCGTAAACCGGTGGTCGAGATGATGCACATCCTACTCGAAAAAAATGCTTGACTCTGACGTATCGTCAGAGTGGAAGATCGAATGGAAGAAAGGATTTCGTTGCACCAGCAGCAGTGGTTGAAGGCGCGCGAGTTCGCCGAGTTGGCGAGCGTCACGGTCCGGACCTTGCACCATTACGACAAGCTCGGTTTGTTGAAGCCGAAGCGGCGGTCGGCCGCGGGATACCGGCTGTACCAGACGCAGGATCTTGAACGCGTCGAGCAGATCGTGGCGTTGAAGTTTCTTGGGCTTCCACTCGACGAAATCGGGAAGCTGCTCAAGCGTGAGAAGTTGACGCTGCGCGAAGCTCTGGCGCGGCAACGGATCGCGCTGATCGAGAAGCGGCGATTGCTCGATCGTGCATTAACGGCAATCGAGGAGGCCGAGCGTGCGCCTGATTTGAATCCTCAACTGGTGCGGCGGATTATTAAGGTGATCGATATGCAAGATAAATGGATGTCCCAATACTACTCGCCCGAGGCGCAAGCGAAGATCGCCGAGCGGGCGAAAACATTCACTCCTGAAATGCAGGTGGAGATTACGCAGGCGTGGAAAGACTATTATCGGGACATGGCCGCTCTCAAGGACGTAGAGGATCCGGAGGGATTGAGGGCCTCTGAACTCGAGGAGCGCCGCCAGAAGCTGATCGCGGCTTTCACCGGGAACGATCCGGAAGTCGAGGCCGGACTGAGGGCCCTCTATCGGGACAAGGCGAACTGGCCGGCCGAAATGTCGGAACGTATGAAGGAGTTTGAGCGGTAATTAAATCCCCTCAATATGACACAGGTTTAATGCGCGCCGTGCGAAACTACCAATAGGGGACTCTAGTCTCATAAAGTGAATAACGAGCCGCGACTGAGGGAGCGGTTCGGATCCACAAAGTTCTCGAAAGGAGTTTCAACTCAAAATGAAAATGTTTAAACTGTTCGCTCTCGGCTCGGTGCTCACCGCCGGGCTGGTGATGGCACAAGTACCCGCCACACCGACTTCAGGCCAGGCGGCCTCCTCCGCAGCAAAGACCGCGAAGACCGCGACAACCAAGACCAAGGCGCCCAAACCGTCCGACTCTGACATTGCCGACGCGAAGACGAAGAATCTGGTCTGGGTGAACCTGAACTCGAAGAAATATCATCAGTCGTCGTACGCCCAATACGGCAAGACTTCGAATGGGAAGTTCATGACCGAGGACGAGGCGAAGGCCGGCGGCTACAAGGCTGCGCAGGACCAGAAGAGCAGCAAGAAGACCCCCAAGTCATAACGGTTCTGCTGCGCGTTCCGGTTTTGCCGGAATCGTGAGGCGTTGCGCGAATCGCAAGAGCGGCTCGACGGTGTTGCTGATCGGCAACCCTGACGGGCCGCTTTTTTATTATGG
>DASXZC010000563.1:0-13679 GCA_036502165.1 Bryobacteraceae bacterium
AAATAAACGATGAATATCGCACGGATTCCCTTCAAATCGGTCTCGTTTTTGACGCAAGCACCCGAGCTCCGCCTCAGCCTCTCCCGGCCATCGCCGGCAGCGTTGAATTCGGATCGCGCCTTGATCCACGGCCCTCTAATGAGGAACGTCCAAATCTCGCGTCCGCTCGATCCGCGGCCCTCGATTTGGATGGCGACGGCGAAGCAACGGCGTCTATTCTGGGCGACTGACAGCCCGGTGGCCCTATCGACGTTTCATCAATGCCGCGGCGGCGGCCAAACGATCCGCCAACATGTTGAGCTTCACTTCGACCGCCTTCGCGATCGTATCGGAAGGCCGTATGTCTCCGCTTTGCAGCGCGGTGCACATGCGCGACAAATCGCGATTGATCGGCCCCACGCCCGGAGCCTTCCGCGTCCCTTTGATCACGGCGTCGAACTGACTCTTGGCGGCCTCATCCTTGCTCGACTTCCTGAGTGCGGCCATTTCGAAATACGCGGCGTACGACTCCTCCATGCCGCGCATGATCCTTTGTTCGAGGCGCCACTGTTCGGCGAGATCCGAGTCGGGAACAGGGATCCGCGGATCCTGGCGGATCGTCAACGTCTGGCGATACGTGTGGCCGTTGACCGCCAGTTCGATCGTGTATTGACCGGGCGGCACAAGAGGCCCGACAGGCTGTTGGCGTGGCGTATTGCCGGGGATCGCGTGGTCGGGGAGCGTGTATTCGGTGTATTCGAGCAGGTCGCCGCCATAGGAATACGGCAGCGTCTTGGGCGGCGCCGTGCGGAGGTCCCACACGAACCGGTTCATCCCGGCGGCAGCCGGCAGCCGAGCCGGCGGCGCGAACCAGTAACCGGGGACATTCGGCAGCGGCAGCTCCGGTTCCTTGTCATTCGTCGAGAAGCGGCGGATGATCGCGCCGCCGCCCGAGTCGAATATCGTAAGCGTGGTGGCCTCGCCGGTGGCGGCGGTCTTCAGGAAATAGTCGAGGATCGCGCCGTCGGGCGGGTTCTCGCCGGCCGGAGTCTCAGGGGGATTCGGAGTGTCCTGATCGTTGTCCCAGCGGGCGCGGATCACGGTTGCGGGCGGCAGCAATTGGGTCTCAGTGGGATGCTCGCGGATGGGCGCGAGTCCATCGAGAATCCACAACGCGCGGCCGTACGTCGAGGCGACCAGGTCATCGCCGTGAACATCCAGATCGCTGACCACGGCATGAGGAAGATTCAGTTGCAGGGATTCCCATGATCGCCATCATCTTGAGAAACGAAGACGCCGGACGTTGTTCCGGCATAGAGCAGGCCCTTGCGTACCGGATCTTCGCGAACTACTTCGACCGAGTCGCCCGGCGGAATTCCGCGCACGATCATCTGCCAGGTGCGCCCACTGTCGTGCGTGCGGGCGATGTAAGGAGGAAGGCGATCGCGCTGCCCCCCGCCGGTTACGTATGCAGTCGTCGCGTCGTGATGGCTGGCCTCGACCGTCTGTATACGCGCGCGGCCGGTGAGGCCCGGCGGCGAAACGTCGTGCCAGGCCGTGCCGCCATCTTCAGTGAGCTGCACGAGGTGATTGGTCGTGCCCGCCCAGATCACGCCCGCGCGAACGGCCGATGCGCTGAGGGTCGAGACGGCGGGCGCGGGCGCGGCGCCGGGGTCCGGCTCCGCGTCAGGCACGGGCGCGACGTATCCGGTGAGGTCGGGGCCAAGCCGCTCCCAGTGAAGGCCGCCGTCGTTCGTCCGCATCAGATACTGCGTTCCGAGATAGAGCGTTTTCGGATCCTGCGGAGAGAACACGAGAGGAGCCATATTAGCCGTGCGGTAGTCATCGCCTTTTTCGAACACAGTCGACACCATGCCTGTGGTGCGGTTGTAGCGCACGACGCTGCCATACCAGCCCTGGCTGTACACGAGATTCGGATTCGCCGGATCGGGCGCGATGTAAGTGTACTCGAAGCCTCCGACAGGCGACCAGTCCTGCGCGGTGATCTCGCCGTTGTCGCTACGGCTCAAAATCCCCGCCGTTCCGCTGTCCTGTTGGGCGGCGTAGACGCGATACGGGAACTGCTGATCGGTCGTGACGTGATAGAACTCGCCCGTCGGCTGGTTGTACCAACTGCTCCACGTCTTGCCGCCGTTCACCGTGACGATCGCGCCCTGGTCGACGCCGAGCAGCATGCGCTTGCCGTTGCGCGGATCGATCCACAGCACATGGAAGTCGTCGCCGCTGGGCGCGCCGACGTACGGCTCGAACGTGTGTCCGCCATCGGTCGACCGGTACAGCGAAGTCTGCGCGACGTACACGATATCGGCGTTGGTGGGGTCGGCGAACACCCGGCTGAAGTAGTTGCTGGCGACGACGCGTGGATCGATAGAGGATTGGGTCCAGTGGGCTCCGCCATCATCGGAGCGGAAGAAGCCTTTCTCGAGAATTGCGTAGAGACGCTTGCTTTTCGATCCGTTGGCGGCCGCGATGCCGATCCGTCCGCGAGCTTTTTCCGGAAGTCCGGCGGTGGCCATCGGCTTCCAACTCGAGCCGCCGTCGAGCGATCGATAGAGATCGGATGTTCCGGCAATCGCGGCCTTGCCCTTGCCTGACGCCGGATGATACAGAACTGCGTACAACGTACGCGGATTGCCGGGATCGGAAGTGAGGTCAACCACCCCGGCAGTGTTGTCCTGTGTGAGGACCTTCGCCCAATGGCGTCCGCCGTCGGTGGTTTGATAGATGCCGCGGTCGATGGTGAAAGCGTTCATCGGCAACGGCCGCCAGATGATCGAATAGCCGAGCGAGTTGACGCCGGCCACAACGTGATCGGGGTTGAGCGGATCGACGACGAGGGACGCAATGAAGTGCGCATTGTCGAGGCCGGCGGGAGTCCACGTCGCGCCGCCATCGCTCGAGCGATAGACGCCGTGGCCTGGTTGACGTTCACCGGTGCCGGCGTAGATGATGTTCGGATTCGAAGGTGCCACCGCGATGGAGCCGATGGAGGGAACGCCGGTCGCATCGAAGATCGGCTTCCAGACCTGGCCTCCGCTGGTGGTTTTCCAAATGCCGCCGCCGGGCGTGCCGAAGTAATAAGTATCTGGATCGCCGGGGACGCCGGCGACGGAGGTGACGCGGCCGGCGCGGAAGGGTCCGATCATGCGCCAATGCAACTGGCCGGCGAAGATTGAAGCGGCGAGAATCGTGGCGAGCAAGGCGATACGAGGAAAGAGACGGACGGACTTCATGAAATCACGATGCTATCAAACATTCGCGCCGGCCCTTGGTTTTGTCAGGCTGCGTCAGGGCAGCAAACGCGACCCAAAGGAGGTTTACAGAATTCAACAAAAACAGCCCCTGCCGGCGACAAGTTTTTCAGGAAGCTTTCAGCTTCACTCGCCATCTTGGAAGTGTCGAACACAGAGAGACCACCACCACATGAAGCCGCCGCGCAGCCGTCAATCCTATTTCAAATTCGCCATCGTCCTGACGATCGGCGCGGTCCTCGCCCTCGTCCTCTGCATCCAGTGTGTTCGAACCTATCTCTACACCGATGCCGTCCTCGTGCCTCAGCAAGCCGAACGCGAAGCGGAACGTCAGGGCGGAGCGCTCTCCACCGCCGCGCGCAGTGCCGGCATCGGCGATCCGCACGCCCTGCTTCCGGTCATCGAGCACGCACTCGAGTCCGCGTCTGAACGCGTTCTGTGGATCCGCGTCCTCGATCCTGGGGAAGGAACCATTATCGCTCAAGGAGGCAATCCGCAGACCGGCGTGCACATTCCGAAGGACTGGTGGAAGCGCATCGACAATCATGAAAGCCTCGGCAAGCTCGTCGACACCGCGCGTGGCAAAGCCTTTGTCGCACTGATGCCGTTCCGCATGCCGCGGCCGCCGAGACCCGTCGAAGCCACGCGCCCCGCTCCAGGTCCCGGCCCCGGCGGTCATCGAGGCGGAGGGATGATGTTGCTCGAGGTCGCCATTCCGATCAATGCCGTTCACGGCGCGTTTGACGGCCTCCGCCAGAATCTGATTGTCGGATTGATCGCCTCGGTCGCCCTGCTTCTCGCGCTCGCCGTCATCGGATTGCGCGCGCCCCGTTACCTCCGCGGCCGGTATCTCGAAGGCGAACTGCAACTGGCGAAACGCGTTCAAGGCGACCTGCAGCCCAAGCCCCGTTCGATTCCGCCCTGCGTGGAATTCGCCGCATCCGCTGTCGCCGCCGATCACGTCGGTGGAGATTTCTACGACATCTTTGAAACGGATTCCGGAAAAGTCGTCATCGTGCTCGGCGACGTGTCAGGCAAGGGCGTTTCGGCGGCGCTGCTGGTGAGCGTGATCCAAGGCGCGATCCGGTCGTCGAGCGTCTCGCAGCTTGCAACGGCGTGCGAGCGCATCAACCGCATGTTGTGTGAGCGGACCGCCTGCGAGCGCTTCGCCACGCTCTTCTGGGGCGTGTTCGATCCGGGCACCGGTACTTTGGATTACGTCAACGCAGGGCATGCGGCTCCCATGTTGATCGAGCGCGGCTCCGCGAATCCGATCGATCGCCTCGCGGAAGGCGGACCGGTGCTCGGGATTCTGCCTGCTGCGCGATACGTCACGGGAACCGTCAAGCTGGACGATGCCGACACGCTCGTGCTGTACTCTGATGGCATCAATGAAGCCGAGAACGAGCACGGCGAAGAGTTTGGAGAAGATCGCGTCGCGGCCATCGTTGCGAGCGCGGCGCCCGGTTCGGCGACCGAGGAAACGTGCGAGCGGATCATGAACCGTGTGCAAACATTCTCTCGATCCGGAGCTGCGGCCGACGATCGCACATTGCTGCTCGTGCGCTTTCCCGGCTCCGGAATCAGCGTCCAATCCCGCCAACGCATCTATGGAGAAGTAAAGGCGGTCGCGTAACAACATGGCTGCAATGAGGATCGACTCCAAATGAAGACTTTCAACAAGATCGTTTTGTCAGCGCTGATGTGCTTGACGGTGAATCTCGCGGTAGGGCAGTCACAGACCGCTCGCATTGTGAACGCCGCGCATACGTTCCTTGCGACGCTCGACCAGCCGCAGCGTCAGCGCGTTCTGTTTGCTTATGACGATGAACAACAGCGGGTCCGGTGGTCGAATTTCCCGACCGGCTTCGTTCATCGCGCGGGTTTGAGCTTGGGGGAATTGAGCGCGGCACAGCGCTCGGCGGCACTCGCCTTGGTGTCGTCCGCGCTCAGTTCCAGGGGGTTTCAGAAGGTGCAGGAGATCATGGACGGCGACGAGGCGCTGAAGATCAAGGAAAACGGCAACCAGATGTTCGGCAAAGATCTGTTCTTCATCTCCATTCTGGGAACGCCTTCAGAGAAGGATCCATGGATGTTGCAGTTCGGCGGCCATCACCTCGCGCTCAACATCACCATCGCCGGCGATCGCGGCATTCTTACGCCGAGCCTCACGGCAGCCCAGCCCGCGGTCTATACGTGGAACGGCAAGACGGTGCGCCCGCTGGGGCAGGAGAACGACAAGGCATTTGCGCTGCTCAACGCTCTTGACGAAGGGCAAAAGAAGCAGGCGATCCTCAGCTATCGCGTTGCGGATCTCGTGCTCGGTCCCGGTCAGGATGGCAAGACGATTCAGCCCGAAGGCCTGAAAGTTTCGGCGATGAATGACCAGCAACGCGCCATGCTGCTCGATCTGATTTCAGAATGGGCGGGGATCGTCGACGACAGCGCGGCGTCCGCGCGCATGGCCGAACTCAAGGCCGACCTCCCATCGACTTGGTTTGCGTGGAGCGGCCCGACTGCGCAGGAGCCCGGCCACTACGGCATATCGTATTACCGCATTCAAGGCCCTCATCTCGTGATCGAGTACGCGCCGCAACGCATGGGCGGTGATCCTTCGATGCACATCCACACGATCTATCGCGATCCTACAAATGACTACGGCCGCGGTATCACGAAGAAATGAAAACCGGCATCATAACGGCAGTGGCACTCGTCTTTGCGGCGCGTCCGGCGTCCGCCCATAGGCTCGACGAGTACTTGCAAGCCACGCTGTTCTCGATCGAAAAGGATCGCGTACGTGCGGACATCCGGCTGACTCCGGGCGTCGCCGTGCTTCCCTACGTGCTCAAGACGATCGACACGAACGGGGATGGAATCATTGCGGCATCTGAGCAGCGAGCGTACGTTGGACACGTGATGCAGGATCTGTCGCTCAATGTGGATGGCGAGCGCGTGCCGCTGCAGTTGATCTCGAGCCAGTTCCCATCGATGCAGGAAATGAAAGATGGACTAGGAGAAATTCAAATCTCGTTGACGGCGAACCTGCCGCTAGGAGGATCTCACCGCACGCTCGTTTTCGAGAATCATCATGAGAGTCCGATCGCGGCTTATCTCGTGAATTGCCTCGCCCCCGCGGATCCCGACATACGCGTGTCGGCGCAGAATCGGAACTATCTGCAGTCGCGTTATCAATTGGATTACATCCAGGCCGGCGGCTCCGGTTCATCGTTCTCGTCTATGCTCGCCGGCGAGTGGTTCGCGCTCGCGGCCGTGTTGATCCTCGGCATTCGGCTCGCCTGGCTCGCGATGCCGCATCTGCTCAACCGTCGGACTTCGGGAAGCGCAGCGTAAACACGGAACCGCGGCCGGCTTCGCTTTCAACGTTCAGCGCCGCCCCATGTTCGGCGGCGATTTGTTTGGCGATCGCGAGTCCGAGGCCAGTGCCGCCGGCGTCGCGGGAGCGTACTTTGTCGGCTCTCCAGAATCGCTCGAAGATGCGAGGCAGGTCGTCAGCGGCGATGCCGACGCCGGTATCGGTGAAGATGATCGAAACGTTCTTGTCATCTTCTGTTCCGGCGATCTCGACGCTGCCGCCGGAGGGTGTGTATTTGATCGCGTTGTCGAGGAGGATCAAAAGCAGTTGCTGCAGTTTTGCCTCCTCTCCTCTGACGGTCAAGGGTTGGATGGGGAGGTGAAGAGTGAGTCGAAGATCCTTTGCTGCCGCAACGCCTGCAGCCTGCTCGCTCAAGTCGCGGAGCAGCGGAACGACATCGATCGACTTCAACTCGACCGTGTCCCGGCCCGAGTCGCCACGTGCAAGTACGAGGAGGTCATTGATCAAAGCGGACGTCCGCTTCGATTCGCGCAGGATTTTGCGCATGCTGTCGACGAGTTCCTCGCGGCTGCGTTCCTTGCGCAGCGAGAATTGCGCGGCGGTATGGATGAGAGTCATCGGCGCTCGCAGTTCATGCGAGGCGTCGGCGGTGAACTGTTTGGTGCGAGTGAACGATTGCTCGATGCGGTCGAGCATCTCGTTCAACGTTTCGGATAACTGCTGCAACTCGTCCTGTGAATCAGGTACAGCGAGTCGCGCGGAAAGGTTGGTTTCAGTAATGGATCGAGCATCGTCGGCGATGCGTTTGACAGGTTCGAGCGCTCGGCGCCCGAGCCATACACCGCTGATCGTGGCGAGGCCGATGATGAGTGGCGCCGACAGCAGTAGGATCGAGTTGAGGGCGTGTAAGACGCCTTCGTATTTTCGCTGCGGATCTGCGACACCGAGGATGAGCGTTCGCCCTCCGACATTCACTTGTTGCCAGGCGAGGCGCAATTCGAAATCGTGCGTCCCGCCGGATTCGAAACGCATTTCGGATCCGAGATTCGGCGGCGGATGGTTGCGCACGTGGTGCCGTTCAAGTCCTGTCGATTGGACAATGAGCGTGCCGTTCTCATCGAACACTTCGTAGAGTTCGGCGAGCTCCGAAGTCTCGCTGAGTTTTGTGGCGATCTCGCCGATGCCGGTGGGATCCATCTCTTCGATGAACTGATGCAGTCCCATCATTCGGAAACGCAGTCCCTGGTCGAGGGCGTGACCGAGAGCGCGTTGGATGGTGAACCAGTAACCGCCGCCGGCGAGCAGGCAGATCGCCGCCACGGTGCTGAAGTACCAGACAGCGAGCCGGAAGCGCAGCGAGCGGACGTTCATCATTCCGCGCTCCGCAAGCTGTAGCCGACGCCTCGCTCGGTTTGGATGAGTTTCGCGGCCGGCGCGTCACCGTCGATCTTGGCGCGCAGGAAGCGTATGAAGACTTCGAGGTTGTTATAGGTGACGTCGCGTTCGCCCCAGACTTCCTCGATGAGACTGTCGCGGGGCACGACGCGTCCGGCTGCGCGCATGAGGCATTCGAGAATCGAAAACTCGGTTCGCGTCAGCGCGATTTGCCGTTTCGCGCGCCATGCTTCGCGCTTCTCGAGATCGAGCGTGAGATCGGCGTAGCGTAGACGTTGACCGGAAGGATGAGCAGCGCGAGTCCGCACACGGATGCGAGCGAGGAGGACATCGAAGGAGAACGGTTTTGTGAGGTAATCGTCGGCGCCGGAATCCAATCCGCGAACGATCTCCTCAGGCGCATCTCGCGCCGTGAGCAGGAGAATGGGCGTGTTGATTTTCTCGCTCCGCAGCCGGCGAGTAACTTCGAGGCCGTCCATGAAAGGAAGCATGACGTCGAGAATGATGATGTCGAAGGCGGTGAGTTCAGCGGCGCGCAATCCCGAGGCGCCATCGTGGCAAACGGTGACGAGGTTGCCCTCATCTTCGAGTTCGCGCCGGATGTAACCGGCGACATCTTTGTCGTCTTCGACCACGAGAATCCGCATCAATATTCGATACCGCGTCTCTTAGTATCGCCGTGAAGGCTGAAAGTTTGCTGAAAAGTCGATAGCTATAATGAGGAAGGTCAAAATGCAGCAACGAAAAGGTATTCTTCTCGCAGGCGGGTCGGCGACGCGCCTGCGTCCGGCCACGTCGGTCATCAGCAAACAGCTACTGCCGGTTTACGACAAGCCGATGGTGTACTATCCGTTGTCGACGCTGATGCTGGCCGGTGTGCGAGAAGTGCTGGTCATATCGACGCCGCTCGACCTGCCGCAATACCAACGGCTGCTAGGGGACGGATCGCAAGTGGGCATACGGATCCAATACAAAGTCCAACCGAAGCCGGAGGGACTTGCGCAGGCCCTGATCCTGGCTGAAGATTTCCTGGCTGGCTCGCCGTCTGCGCTGGTGCTCGGCGACAACATTTTCTATGGACACGGACTGCCAGAATTTCTACGCGACGCAGGCGACGCCGAGGAAGGCGCGACGGTATTCGGCTATTGGGTCAACGACCCCGAACGTTACGGAGTAGTCGAATTCGATGCCAATGGAAATGCACTGTCTATTGAAGAAAAACCGAATCTTCCAAAATCGAATTATGCAGTCGTTGGACTGTATTTCTACGATTCGCATGCTCCGCGTTATGCGGCGCAACTGAAGCCGTCGGATCGAGGCGAGCTGGAAATCACCGGTTTGAACAACGTCTATCTCGAGCGCCGCCAGTTGCGAGTATCGAAAATGGGCCGCGGATTTGCGTGGCTCGACACCGGGACATTCGAATCTCTGTTGCAGGCCGCGAACTTCATACAAGCCATCGAAGAACGGCAAGGCCTGAAGATCGGAAGCCTGGAAGAGACGGCGTTCCGCATGGGCTTTATCGACCGTTCGCATCTGTTGACTTGCTCGAAAGCCTATCCAAATTCGCCTTATGGAGCGTACCTCGAACGTCTCGCCACGACGCCCGATCTGTGAGAGAGAGCCATGAACACTCGCACGTTTGGCCGCACCGGATGGCAGGTTTCAGAACTCGGCTACGGGATGTGGGGCATGGCCGGCTGGACCGGCTCGGACGACCAGGAATCGCTGCAGTCGCTCGAGCGGGCGGTCGAGCTCGGTTGCACCTTCTTCGACACGGCTTGGGCGTATGGAGAAGGGCACAGCGAACGTTTGCTGGGCCAGATTTTCCGATCGCATCCGAGCGAGCGGCTCTATGCCGCGACGAAGATTCCGCCAAAGAATCGCAAGTGGCCGGCGCGTCCGGAGTTCACGCTCGACGATTGTTATCCGCCTGAGTACATCGACGAATACGTCGATCGAAGCCTCGCGAATACAGGGCTGCCGGTGCTCGACCTGATCCAGTTGCACACGTGGAGCGACGAGTGGCTTCAGGACGAGCGGTTCGTGCCGGCGATTGAGAAGCTTCGCCAAAGCGGGAAAGTTCGTGCCGTCGGCATCAGCCTCAATCGGTGGGAGCCTTGGAATGGAATCGAGGCGGTCCGCGCGGGGGTGGTCGATTCTGTGCAGGTTGTCTACAACATCTTCGATCAGAATCCCGAGGACGAATTGTATCCTGCGTGCCGGGCTGCGAATGTCGCGGTAATCGCACGCGTCCCGCTCGACGAAGGATCGTTGACGGGAACACTGACGGCCGACTTTACTTGGCCGTCAGGAGACTGGCGAAACCTGTATTTCAATGCCGATAATTTGAAGGCCACGCTCGGCCGTGTTGAGGCTTTACGGACGTTGGTTCCTGAGGGGTCGACGCTGGCGGACATGGCGCTGCGGTTCGTCCTCAGCAATCCGGATGTCGCGACCGTCATTCCCGGCATGCGGCGCCTGCGTCATGTCGAAGCAAACGTAGCCGCGAGCGAAGCCGGACCGCTCGATGCGGCGGTGCTCACCGCGTTGCGAGCCCATCGATGGGATCGGCGGCAGCCATGACGAAAGCGGCTCTCGCAATGGGCATTGTGATGGCTTGTGCCGCCTACGCCCAACGGGACGACGAACTTCCCACTCCGCGTGCGGCCGAGTTCCACTTCATACGGCTCGAGTATAACGACCTTCCGCAGTTCCATCGACGCTGGGGTCATTCTTCGCGCATGGGTACGGGAACGGGTTGGTGGATCGTCGATTGGCCCGCGGCGGATAATCATTTCACTTCGGGTGTGAGCCGTCTGACGAGAATTGACGCTGGGGATCCGCGGCACTTGGGACTGCTCGATGAGCACCTGTTCGACTATCCGTGGATCTACGCAACGCAGACCGGTTGGTGGGATTTGAGCGATCGCGAATGTCTGCGGCTGCGCGAGTATCTGATGCGCGGCGGATTCCTCGTAGTCGATGATTTTTGGGGAGCGGATCAATGGGAGATGTTCCGCGAGACGATGGAACGCGTGCTGCCGGGCCAACCGATCTCCGACATCGGCGAATCGGATTCCGTTATGCACGTCCTCTACAGCATCACGGAAAAGGACCGGACGTTCATTCCGGGCTCGCGGCATTTGCGCCGGGGAGGTGGCGGCGAGACGCAGATTGTGCAGCCGGAGGGAACGGCTCCGGCGTGGCGTGCGATGTATGACAAGAAGCAGCGGATGGTCATAGCGGTGAACTTCGACACCGATTTCGGCGACGGTTGGGAGTTCGCCGACGTGCCGTACTATCCAGCCGAGATGACGGCGTTGGCGTATCGCTATGGCATCAACTACTTGATCTACGCGATGACGCATTGAAGAGGGCGTGCGTTATCCTGAAGGCATCCTTATGATGCCCACCATCGGACGCGCGTCCGCATTCACCACGACCTATCGGAAGCAGTTGCATGAGACGCTCGACCAGCTCGATCTCGAGCAGGTCGATACCGCGATCGATTGGTTCGCCGAGGCGCGTGAGAAGCATAACGCGATCTTCACGGCCGGCAACGGCGGCAGCGCCAGCACGGCTTCGCACTTCGTTTGCGATGTATTGAAAGGCGCGAGCTACCAGCGCGATCGGCGGTTCCGCATCACGGCGCTGACCGACAATTTGGCGACGATTACCGCCTATTCAAACGACGTCTCGTATGACGCCGTGTTCACGGAGCAGTTGAAGAATTTCGCAAGGACTGGCGATGTGTTCCTGGCGATTAGCGGATCCGGCAACTCGCGGAACGTGATCGAGGCGATGGAGTACGCCAATTCAATCGGATGCCGCACGATCTCATTGACCGGCCGCGATGGCGGAAAATTGGGCAAATTGGCGCAGTTGAACATCCACGCTCCCGAGCCGCATATGGGCCGCATCGAGGACGCGCATCTGATCGTCTGCCATATGATCGCCTACTACTTCATGGAAGAAAAATAGTGCGAAGGTGCGCGTTGCTCGACCGCGATGGAACCATCGTCGTCGAGAAGCACTATCTGAAGTCCATCGATCAACTGGAACTGCTGCCGGATGCGGTCGAAGGATTGCGGATGCTTGCGGCCGGCGGATTCGGCCTGATCGTAATCTCCAATCAATCCGGCGTCGGGCGCGGACTCGTGACAGTCGAGGAAGTGGAAGCGATCCACGCGGAGTTGCGGCGGCGGCTGGCTGCTCAAGGCGTCGAGATTGCAGCTATCTATTACTGCCCGCACTCGCCAGCCGAGCATTGCGGCTGCCGGAAGCCGCTGACGGAGCTGGCTGAGCAGGCATCGAAGGAATTTGGATTCAACCTCGCCGAGGCGGTCGTGATCGGCGACAAGACTTCGGACATCGAATTCGGCCGTGCGATCGGGGCACGGACGATCCTGGTTCGGACAGGTTATGGACGTGAGCATGAACCGAACGCGCGGCCGGATGCGGTCGTGAATACGCTGAGGGAAGCGGCGCGGCTGCTTAGCGGTAGCGGCCCGTCAACTGATACCAGCGCACCAGCAGAACATCCGAGAACGAACGCAGTCCAGACATCAGGCTGACCTTGGTTCCTTCGACATTCGCCCAGCGGACGCCGACTTCGATGGCCTTGAACCCGAGGGTCCGCGCGATCATGAGATCCTCGACGTCGAAGCCGAAACCATCGGTGATTTGGCGCTTGAAGATGGCCTGCGCGGCATCGTGCCGGAAGAGCTTGAATCCGCATTGCGTGTCGCGAAATGGCAGCCCTGTCACGACCCGCATCACCAGATTGAAAAAACGGCCGGAGAATTCGCGGAACGGCGCTTGATGCACTGAAACTAAGCTCCGGTCGATCGCTCGCGATCCGATGGCGACGGCGGCGGATTGAGCCTCGACTGCATCGGTGAGCCGAGTCAGTTCTTCGATCGGAGCCGATAGATCCGCATCGGTGATCAGCGCCCAATCCTTAACGGAGGCGAGCATCCCGTTGCGGACAGCGTATCCTTTGCCCCGATTGCCGGGATTTTCGAGAAGGCGGATGCGACCGTCCTGCGAGGCGTAGCGTTTGACGACATCGGCAGTGCGGTCGCGCGAGCCGTCATTAACAACGAGGACTTCCCAATCCGGGAAGTCCGTCGCCGTCTTCAAATACGCAAGGATACGGTCGAGAGTCGGAGGCAGGCGCCGTTCTTCGTTATAAGCGGGTATGACGATAGAAAGACTAGCCGGCAACGGGCACCGTCATCAGAAAGGGATCGATTGCTGTTCGAGGAGTCAATCTTTCCTAGTCTATCGTGTCGCCTGTTCGAAAACTTCAGGGCGCCTATTGGTTCCAGTTCATGACCAGGTTGTAGGCGTTGATGGATCCGATCCCGGTGGCGAAGTTCCAGCCGCGGGTGGCCTGGTAAGCAGGAGCGTAGTCGCCGTTCGAAAGCGATAAGGCGCCGTCGGCGGGGGCTGATGCGTGGTGGCGTCCATTGGATACGGGGGCGGCGGTTGCGCCGAAGCATCCGGTGGTGCCGGAGCAGTTCACCGAGTTGTCGCCTTCGGTGATGTTGTAGAAGATGCAGCTCGAATCGGCGGCGTTGCCGTCGCTCGAATTGCAGGTGCCGTGGATCGCGGCCATGTTGTAGTAGACGGGATTCGGATTGCCTTGCGCTCCGCCGGCGTTCTGATTGACGAGGGCTTGCACTCCGGCGAGG